>CALCXY010000025.1 GCA_937906345.1 Candidatus Woesearchaeota archaeon | reverse complement strand
TAATGATTTAAGTTGTGGAATCATCAACACCACCAATGGATTCGTTTACGGTCAAATTTCCTACGGAAATTTGCCCTTGCTCGTAAAGGAAAATTCCACACTTCGTATGGAATTTCCCTCTACACTCGCAAACTCATCCTTGGTGTTGATGATTCTTAGTTAATGGCTAATTTTTCCCTTGGTTTTTAGTATTCTCAGAAACTTTCCGACTTCTCCAAAAATAATCATGTTTTTTCTTAAAAGATCATATAAAGCTTAGATTCTAAAATATGTTATGCAAGAATCAACCCTCTATAGGATAAGTTTATGCTCTGGATTGTTAGGAATCTTGGCTTTGGCTTTGATAAGTTCAATGATTGAACTTGATGAAAAAGATATCTCTAGGATAACTTCTCAGGATGTTGATACCACTATTAAAATAAAAGGGATTGTTGAGAAGATCACTGAAAATAATGATAATATCTATCTAAGTGTTAAGCATGATTCTACTCTGGAGGTTGTTTTATTTGGAGGAGATAAAATTTTTTCTAATGGTGATGAAGTTGTTGTAACTGGTAAACTTCAAGAGTATAAAGGCAGAGTAAGTATGATTGGTGATGAGATTGAGTTGGTGGGATAAATTTCCGACTTCTCCAAAAATAATCATGTTTTTTCTTAGAACGACTTATTAAGGATTAATGTTAATATAAAATAAAGAAAAAAAGTAAAGGAACCTGGCCGATAACCAAGCGGGTTTCCCAACCAAAATTTATTACGCTTACAAAGTATAAAAACTTTGTGGTTTTGAGTAATGGTGTGGTACTCCTTAATCGGTAAAGGAGCCTGGCCGATAACCAGGAGGGTTCCCAACCCATGCGGGTTCGAAATCCTATGGGACGATACTCCCGTCCACGCCGCTCAAAACTTTATTAAAATGATTATAGAAATCTTACTCACACTCACAATAGGAATCTGCTGCGGAATAATAACAGGTTTAATTCCAGGAATTCATGTGAACTTGATTAGTGTAGTATTGTTGAGTATTTCCCCTTGGTTAGGGCAGTATTTTTCTTTTTTAGGAATTGGTGTGATTATCATATCAATGGCTATTACTCATAGTTTTTTAGATACTATTTGTGGGACTTATCTTGGAATGCCAGATAGTGATCAAGCTATGGGATTATTACCTGCACATAGAATGTTAAAAAATGGTGAAGGGCATAATGCTGTTATCTTAACACTTACTGGATCTTTTTTGTCATTATTATTAGGGATTGGACTTTTCCCTGTTTTTCTTTTTGGAATGAAATTTTTAGAGCCTTTAATGAAAGAAATAGTTGGCTATGTTTTGATATTGATAGTTGCATTTATGATTCTTAAAGAAAAAGGTATGAAGAAAATTTACAGTTTTTTTGTTTTTATTGTTTCTGGATTTTTAGGTATGGCTGTTTTGAATACTCCTCAATTAGAGCAGCCTATGCTGCATATGTTATCTGGACTGTTTGGATTTAGTTTGATTTTATTGAGTTTATTGCAAGATTCAACTATTCCTAAGCAGCATTTTGATACACCCATTGGTTTACCAAATTTAAGCTTGGTAAAAGCTATTGGTGGTGCTACTAGTATTGGTTTTATAGCTGCGTTTTTACCTGGGTTTGGATCTTCGCAGGCTGCTATTATTGCTCAACAGGTTGTTGGTGATATTAAAGAAAAAGGATTTTTAGTATTAGTTGGAGGAATTAATACTGCAAATACAGTTATCTCTATTGGAACAGCGTATACTCTAGGAAAAGCTAGGAATGGTGCAATACTTGTTATTAATAAATTATTAGAAGGGATTAGTTTTGAGGTAATGGTGGTATTTTTACTAAGTGCTGTTATTGTTTCTAGTTTTGCAGTGATTTTAGGATTAAGATTATCTAAAAAGTTTTGTACATTAATAATGAAAGTTGATTATAAAAAATTAATTATGAGTATATTATGTTTTATTGTTTTGTTGAGTTTGTTTTTTGATGGATTTTTAGGATTATTTATTTTATTTGTTAGCACCATGGTTGGATTAATTGCTTCAAAGTATGGTGTTGGAAAGAATCACTTGATGGGATGTTTAATGTTACCTGTTATCTTGTTTTTTGTTGGTTAAGGATGTAAAGGTAATTTTTTATCCTGAGTATAAGGAATGTTATTTTGCAAAGCTAATTCTGCTTTTTGTAGCTCTGCACCCAAATATAAAGCATGGCTTAGTAAGGAGATAGATTTGAGTGATACTATTTTTTGTATAATCTCATCAGCTGTTTTTCCACTATATTTTCCCAAGGCTTCTCCTGAAGGAGAATAATGAACAACCTCTATGTTATTATCTTTGACATTAATGACAAGATTTCCTCTTGAGTCTAAATTTAATCCTTTTTTAGAAGGATTATCTTTTAATACGCTTTTTGATAATTCCCAGCAATTATCATAAATATGGGCGCTGCAAGAGATAATGCTTAAACTTCCAAGATTAACCCCTATTTTTTTACTTACCATGTTTTGCAAAGCTCTTAGAGCAAATGCGTTTCTTGGCCAAGCATCAAACATATCATTGCTCCTAAAATAAACAACTAAATACAATTTATTATCTTGAATAAGGAATTGTAGTAAATCTAAACAAGGTGCTTTGCTGTTCTTTAAATCTTTTTTTACATCCCAAGTAACAGCAACAGCTCTTCTTGTATGAGGAACTTTTTTTAAGTAATCTATGATTTCTTCTATTTGATCCTTACCAAAATGTTTTCTAAGCCTTGTTCCATAGGTGTATTCCACGTCTTTGATATTCAAATCTGTTAAAATAATTGGGATGTATTCATCTAAATCTTTTTTTGTAAAATTAAAAAAAGATTCCCATTTAATGTTTTCAGGATCTTCATCAGTTATAACAACCATCATATTGATAATTTCCTTCATTTCATTATGGTATTCTGTTTTTTTCCGAATACCAAACCTCATGATGATATCTAAAATTTCTAACCAAGCCTGGCCAATGGTTTTATTGATGACTTTATAACCCACAGGATCAGTTGGAAAAGATTCTATTGCTTCAATTTTATGCTCTGGAAATGTTTCAGAAAAACCATACGTAGGTAAAGGTTTTAATTCAGAAAGTATAGCATTTAATTTTTCATATTCTTTTAGAGATCTATAATCATGAATTTGGATATGGTTCCTAAAATTATCAATAGCTAATTTAGGTATTTCTTTATGAATTGCTGCATTAGATATTCCAATAATATTATGATTTTCATCTATTCCATTTTTTATTAATGCTAAAAGTGCATCTCCAGAATTATATAAATCAACTCCTAAGAGCATAAGATGCCTGATTGTTTTATTTGCTAAACAATTTCTTATTAAATAACTTATTCCTTCATCCTTTGAATATAATTGACCCACAAAACCATATGTTTCTTTTTTTAAGTGTTTTGTGATTGCTTCTTTTCTAGTCCATAGAGTTATTATACCAATATCATCTCTATTTCCCTTAGTAAGATTTTTTTCATGATGAATAGCTTTAAGCATAATTGTGATAACTATTTAATATTTTTAAATATAGTGGTATGTTGAGAACCACAATTATCGTAAGAATTACGGAATTTATAGTTTATAGTTTGTAAATATTTATAAGTTTTAGATCATTCTTAACAGTATGACAACTATTTTACTTACCGGAATACCAAAAGTAGGTAAATCTGATTTAGTAGCTAATACTCTGGGATTATCTCAACAATTTTATGAAAAACCCATGAATGTTTTATCTCTAGGAGAGATTGTAGCTGGAGATGCTCAATTAAATTGGCACACTCCAGATGTTAGAACTGCCCATATAGGTTTTTCTTATCAGCAAATATTAAGGAGTAGTGCAATATCAAAAGCAGCTAATCTTGCCAGACAAATGGATGATGAGCATCTTATAATTGATGCACCTATGACCATGCATTTATCACATGGTGATGTTCCTGATATTATATTTAAACAACATCAAATCCAAGAGTTACATGATGCTGCTCCGATTGATTATATTGTTACTTTAATAGATGATCCTCATGTATTACATAATAGATTAAGACATACTCATTATCCAAGTAGTGAAAGACAAGTTTTAGATTGGATGGCTCATGAAGTTAATGTCGCAGAATCTATTTATCCTTTTAGAAAAAGTGAAAAAAGTAAAAAAACTCCAAAGAGATTATTAGTAATTCCAAGAGGAGGATCTGATGAAACATTAGTAAAATTACTCAATAGTGAAGACCCCATAGTAGCATATAGTGTTGGTCCTATAACTGATATTAAAGAGAATCCTAAAGATTCTCAATCAGTAGCTGCAAAAAAAACTAGGGCAAGGAATTTATTAACAGAGTTTAGACAACAACTTCAAGATTTTATTATTCCTATAGTGCCTATTGAAATTGCAGATGGAAAAGACACTCAAAAAGCTAAAGCTCATACTGTTCATAGAGATTTATATTGGTTTGTAAATAAATCAGATATTGTAATAGGTTATTTTCCATTAGGTTTTGATTCTACAGGTTCAAAAGCTGAAATGCAAGAAGCTGCTCAAATAGGAAAACCAACAATCCTTATTCATCCTAATCAACCAGAAAAAGTTTTTGGAGTGAGACCTACTCTTTATTTTAAGACAACAGAGGATTTTTTTGATGCAATTTATTCTTCTAGAGAGAAAAAATATAATCATAGAGAAGGTTATGATTATTTAAGAAGAATGCTAGATATTCATGAAAATCTTCCTAGATATTGTCATTTAAGGAATTATGCTGTTGCCATTGATTTACTTAATCAGGAAGGAAAACACCTTTTAGTTAGGCAAGCAGAAGGAAAATCTTTTCCAGGTCATTGGATTTTACCTGGTGGGAAAAAGGAGAATGGTGAAACCGATTTTCAAGCATTAGAACGGGAGGTATGGCAAGAAATAGGATTAAAATTAGTTGCTTTAGATAATGATCCAAAAAGAACATACCCCTATAGAATATTTAAAGTTGATTATGCTGATGCAAATGCAGCTGGAGATAGACCTGAATATTTTAGAGTATATACTTCTCCTTATCATGCCTCTCAAGGACAAGTGCGTGCTGATAATTTTGTTGAAAGACCAGAAGTTGAAAAATCCCAATGGCTCACAACAAATCAGATTCTTCACTCACGTAGAAAAGTGGTTCCAGGTACAAGACAGTATTTTGCTGATTTAAAGAAACAAGGAAAATGATAAAATAGAAATTATTACATATTCTTAATAATCTCATCACCAAACTCAGAACACTTTAGAAGTTTTGCATTTTGCATTTGCCTTTCTAGATCATACGTAACAGTTTTATTTTGGATTGTTTTTTCTAATGCTTGAGTTATTAAATCAGCAGCTTCTTTCCAGTTCATGAATTCAAGCATTAAAACTCCAGACAAGATAAGAGAACTTGGATTTACTTTGTCTTGTCCAGTATATTTTGGTGCAGTTCCGTGAGTTGCTTCAAAAATTGCTAAACGTTCACCAATATTTGCACCAGGTGCAATTCCTAAGCCTCCAACTTGAGCTGCAGCTGCATCACTTAAATAATCGCCATTAAGATTCATGGTTGCAATAACATCATATTCGTCAGGTCTTAGGAGTAATTGTTGGAACATAGCATCTGCTATTCTGTTATTTATGAGAATTTTGTCTTTAGGAGGATTATCTTCTAAGTCTTCTTCAAAAACAACTTTATCTTTGTAATCTTGTTTTATCATTTCATAACCCCACGCTTTGAATGCGCCCTCTGTAAATTTCATGATATTTCCTTTATGCACTAAGGTTACAGATTTTCTATTCTTTTGTATTGCGTAATCTACAGCAGCTTTTATAATTCGCTTTGATCCTGATTCACTTATGGGTTTAATACCAATTCCAGAATCTGGTTTGATTTCTTTACCTTTTGCTCCAATTAATGTGATAATGTCTTTTGCGTCAGGGCTTTGTGATTCGTATTCAATACCTGCATATACATCTTCTGTGTTTTCTCTGAAAATAACAACATCTACTTTATTTGGTTCTTTAACAGGAGCAGGAATTCCTTTAAAGTATCGCACAGGGCGAACACATTGGTATAAATCGAAAATTTGTCTTAAAGAAACATTTAAACTTCTATGTCCTCCACCAACAGGAGTTTCTAAAGGTCCTTTAATTGTTATGCCTAGTTCTTTTATTCGTGATAATGAGTCTTTAGGTAATAATTCATCTCCTCTTTTTACTGCTTTTTTAGAGACAATAATTTCTTCCCATTCAATCTTCTTTTTTCCTTTGTATGCTTTTTCTACAGCAGCATCAAATACTTTTTTAGCAACAGGAGTGATATCAACTCCTACCCCATCACCTTCAATAAAACCTATAATAGGATTATCAGGAATATTCCATTTATTATTTTCAAAAGAAATTAATTCTCCCATGTTAAAAGGGAATATTAGCTTGTATTTAAACTTATACTCTGTTATTCAAATTTGGTTTTATGATCCAAACTAAAGTTTTATAAGTTCAATATTATTCCTTATTTTAGAAAAAAATGCTCTTAGATCCAAAAGAAATCTCAACTTTTTTTGATACATACAAATTAAAATTAGCAGAAGCTCGTAAGATTTTAAGGAGGCCTATAACATTTGCTGAGAAAATTCTCTTTACTCATATGAAAGATATTAAAGATGCTAAAAAAGGAGAAGAAGATGTTACTATCAATGTTGATAGGGTTGCAATGCAGGATGCAACAGCACAAATGGCAATTCTTCAATTTATATTAACGAACATGGAGAAAGTTGAGGTGAATACAAGTGTTCACTGTGACCATTTAATTAGAGCTGAGAAAGGAGCTACAAGTGATTTAGATGTTGCATTAACTGAAAATAATGAAGTGTATGCTTTTTTAAAATCAGCTGCAAATAAATATGGAATGGGTTTTTGGAAACCTGGTAGTGGGATTATTCATCAAGTTGTTTTAGAGAATTATGCAGTTCCTGGAATGTTTATGATTGGAACAGATTCTCATACTCCAAATGCTGGAGGATTAAGTATGATTTCTATTGGTGTTGGTGGTGCTGATGCAGTTGATGTCATGGCTGGAGAGCCTTGGAGCATTACTATGCCTAAATTGATAGGGGTGAAACTTAATGGTAAATTATCTGGATGGACAGCTCCTAAAGATATTATTCTAAAAGTTGCTGAAAAATTAACAGTTAAAGGAGGAACAGGTTATATTATTGAATATTTTGGAGAAGGTGCTAGAAGCATTAGCGCAACTGGAAAAGCTACAATCACTAATATGGGTGCTGAGATTGGAGCAACAACAAGTTTATTTCCTTATGATGAACATACTTCTTTGTATTTGAAAGCTACACAACGAGGAGAGATTGTTGAGATTATTGAAAATATTAAAGAGGATTTACAAGCTGATAAAGAAATAGAAGATAATCCTACTATGTTCTTTGATAAAGTTATTGAAATTGATTTGAATACTTTAGAGCCGCATATTGTTGGACCTTTTACCCCTGATTTAGCAAGGCCTGTCAGTAAAATGGGAAGTGATGCAAAAGATAATGCATGGCCTTTAGAGTTAACGTATTCTTTAATTGGAAGTTGCACAAATAGTTCTTATGAGGATATGTCTCGAGCAGCTTCACTTGCAAAACAAGCTGCTGAAAAAGGAATTAAATCAAAATGCGGGTTTATGATAACTCCTGGATCAGAAAAAGTGCATAAAACTATACAAAGAGATGGTCAATTAGAATCATTTGAGAAAATTGGAGGAGTGGTGTTAGCAAATGCTTGTGGACCTTGTATAGGTCAATGGACTAGGATAGATATTAAAGAAGGTGAGAAAAATTCAATACTCTCTTCATTTAACAGGAATTTTAAGAGTAGAAATGATGCAAATCCTGAGACTCATGCTTTTATTGCTTCACCAGAGATTGTAACTGCGTATGCTTTAGCTGGAAGATTAGATTTTAATCCTTTAACAGATGCTATTGAAACTGAAAATGGCTCATTTAAGCTGGATGCGCCTAAAGGGGATGAGTTGCCTCAAAATGGTTTTGTAAATGATATAAGTGGTTTTGAACCATCTACCGGTCAAGGTGAAGTTGAGATTAAAGAAGATAGTGACAGATTATCATTTTTAGAATTATTTTCAGAGTGGAATATAGATACTGATTTTAAAGATCTCTTTGTTTTAGTAAAAGCAAAAGGTAAATGCACAACAGATCATGTGAGTCCAGCAGGGCCATGGTTAAAATACAGAGGACATTTAGATAAAATAAGTGATAATATGTATACAGGTGCTGTAAATGCTTTTACTGATAAAGTTGGGACAGGTAGGAATTTATTGACTAACGTTGAAGATGTTCCTTATCCTACTATTGCTCGACAATATAAATCAAAAGGTAAAGGATGGGTTGTTATTGGTGATACTAATTATGGAGAAGGATCTTCTAGAGAACATGCAGCTATGGAACCTCGTTATTTAGGGTGTGTTAGTATTATTTGCAAAAGCTTTGCTAGGATTGCTGAGACTAATTTGAAAAAACAAGGAATTTTACCTTTATGGTTTGTTCATGAAGAAGATTATGATAAAATTAAAGAAGATGATTTGGTTTCAATTAATAATGTCTCTATTATGGTTGGAAAAGATGTTGATGTTACTGTAAAGCATAGTGATGGATCAACAGATGTTCTAATTTGTAAACATACTTTTTCTAATGAGCAGATTAAATGGTTTAAAGCAGGTAGTGCTTTGAATATGATTAGAAATAAAGTAGAGACTATATTCTAGCAAATTTTATATACTTGAATTTATAATAACTAATCTATGGGAAAAAAGTATAAGGTAATCACTAAATCTGGTAGTGTTTATATTGTTGAGATTGATCATAATTTACTATCTCATGATGTGGTTTATGTTCAGAAAGTTGGTGTAAACTCTAAGAGTATACTATTTTGGATTGGCTCTCTATCAGGATTTTTTGCTCCCTTGGTAAAATCATTAGGTCAAGAAAAAGATGATGCAGTAATTGAAATCACTCAGGTTGCAATTCAGAAAATGTTAGAACAAGATGAATGTGATGGGAAAATTATGTATTTTGCCAGTAGTATTGAAAGAGTAAAAGAAATTATTAGGAATATCCATTTTGATAGAATTGAAGATAATGATGGTAAATTTGGTCGTAGCAGATCCATAAAATCAGTTGACGAAATTAAATAGATAATTAATATGTAGATGTATATTCTTTACAATCTATATGCTTATAAATAAGTTCTTGTAAAGAGTTGCAATGCTATATCGAAGACAACAAGATACTTCTGTTGATAATTATGTGCAAGCACCTCATATTGAAAATCCTGAGAAAAGCATTAGGAAGGGTTTGAGTTATGGTGCGAGGATAGCATTAATGGGTCTTTTAATTCCGACAATACTTTTTGCAAGTGCTTGTGAGTGGGCAGGATATACTCTTACTAGAACTAAGAATCTTCGTAAAAGGGTTGCAAGCCATGAAATTGTGAGTCCACATATTGGGATTACAATTCAGGCAGGAGCTGAACATTACATTTCTCAAGCAAAAGAGTATCATGAATGGGTTGTAAGGATGAGAGATAATAAAGAACCAACAGTTGTTGATTCTAAGATGAGAAGTAAACTGCTTTATGATTATAAAGATGGACCCCTTCTATCTATAGAGGATGCAAGAAAATTGATGATTGCTGAACGACTTATAGCGAGAAAATTTTATTTTAGCTTAGAACCAGATGTGCCTAAAGAAGTTTTAGAAGAATTTAGAAAAGATTGGAGAAAAGCATTTGGTGTAGAATTAGTAACAGTTAAAAGTGGAGAGTAATTTTCTTTTTTTATGAAAACAATATGTATTATCACAGGAGCTTCTTCTGGAATTGGTTTAGAATTTGCAAAACAATTAGATAGGAAATTTGATGAGTTATGGTTAATTGCTAGGCGTAAGGAAAGGTTGGTTGAGATTGGTAAAAAGTTAGAGAGTAAAGTAAAGATTTTTCCTTTGGATTTGACTGATGATTCTAAGAGAGGAAAAATTAAGGAACAGTTAGTAAAGGATGATGTTACTGTTGGTTTGTTAGTTAATAATGCAGGGTTTGGAACGTTTGGTGAGTTTGCATCTTCTGATAAAGAAAAGCAATTAGCTATGATTGATTTAAATGTAAAAGCGTTAGTTGATTTAAGTTATGATGTTATACCTTTTATTAAAAATGGATCTATTATTCAAGTAGTTTCTACCATGGGATTTGTTCCAATGCCTAATTTTAGTGTCTATGCAGCTACTAAAGCATTTGTTTTGAGTTTTAGCAAAGCACTTTATGCTGAATTAAAAGGCAAAGGTATTCATGTAATTGCATTATGTCCAGGAGCTACAAGAACAGAGTTTTTCACTGATATGGATATGAGTAAGTTTGCAGATCCTAAAGATGTAGTTCTAGGATGCTTACGTGCATTACGTAAAAAGAAAATTGTGTATATTCATGGTTTTAAAAATAGAATAACTACTTTTATGGGGAATATAATTCCTACTAAGATCTTTCTTAAAATAGCTATGAAAATGATTAAAAATTTTAAAAAATAATGCACTATACTGGTTAAGTTACATAATGTGTGTTGTCGTGATGATACTGGGCCGGGGCCTATTTTGCTGCTTCTCTTCGTGAAGCAGCAAGGCCCTCATCGGCGCCAGTATCATCACTTTAACATTTAATGTAACTTAACCCACTATACGAAAGCTTTTTAAATGGTTTAGAGTTTCTGAATAGTATGAAAGGAGTAATTGCAAATTATCGTATGGGAAGACATACTATTAAACACAATCATCTTATTATCATTCCAGAAGGTGTTTCAGATAAGGAGAAAGCTAGTGCATTAGTAGGTAAGAAAGTTACTTGGAATGCTCCTGGAAAGTTAAAGAAAGTTCTTGTTGGGAAAGTTGCTTCAGCTCATGGTGGAAAAGGTGCTGTTAGAGTTATCTTTGAAACAGGAATGCCTGGACAAAGTCTTGGTAAAGAAGTTAGTATTGAGTGATTACTTAGTAATTAATAAATGAAGATAAAAATTCCTCACAATCTAAATAAAGAAGAATTAAAATGTTTCAATGAAATTGTTTCTCCTCAATTAAAAGAAATTTACACATATACTTATGATTGTTATCAATTTAAACATCTTACCATCTTAATCTCAAAGGATGCGTTTCCTGAAACTGCTCAAAAACCAAATATAGAGGATGTCAAGATTATCTTAAACCAAGTTCCTGACCAGTTCTTATCCTCAATTTCTGAAATTTATTTTGTTTCCTACCATTGTAAGGAGGATCATAATAAAATCATTAAAGGAAGGACTTTGCCACTCATTTATACAATCTTGATCTATCCAAAATCCTATTCTCAATTAAAGATTGTTCTTTTTCATGAGACAGGACATGTATTTTTTGAAAAAAAGTTATCAAAAGATCTCAAGAGACAATTTGCAATACTTCTATTAAAGACCTTTTCAACAGTTAAATTCTCATCTCTTGAAGGATATTCACATTTTATTAAAGAAGAATTTGCTCATTGCTTTGAAAATTATTTGAATAACCCTAATAGATTAAAAAAATATTCTCTTCTTTATGAATTCTTTATTACTCATTTTAAATAGAAATGATTAATGCCTTAATTATCGATTAAAGAGGTTATTCAAAGTTATCTATCTTCAAATTCGCATTGAATATTTTTTAATGAAGGTTTAGAAACTAAATCTAATATTTTAACTAATTTATTCTTTGAGATTTGGATTTTCTCACATACCTCTTGTAATTCTTCTTGTTTCATTATGCATTTATGAGTTATACTGCTATATAAATGTTCTGATTAAAATTAGAGAAATTTTGTTATTGATTATTGTATGCTGGAGGAATTTCTTGGTAAAGAAGTTAGTATTGAGTGATTATGCTGCTTTTTGAGAAGCTTCTTGGTAACGTTGTTTACACAATCTAAATAAGAAAACACTTCTCTCTTCTCCAAGGTCTTCAGTTTCTTTTTCTTCTGCTGCTATTCTTGCCTTTGCCTCTAAATCCTTTTTTAAATCATCAGAAGGAAAACCTTCTGTTTGGAGACCTTGAATTTGTGCAAAGAATTTTTCATCCTGTTTATGTAAATGTCTCACAATTAAAATAAGGTTTTGATGAAATTCTAAAATGAGTTTAGTGATTCCAGCTATATCTATTTTAAATTTAGTTAATAAATCATTTAATTTTTTATCGTCATTTAATTTTTCATCTGCAAGGTCTCCAGCTACTTTTCCAAGATTATTTGAAAAAGTGATTACATTCCTTATATCCTTTCTAGCTTTATTAATTTCATTTCCTTCTTCATCATAAATTCTTAAATTTTGCATTCTTATTCTATCACTTTTTAAATTAACCCACATGGCTCTAATTTTATCTAATACTCCTACTAATGCTTTACAGGTTCCTTGTACAGTACTCATAACTTTTTTCTTAACAGCGGGAGTTTTATAATCAGTTTTTATAATTGCTCCTAAATGATCTGAAACATCAGTATAAATATTTTTAACTGCAATTTCTTCTACATCTGCTACAGCTGCAAAATCATGTTTTTGTAACTTTTCCTCTTTTTCAACATCTTCTTGAACACTTTCAACATTACCTCTTTGAATATCCTCTGATAATTGTTTAAAAAGAGCTGGTGCGTTATCGCTTTGATCTTTAAAGATTTTTCTCAAATCTTGTATAGCATTTAATCTATTAAACATAAGATGATGTGTCCTAATAGTAAATTCTCCGTGTATTAGTCCCTTATCTGCCATGTTATCACCTTTTTATTTTTTACCTTTATTAATGTTTTGTTGTCATTTTGGGTTGATGAATGTTATCTAATTTCTATATGAGGTGTAGCGTCATTAATATGTGTTGAATTA
>CALCXY010000024.1 GCA_937906345.1 Candidatus Woesearchaeota archaeon | reverse complement strand
AAGTGCACCCTTTTTTGGTAGTGGTTGAAAATTGTATATTCTTTGTGGTGGTTCAGGCATAGCATACTATTGATATTTTCAATATTTAAACATTTATGTCTTTTAATACATATATCATAATTAATAGAATTAGAAAAAAGTTTCTAAAATCTTTTCTTTTAAGAGTTCTTGGCCTTTTTCAGTTAAGCTTACCATTGATTCTTTGGATATTTCTGTTATTTTTACAATATTGAGCTGATCTAATTCTTCTAAAGATTTTTTTAATGCTGATAATTTAGTTGCTGAAGCTTTTGTAAGCATTTTTAATGGAATATTTTCATTTTTTTCTTCTTTAGCAAGTTTTTGTAACTCTAGTAAAATTTTTTTCTCATCATCTCTAATTTCATACTTTATTTTAACTTTTTTAGCTTCTTCTTTTTGTAGTAAATTAGATTTCATTACATCAAATGATTCAATAAATTTATTTCCTTTATTTGTGAGAGCAAGAGAGCCTCCGTTCTCATTTTGTTCTTTGATAATTAATTCAAAATGCTCTAACATATTAATTGAATTTGAAATGTTTTTAGAATTAAATGTTTCCATAAGTGATTTTATACTTAGTGTTGAGTTTTTTTCATCATCATACATTACTTTCAATATATTAATAGCATAATCATCAGTAAGAATATCTCTAAGTAACATAAAAAACACAATGTTGGAGAGTATAAATAATTTTCGTGCCTAGACTATATATTATGAATTATTCCTATAGGAATAATTTTAGCAAGATTTATTAAAAGAGATGTTAGTTTACTTATAAAAATCAATAAACGAGGTATAAAAAATGGCAAAAATTACTTATTTTACATCAGAGAGTGTTACAGAAGGGCATCCCGATAAAGTATGTGATCAGGTAAGCGATGCAATATTAGATGAATTATTAAGACAAGACCCTGAATCAAGAGTTGCGTGTGAAACTGCTACAACTAAAGGATTAATTGCAGTTATGGGTGAAATTACAACAAAAGGTTTTGCAGATGTACAAAAAATTGTAAGAAAAACATTATTAGATATTGGGTATAATGATCCTGAGTTTGGAATTGATGGTGAAGATTGTGGTGTGATTGTTTCTTTAGGAGAGCAAAGTCCTGATATTAGTCAAGGAGTTTCAGAAGGTGAAGGAGAACATGTTGAACAAGGAGCAGGAGATCAAGGAATGATGTATGGCTTTGCAACAAACGAAACTAAAGAGTTAATGCCAGCTCCTATTTTATTAGCACATAAATTAACAAAAAGATTAGCGACTGTGAGAAAAGAGGGAATAATTAAAGGTCTTGGACCTGATGGAAAAAGTCAAGTTTCTATAGAATATCATGATGGTGTTCCAAAAAGAATAACAGCTGTTGTAATTGCACAACAACATAAAGAAGATGTTCCAGAAGCAAGTCTTAAAGAGCAAATAACAGAGCATGTTATCAAGACTGTTTGTGGAGATTTAATGGATAATCAAACAAAATTGCATATTAATGCAACTGGAAAGTTTGTTAAAGGCGGTCCAGAAGCTGATGCTGGTTTAACTGGCAGAAAAATTATTGTTGATACATATGGTGGAGTTGGAAGACATGGTGGAGGCGCTTTTAGTGGAAAAGATCCATCAAAAGTTGACCGATCAGGTGCGTATGCATCAAGATATATTGCAAAAAACATTGTAGCTGCTGGATTAGCAGATAAATGTGAAATTCAAATTAGCTATGCTATTGGAGTTCCTAAACCTACAAGTATTAATGTGGATACTTTTGGAACTGCGAAAGTAGATGAGGAGAAAATAATTGAGATTGTGAATAAACATTGTCCTTTAACACCAAAGTGGATTATTGACACTTTACAGTTAAAGAGACCTATTTTTCAGAAAACAGCAGCATATGGTCACTTTGGAAGAGAAGAGCCAGATTTTACTTGGGAAAAAACTGATTTAGTTGAGAAGTTTAAGTTAGATGCTGGATTGTAGTTTATTTTCTTTATATTTACTAAGGTATTTATAAAGTAATTTGAATTCTTATCAAGAGATTCATTATGAAAATATCAGAAAGTGAAATGTTTAATGCTGCAAAAGACCATTATCTAGGAAATCTTATCGAAGATTCTCCAGAATTATCTATATCATTGGATTCTTTTGTGGGGGAACAGTTTTCTGAATTTACTAGACGTAAAATCAGAGGACGAACTATTATTTACCAATCTAAAGGATTGAAATCTGATTCTCTATTTTTTAGCTTTGTAAATTCCCCAAGTAATATTGAATTTTGTATGAAAATATCAATGCCTTACACTTTAGGAACTCTAATGGATGAACCAATGAATTTATCAATGCATTTAGCTCATTCTGTCCAACTCGTTACTCATGCACATTATACAGCTTTTATGCACGAGCAAGAACGAAATAGGGCTTTGAACCCTATTATTGAACCATTAGGGGTAAAAATACATATTTCTGTTTTAGAAAATCCTCAAAATGAACCCATTTTAAAGTTTCCATCTATTATCTCTTTTACAAAATGGATTGAACAAGGATCATTAGATAACTATTTAAGATTAAATAAACTTTCCCTACATGAATTCTTAGATAAATCCAGTCGATTAGTTGAAGCACTAGATTACATGCATAGTAATCAAATAATATTTTGTGATTTAAAACCTCAAAATCTTTTCGTTGATCAAGGGATTATTAAAATTTCAGATTTTGATTGTGTATATTGTCCTTTTATTGGAAATTTTAACAAAAGTAGTGAGCCTTTTCAAGGAACTAGGGGATTTGCTGCTACTGAGCAATTGTTTGGTCATTGTAATGCATATAGTCCTTCTACTGATGTATTTGGATTAGCAGCAACTCTTTATTATCTTATTTCTGGAGAATACCCTTATAAAGTGAGTGATGATGATTCTCAAAATAGATTAGAAAGTTGTAAACCCATTGATTTTAAGGATCTAGTACCAGATGCTCCAGAAAAATTGAATAGTATTTTCTCTAAATCTTTTGAAATTGCCTCAAATGATAGACCTCTTTCAATCTTAGAATTTTATCATGAAGTTGTAGATGCAACTCGAGATTTTAATCCTCCTTTAATATTTAATAAAAAATAATTCTAATGGGAAAGTTTATTTTTTTTCATACTCAATTCCTTTTTCATTTAATAAATGAGTCCATACTTTTAAGTTTAAATGAGAAACATTTTCCCTTACCCATTGTAATATATCTTCTCCTTGAGCATTTTGTAGATATTGATCCATCCTATTAAATCTGGCAATATCTAATATTTTTAAAGCATTATATATTCCATTAATTGAACGTTGATCTCTATCTCCATAAACAAATCTATCTGTTAGAAAAGGTAAAAATTCAGGATGGATAAATCTTTTATACTTTGGTAATGCTGTTTTTATATCTTTTTCATATTCAGCTATAGCTGCATCTGTTTCTTCATCACAACATATGCTAGTAGTAGATAAAATTTTTTTAGTTTTAACTCCTTTAATTTCTCTTAAAATATTAGTGGGAAGACCATATTTTATTTGAGCGCCTCTTAATGAATAATAGGGATAACCCCACATTCTCGCTACCATCAATATTTCAATTGAATTAAATTGTGTTACTTGTGCAATATAGTTTAGAGGAGACTCTGCTTCTTTTGTTTTAGCTTCTAAATCTTTATTAGCTAAACAATAAAGTAATTTTGTAGCATAAAATAAATTTGGAGAATAATGGTATTTAGCAGGATTATCAGAGTCAATGAATCTGTTTTCAATAGGTAATTGGAATTCAACTGGTAAAATTTTTTTATATTGTTCATACCATGTTTTTACATCACTTTCAAATTGAGCAGCTTTTTCATCTAAGTCTTCATCGTAAATATATGTGGTGGGTTTATCTTTCAAAAATCTTAAGCCCTCTACTAGTTCTATCATGTTCAGGCTTATATTATATCTTCTGTTAAACATATCTGATGTAATAAATCTAGCTCCTTGCAGCTCATCTCTAAAGGGTATATTATCATCAAGAAATTTTTCCCTAACTTTATCTAATTTTGTTGGTCTTAAAATAAATGTGTTATTATTAATAGCGACAGATGCTTTATTAAAATGGGTTTGAATAGAATCTTGCACAGATTCATCATGATATTCTATTTGAATAGTCTCTCCTTCAATTTTTATTGTTGCAGCATATGGTTTAGTAAAAATATCATTGATTTCAAATTCTAAACTTTGATGCACAGGTGTAGAGGAATTTTCAGTTAATTGTTGTAGAAGTGTTTCTTTTGGTAAACCCAATGAATGACCTCTAAATAAGGTTCTTCTATTTATTCTATATACAGGAGAATGTTCAGATTCAAGTTCTAAATCTGCTATTTGATCTAATTTTTTTTGAACAGCTTCTGCATTTTCATGATGAAGATCTAATAAAATAGTGTTATCAGCCTGAATAATTAATGCTTTTCCATTACTCATTACTTTAAGAATTTTATGGGTTTTATTAAATTTTCCTAAAATAGGTTTATTAATACATTACTCTTAAAAAGTCTATAAAATTCTTGTTTTATATGAAGTGTGGAAAATTTGAATTGAAATTTGATAGAACTTTAATCATGGGAATATTAAATGTTACTCCAGACTCTTTTTCTGATGGAGGAAAATTTTTAGATACTCAAAAAGCTGTTCAGCAAGCTCATCAAATGATTAAAGA
>CALCXY010000023.1 GCA_937906345.1 Candidatus Woesearchaeota archaeon | reverse complement strand
TTTTTTTGGCTGGCGGGAATGCAGTCACTTAATATTCAACTATTCCAATTAATTTAGTAATACAATCAACAATTTATTATATAACCTAGCATTTCCTATTTTTATGACTAATATTGGTATTCTCTGGACTGATGAAATTAATCTAAATGAAGAGTTTCCTTTAAGAACAGATGTTTTAAATGGAACATATGCTGATTTTATTAAAAATGCAAGGGATGTTGGTGCAGAGGTGTTTATTGCTCCTTTTTCTCATTATAAAGATGGAGTTTTAACAAAAGCAGTAACATTTAATGGTTCATGGAAAATTCATGAAAATATAAAAATTCAAGTAGTATTAGATAAGTTTCCTTTTATTCCAGAAACTCAAAAGTTAAGGAATAGTATTCATGAAGAATTATCAATAGTCAATTCTCCTGATTTTGAAAAGTTTTGTAAAGATAAGCTTAATACATACACTAGTTTTCCTGATTTTGTACCTACAACACTTTTAGTCAATGATGTCAAGGAATATGAGGATAATTTAAAACATATTTCATCAGATAAAGTTGTTATTAAACCAAGGTATGGATTAGATGGGATTGGTGTTTCTATTATTAATAAAGATGATAAAGGCCATCATATTACTCCAAATACTATAATAATGGATTGGGTCGATACTAGCCAAGGTAGTAAATCATTTGGTGCTAATTCTATCTATGATGTTAGATGTGTGTTAGTTAATGGAGAAATTGATCATGCAATGGTTAGGAGCAATGATAAAGGATATTTAACTAATTATTATCAAGGAGGAAAAGTTTTATTTATTGATAATGAAGATATTCCTGTAAATATTTTAGAATTGGTTAAAGAGATAGATGAAAAAATAGCACATTTTAATCCTAGAATTTATACAGCTGACTTTATGGTAGATAAATCAGGAAAGGCTTGGCTCATTGAAATGAATTCAAAACCAGGATTACATATTTTTCAAGAACAAACTAGTGTGAAGAAAATTAAGGAAAAGCAAGATGCGTTTCATAAAAATGTTGCTAGAGTTTTGATTGATAGTGTTAAACAATAGTTTTTTAAATTATAGAATTCTAATGAAATCATGCACGAAACTGTTAAGTTATTAAAAGATCTCATAGGATTTAAAACAGAGAATCCTCCTGGTGATGAATATAAAGTTATTAATTATGTTAAGAAGTTTTTTTCTAAAAATAAAATTAAGTTTAAAGTGTATTCTAAAGTTAAAGGGAGAAATAATATTATTGGTTATATTGGGCAAGGAAAACCAGAATTGTTAGTTTCTTGTCATGCAGATACTGTTCCTGTAGGAACAGGTTGGAAAACAAATCCTTTCAAGGGAGTGGTTAAAAATTCCAGAGTGTATGGAAGAGGTGCATGTGATAATAAGGGACAATTAGCTTGTTTATTATATGCTGCTAAAGAATTGAAGAAAAATGAATCAGAATTAAATGGTACTTTTTTAGTTGGAATTTTAGCAGATGAAGAAAAAGGTTCTCAATTAGGTTTAAAATATTTGATTAATGCAAAAAAAATCAAACCAAACTTTGCAATTTTGCCTGATATTGGAGAATCAATGAAAAGTATTGATATAGCTGAGAAAGGTATTTTACGTTTACAAATGAGTGCTAAGGGAAAAGCAGCGCATGGATCAAGGCCTCAAGATGGTGAAAATGCTATAGTGCATTTATCTCAAGCTATTGGTAAACTTGAGGGTTATTTATTAAAACATAAAAAACATAGATTATTTTCTAAGCCAACTATTAATATTGGCACAGTTCAAGGAGGAGATGCTCCTAACATGGTGCCTTCTCTTGCAATATGTGAATTAGATATACGCTATTTGCCTTCACAAAATACTTCAAAAATTATCAAAGAATTATTAGCTGTTGTTAATAATAAGAAAATAAATTTGAAAAAAGTAATTGATATTCCTCCAACTGAGTTAAAAGATATGAATTTGGTTAATCAAATTCAAAAAACAGTTAAAAGGGTTTTAGGTTTTAAGCCTAAACCTATTGGATTAGATGGTGGAACAGATGCTAAAGCATTGTTAATGAAAGGCATACCTGCTATAGGTTATAGTTGTGGAGAACATTCTCAAATGCATGTTCCTAATGAATCTATTAAGATTAAAGAATTAGAACAGTTTTCTAAAGTTTTGATTGAGATTGTTAAGGATGTTTTGAATTAAAACCAAAAGATTTATATACTAATTAATCATTATTCGATACAAAGTAGTATCAAAAGGTGATAAATATGCCTGTATCAATACAGAAGAAAAAATTAGAACATTCTCCTACATTGAATACTGTGATGATGGTGGAAGATGTGTTAAAAAATATGGAAGATAGTGTAATGTCTGTAGCTGATCTAAAAAGAAAATTACCGAGGCAAGTAAATCATAATAAAATAATGGTTATCCTCGAATATTTAGAGCAAAGCAATAAAATTGTAGTAAGCTTAAAAGGAATAACCTGGATACATAACCCTAGTCCAAAATTAAAAAAAGCAATTTCTCAAGGTTTTGAATTATGAAAAACGTAAGATTAAAGTTATCTAAAGAGGCTATGCAGGTTTACACTTATTTGAATAAACAAGCTCCAAACTCAAAACATGAAGGCATGATTCTTAAAGCTCTAAACCAAAAAATTGAGTTAATAAAGGTGAATCCTCATTTTGGAGATCCTATGGCAAAAAAACTTATTCCAAATGAATGCATGGAAAAGTATAATGCTTTAAACTTATTCAGAGTTGAGCTACCTGGATTTTGGAGAATGTTGTATACTTTAACAAATGATGAAACTCAAATATAAATAATAGCATTTGTATTGGATATTTTATCTCATGAGGATTACAATAAAAAGCTAGGATATAAAAAGAGGTAATTTAATATTAATAAAATGAACCTACAACCAGGAGCAAAGCAAGCAGTAAAATTAGTTTCTTTGAAAAAAGATGAGGATGTAGTGATTATAACAGATAAAGAAACAGAATCTATAGGAAAAGCTATTGTTAATGAGTGTTCTAAGATTACTAAGAATATTGTTGTATATGTGATGGAAGAATTAGGGATTAGGCCTTTACACTTTTCTCACTCACTTAGCAAGGTTTTTGAAAAAGCAGATGTAAGTTTTTATTGTGCTACTGGGAAGCCAGGAGAATTACAAACATTTAGAATGCCTATGAATATGCTTGTCCATGAAAATAAAATAAGACATGCTCATATGATTAATGTTAATGAAAGAATGATGGTTGAAGGGATGGTTGTTGATTATTCTAAGGTTAAGGAATTAAGTAAAAAAGTGTATAATCTAGTTGTTAAAGCGAAAAAAATAGAGGTTACTAATGAAGTTGGAACAAACTTTACAGTTACTTTTAATCCTAAAATTAAATGGATAATAAGTGATGGAACTATTACTAAAGAAAAATGGAGCAACCTCCCAGATGGTGAGGTTTGGACTGCTCCTCAATCATTAAATGGGGATGTTGTTGTTGATGGAGTTATTGGAGATTATTTTTCTGCGAAGTATGGTTTACTAAAAGATTTTGTTCATATGCGTATAGAGAATTCTCGTGTGGTAAAATTATTTTGTGATAATAAAAATATTACTAAAGATCTTAAAGAATATATGAAGCAGGATGAAAACGCTAATAGAGTTGGAGAGTTTGCTATAGGAACTAATATTGGCTTAAAAGGCCTCATTGGAAATTTATTGCAGGATGAAAAGTTTCCAGGTGTTCATATTGCAGTAGGTGATGCATATCATGAAAAAACAGGTGCTACATGGAAAAGCAAGGCACATTGTGATTTTGTTTTACAGAAAACTACAATTCTTATTGATGGTAAAAAAATCATGGATAAGGGAAAGTTTTTAATATAACACTTCTTTTAATAGTTTATGAAATACGGAATAACTGTTAGGCATGATATGGGTCAAGGATTTATTATTAAAAATTCTAAAACACTAGTTAATTTCTTAAAATATTTTAAAAAAATTGATTTTGTTGAGATTCATTGTACCTATCCTATGCCTTTAAATTTAATGGGTGATATTGATAAGCTGCAAAAATATATTAAAAAAAGAGATTTGAAAATAGGATTAAACTTTCCTATTAAATGGCATGATCGATGGAAGATGAGAAAAAGTTTTAAAGAAGTGAGTGAAACTATTTTTGATTTTGCTTCTCAGGTTAATGCGTTTTACGTTAATATTCATCCTGAGAGTTTAGCTTACTTTACAGAAAAGGAGGCAAAGGAAGATATTAAAAAAGAATTAGCAATATTAGAACAAAAAACAGATGGAAGAATATTAGTTATGAATGGACATAGTGTTTTTGAATCTCCAGAAGATCTTAATTATTTTGCAAAAGAGGGTGTTCGTATTTGCCTTGATGTTTGTCATATTTTTCAAGGAGGAATGGATTACAATAAATTTAGAGAGCAGATTCATGAATTTAAGGATAAGATATTTTTGTTTAGAGTTTCTGATTTTGGTGAAAGGCCACATATGCAGTTAGGACATGGTAAGATCCCTTATTCTAAGATTATGAGGAATATTAGAGAACTAGATGGAAGGATTGTTGTTGAAACATTATTATCAGTTGAAAATGAGTTAATCTTTAGAAACCCTAAATTAGCAACTGAGAAAAGTTTGGAATATTTGAAAAATAACTGTTAGTTATTTTTCTAATCCCTCAAATCAAGATTTGAGTTATTTGAAAAACAACTGTTAAAGGGTTATGATTATTTTTTACCTTTAAATGAAATATGGATATGGTCATAGTGGTGTTTGTTTCTATGAGTAGCATAAGGAGCTCCAGGATATGCAATAACTGATGCTATATTTAATGTATCTTTATTAGTCATTAACCATTGGCACATATCATTCATAATATGTCTATTTTTTTTAGTAAATTGAATCTTCTTACCATTTTTATATAATGTAACATCTGCTCCTAATCCTTGGACATGAGTTCCTTTCCTTCTATGTTTACTTCCAGGGTTAGTTTCAATATAAATGTCACCATACCCTTTTGATCTTGCATAGCCTGCTAATTCATGGACTCCATGTTTTGTTTGAGGTAAAACTCTTGAGAATCTTGAAGGAGATCTTTTATTGCTATTATAATCTCCCATTGTTACAAAGTTAGGACCATCTACCCAATATGTTCCATCTTTTAATGTTCTACTCTTATTTGCATTAACATAATTTGCAAAATTTCCAGTATTAGCTGTAACAGTTTCTATTGTTTTTTTAGGTTCAGTTTTTACTACTCTAACTCTTGGTGCTGTTGATTGTTGATTAATAGGAATAGTAGATGAAGGAATTGTTAATTCTTGATTAGGATAAATTGTAGTTGAGGATAAATTATTTGCAGCTTTAATTGCTTGATGAGTTACTCCTTTTCCATATCTTGATGCAATAGTCCAAAGAGACTCTCCTTCTTGAACAGTTACTTTATGATCTGGAATTGTTAAGATTTGTCCTGCTCTGATTTTATGTTTATTTTTAATGTTACTAGCAGCAGCAATTTGATCTTCTGTAACAGGAAACTTAGCAGCTATTTGTCCTAAATATTGTCCAGAGGGCACTTGATACTTCCAAGCAGCTTCAGCAGGAGAAATAGCACTATCTAACGTAAAACTCGCTAATACAGCCAATACAGGCGCTAAAAGTGCATTTCTTAGTCTCATAATATCTTTAAAATGGGTTTTTTTATAAAATTAAGTGTTTTTAGTGTTTATTATTTAACATCTGTTAGTCTTATTTCCTCATACTTACCTTTTGCTTTAGTTTCGATTATGTTGAGAAGACAATTTAACGATTCTAAATAGCCTATCCTTTTTTCTGGGTTACTAGGTAGGATATTGACAAATCGTAGATGTAATCCTCTATCAGACAGATCTTTGTAAACATTTTCGATACTTTCAGGTTCTTGATGATTAGTATCTCTTCTTGTTAATTCACTATCAGCACTTTGGGCCGATGTTATAATCGTAAGTTCAGTATTCTCTGTGGGAAATCTCATTTTTCTGTTAGTTTCTTTACGAGGTGCATTTTTATATCCTACTAAGTTTTCAATTGCCTCCTCAACTGTTTGCCAGAAAGAGATAGCGTTCCTTTTTAATCCCTGAGTTCCTTCAAAACTATGCTTAAGCATCTGTTCTCTTTTATATGGATTAACACTACTTGGAGTATTTGCTGGAAGCATACCTCTATAAAGTATTGTTGGGCTACTGCCAGATCTGTTTATCCCATACACTACATCAAATGGTTTTGAATGAATATTACGAATTGTTGCCAACATGCTTTCAGCAAAGTGGATTCTAAATTTTGTATAAGGAGAATGATCAATCATAACAACTCTTTCAGTAGTTGGATACTTCGCTACAATTTCAATAGGATCAGTTGATTTTTGATAGGTGATGTCTACCGTTGGTAATTGATTTTGAGTTGATGTTGGGTTTTCCTGATTTGTTTTCCCAGTTTCTTTTCTTGGGTGAATCTGTTTTGGGGGTGTAAGTACTAAATCTGGTCTTCTAGGTGGTTGATCACCTACTTGAGCAATATGTCTTATCAGTTCATTTACTCCAATCCCTGCTAAAAATGCTCCACTAAGTCCAATTATTGTATTTCTTCTATTGTTCATATAAATAGATTAAATTCAACCCTTTATAAACTTTATGTTTTATTTATCACTTAATAGTGGTGATAAATAGAAAGGTTTATATACAGTAGTTCCGATTAAAATAACTTAATTCTTCTTTTTGTTGGAAAAAATGATAA
>CALCXY010000022.1 GCA_937906345.1 Candidatus Woesearchaeota archaeon | reverse complement strand
GCTCCTCCAGTAACTAAAGATGTTTTCATTTTTCTTCTACTTCATCTGATAAAGGAGTCCCATAATCAACATTTGCTGCTTTGTATTGATCCAAACTTCCAATATCATACCATGTTTCATCAGGTTTATCAAAACTATACCCATATATATTTTTCTTTTTATAAAGCCAAATTAAAAACAATCCTGGCTGGTCTGGTTTGTTTCCTTCATCAATATATTGCTTGAATAATTTTACAGTTCCACGAGGATACATATACACTCCAATAGATGCTAATGTGCTTGGAGGATTCTCTCCTTTTTCTACAAAGTCAGTAATAACATTTTCATTATCAATACCACATACACCTAGTTTTTGTGCCAGTTCTATTGTCTTAACATCATATAATCCAATAGTTTCAGATTTTTTTTCTTGAAAAAACTTATACATCTCTTTTAAAGAAAAATTAAATAAATTATCTCCACTAATATCAAGAATCTCATCATCTATATTTTCTTGTTTCATTACCAAAACTTTATCTCCAATAGCCCCTAGTCTATCATCATTACTTTTAGTGCCATCATTAATTACTTTTATAGGTATAGAACAAGTAAATCCTTCCTGCCAATCAACAAAGTTTTGATAAAACTTATCATTGGTTACAATATAAATCTGATCAACTACACCTAACTCAAGAATTTTCTCAATAATATGATCTACCATAGGCTTACCACCAACAGTAAGCAAAGGCTTTGGTTTATTTTCAGTTAATGGATATAATCGTGTTGCGTATCCTGCAGCAGGAATAATCGCTTTCATTTACCTTCCAACTCCAACATATTGAAATCCTAACTCTTTCATCTCACCAGGTTCATACACATTTCTTCCATCTATAATAATAGGATTATTCATTCCTTTCTTTATTTTTTCAAAATCCAATTCACGGAATTGATCCCATTCTGTTACAACAACTAAAGCATCACATCCTTCAACAGCTTCATAGGGATTAGGTGCATATTCAATATCTGGAAACAATTTTTTTGCAATCTCTTGTGCAACAGGATCAAAAGCTTTTATTTGAGTGCCCTCATCTAATAATTGATGGATTAAAGTAATAGAAGGTGCCTCTCTCATATCATCTGTTCTTGGTTTAAACGCTAAACCCCATAACGCAATCTTCTTCCCCTTTAAATCAGGAATAAATTTTTTAATTTTAGGTAATAATGTTTTTTTCTGATTTTCATTTACAGTATCAACAGAGGTAAGTATAGTATTATCTACTTCATTTGAAACTAAAGATGCCATTAATTCCCTAACATCTTTTGGAAAACAACTGCCTCCATATCCTACTCCTGCTTGTAAAAATCTAGGACCAATTCTAGAATCTAAGCCCATCCCTTTAGCAACTGATTTTACATCTCCCCCTACTTTCTCACAAAGTTGAGCAAGAACATTCATAAAGCTAATTCTAGTTGCGAGCATACAATTACTAGCATATTTAATCATTTCAGCACTTTTAGGATCTGTTATTAAAATAGGCCTACCAGTTCTTTCAATAGCCCTATAAAGCCGAACCATAATGTCTTTTGCTTTATCATTTTCTACACCAAGCACAATTCTATCAGGAATAGTAAAATCACTAATAGCTAAACCTTCTCTCAAAAATTCTGGATTAGAAACCACATCAAACTCAGTATCTTGTTTTAAATTTTCTTTAATAATTGCTTTAACCTTATCACTTGTCCCAACAGGAACAGTGCTTTTATCAACAATGACCTTATAGGCATTCATATGCACTCCAATTTGTTTTGCAGCCTCAAAAACATATTTTAGATCTGCTTTTCCATCTTCTAATGAGGGAGTCCCAACACACAAAAATATAATATCTGATTCACTTACTGCTTTTTTCATATCACTCGTAAAACTTAATCTATTTTCTTTAGCATTTTGAAGAACCATCTCTTTTAATCCAGGTTCGTAAATAGGCATTTCACCATTATTCAACATATCAATCTTTTTTTGATCTACATCCATACAAATAACTGTATTTCCTAAATTAGCAAAACAAGCCCCAGTTATAAGGCCTACATATCCAGATCCTATCATGGTTATATTCATATCAACACCTCACCATATTCAAAACCAGGTTTATTTATATATCTTACCCTTATCCTACTTTATCATACCACAATATTTAAATACTGCACTAACTCCATAAGAACAGATGAAAGAGAAAATAAGTATAACAATCAACAAAAAAACATTGGATGAAGTAGATAACCTTATTGATAATGTGATTATTAGAAACAGATCTCACGCTATTGAGCATTTATTGGAAACTTCCTTAGGTAATAATAAAGTAGCTGTTATTTTAGCAGGAGGTCCTCCTGAAAAACTGCTTATTGATAAAGATCAATACTCTGCAACTGCTTCTTTAGGACATGAAACAGTCATTGAAAAATCCATAAAACAATTGAGAAATAATGGTTTTAAAACAATCTACATTGTAGCACAAGAAAAAATCCTTACTAAAATCTTTGAGATCATTAAAGAAGGCTCATCATTTGGTGTAAAAATTAATTATATTGAAGAAAAAGTGTCTAAAGGTTCTGCTTATTCGTTAAAACTTCTTAAAGGTAAGATTAAAAGCAAATTTATGGTAGTATACTCTGATATTGTATTTGAAAAAATTAATCTAGAAGAGTTATGGAATCACCATATTAAACAAAATTTTATCGCAACTTTAATGTTAACTACATCAGCTAAACCATCTGAAAAAGGAACTGTAAAGATGGAAGGAACTAAAATTCTTGAATTTACTCAAAAACCTAAAAAATCCGATGTGTACCTAGTATTTTCTCCAATCTTCATATCAGACCCTGAATTGTTTGAATATCCTGGTAATAGCTTAGAAGAAGACATTTTCCCAGAATTAGCAAAAAAAGGAATGCTACAAGGCCATATCTCTTCTGAAAAGGAAATTCATATACATTCTTTAGACGACAAAAAAAAGGTAAATGCATAGTTTTAAAAAACACTTCTTTTTTTCCTATAGTATGTCCAGATTAAGATTTTCAGTCCAAGTTGCACGAGAATTACATAATAGAGGAATTTACGATACTATATTTAAATCTAAAATAATTCCCAAAATCCTTGATCCTATTCGAGGACTAGTTCCTAAAAGAGATTCAGTATTAGTTTCAGGAGTTCATAGAGAATATGATGATGTTGATAGACATTATTTTCAATGGGGAACTGAAGATAGAGGAAATAAAAGGTTTGATTTTATTACTTTCTCATATAATGGTAATGGCACACATTTTAGTCTTGTTAAAAATGCAACAAGTGATAGATTTGAAAGAATAGAATATCATGGAATAATAAATGAAGAAAAACAAAGAATTATAGATCATCTTATCTCTCTTCCTGCTAAAGATGCTATTAGATTAGCTATAAAGGAGTATTTTAACAACACATTCCAACCAACTAAGAGAGAGTATGCAAAACAGGGTTAAGTCAAGTTAAGTGTGTTTGTTGTGCTACTGGCGCCGGTGCAGCCCAAAAACAGGATCTTGACCGAAGGGAGAGGCCCTGTTTTAAGTGGGCTGGGCCCAGTAGCACAACTTCACTCCATCAAACTTGACTTT
>CALCXY010000021.1 GCA_937906345.1 Candidatus Woesearchaeota archaeon | reverse complement strand
AGGCAATTCCCCTACAGACTAAAGTCTGTAAGAGTATCCTTGCCTAAAACAATGAAATCTCTCTTAATTGCGACTGATTCATTTTTACCGAGATGGGATGGGGTTGCTCGCTTTTTATCTGAGATTATTCCTCGATTGAAAAAATATTATAAGATAACGGTTATCTGTCCTGATTTTAAAGGGAAAAAGATACGGATTAAAGGTGTAGAGATTATTAGGATTCCTCTTCAAAAAATTACTATAGGAGATTATACTCCGAGTGTTCTTGATATTAAAAGAATAAAAAAAATTGTTATGAAACAAGATGTTATATTTACACAAAGTATTGGACCTATTGGAGGACCTGCTATTTATTATGGACAAAAATTTAAGAAAAAAGTTGTGGGGTATATGCATAGTTTGGAATGGGAATTAGTTTCTCAAAGTATAAAGAAATATAAAAAAAGCACTCATGCCTTTGTGAGAAAATATGCAAAATATTTGTATAATAAATGTAATGTGATTATTGTTCCTAGTTCTCACATTAGACATGAATTAGAAAAATTAGGAGTTAAAACAAAAAAAATGATAGTTCATGTTGGAACTGATAGTGATTACTTTAAACCTGGACTTAAAAGTAGAGTTAAGAAAAGTCTTGGGATTAAGGGAGATACACTTGTTGTTGGATTTTTAGGAAGAATTGCTCGTGAGAAGAATTTGATAACTCTTGAACGGGCTTTTTTTAAAATTCATAATAGATATCCAGATTTAAAATTAATGATTGTAGGGACTGGAGTGCGTGAAGAGATAGATCGATTGAAAAGGAAAGGAGTTATTTTAAAGGGAAGTCAAGATCATGTAGTTCCCTTTTACCAAGCAATGGATATTTATGTGTTGCCTTCGCTAACTGAGACTTCTTCGATATCTACAATGGAAGCAATGAGTTGTGGATTACCTGTTATTGTAACTAGTGTTGGATTTTTGAAGGGATATATTCGTGAGGGTGAAAATGGAATGTTTATTCAACGAGGAAATGTAGATCAATTAGCTAAGAAGTTGGAATTATTGATTCTTGATGAGAAATTACGTAAAAAGTTAGGGAAGGAAGCTAGAGATACAATTATTGAAAGATTTGATTGGAAAAGAACTGTTAAGAAGTTAAGGAAGGTTTTGGGTTAGAGTAACTCATGTTCTCTGTAAAAATCAATAGCTTGTTGCATTGCATCTTTGAATGAAACTTTTGGTTTCCAGCCTAGTTGTTTTTTGGCTTTAGATGCGTTAAAATATCTGAATTTGAATTTAGTTCTTAGTGCAAAAGCAGGGTTTTTTGGTTTCTTTCCAAAAATAGATAAGAAGGTTTCCCAAATAAAACTGAGAAAATAACGAGTATAGATGCATGGTTTGCAGCATGTTTTTGTAATGTCTTTCTTTCCTAAGAGTTTAGCTATTGTGTGGTAAATTTGGAGATATGTTAGGTTTTCAGATGCAATAATATAATTCTCTCCTGGTTTGCCTTTTTTCATAGCTAAGATGTGTGCATTAACAACATCATCAACTGCAACAATAGAATTACCTCCAGGAGGTGCAAATTTCATTTTACCTTCAGCAATAGTTTTTACATCATTTCCTATATGCATACACATATCACCAGCACCATAAATTGAAGTGGGCGAAACTGCACACACTTTTATTCCTTTTTTTCCTGCATCTTTAATTGCTTGAAGTGCTAGGTTTTTACTATGCATATAAGCTATTTTTTCATATTTTTTGTCAAAAGTAGCAAGTTCATTCATTGGTGTTAAAGGTTTTTTAGGAATACCTACTCCAGCTGTTGATGCAGTAACAACAAGAGGAATATTTTTTTCTCCACATACTTGAATTATATCTTTAACTGATTCATAATTTACTTTCATAATTTTTTCTTTATCAACTTTAAAATAAGAAACAACACCACACACATGATACACTTGATCCATGCCTAGACAAGCATTTTTTAAATCTGAAAGAGTGCATACATCTCCAGAGATTCGTTTAACTTTTAGGTTATTTAATGTTGGATGATTTGTATTTGGGAGATCAAAAATAGTTACAGTATTTCCTAATTCAACTAATTTTTTAGCTAAAGCAGAGCCTAGCATTCCAGCTCCTCCTGTGATTAGGATTTTCATTTATTGTTTTAGTTAGAAGGTATTTATATGTGTTTATGTTTTAGAGTGTTATGGAAGAAGAATTAATTAAATCTTCAAGCTAACAACTTTACTTTGACCATGTTCGTTCATTGAAACACCATAGAGGGTTTCAGCTTCACTAATGACTTGGTCATTGTGGGAGATGATAATATATTGTGCTTTATCTGCGTAGTTTCTTATGAGTTTTGCGAATTTTTCTGAATTATTCTTATCTAAAGCAGCGTCAACCTCATCTAACACATAGAAAGATGCTGGATCATGCTCTTGAATTGAGAAAATAAATGCTAACGCAGTAAGGGTTTTTTCTCCACCTGATAATGAGCGGATATCCATGAATTTGTTACCTGTTAATCTAACATTAAATAGTAAACCTGCTTCAAAAGGATTTTCAAGATCTTCAACTTCAAGGTATGCTTCACCTTTATTTGATAGTGTTGAGAAAATCTTTTTAAAATTATCATTAATACCTGTGAAGGTTTTCATAAACAATTCTTTTTTCTTACCTTCAATTTCATCCATCATTTTTGTTATATCTTCTTTTTCACTCATTAAGGTGTCTTTTTTCTCTAATAAAGAAGTGTATTCTTTTTCAACAGTCTCATAGATTTCTAAAGCACGCATATTTACGTTACCCATTTTTTCTTTTAAACGCTCGGTTTGATTAATCTCAGCTTTCAAATCTGCTTCTGAACGTTTAAGATTTAAGGTGACTCCTTCATATTGAGCAAATTCTTCACGTAAACCTGCTAAAATTGATTTTACTTTTGCTATATCCAATGATAATAAATTAGATTTTTTTTCCTTGTCCCTGGTTCTTTCTTGAATTAATTCAATTTCATTCTCATTTTTACCCATAGATTCTGTTATTTCAGAGCGGGTATTGAATAAATTCCTAAATTTAGTATTAAAATCTTCTTGTGACTTTTCTTTTTCTTTTAGAGAAGATGATTGTGTTTCTACCTTTTGTTTTAAGGTAGTAATTTCTTCTTTGAATTCAACTTCTTCTTTATCAATTTCACTAATGATCTTTACAGTATTAGATTTATCTCTTCCAAAAATTTCATCACTTCTTGTATCAATAGATTTAATTTCTCCATCAACTTTAATAATTTCTTCTCTAATTTCATTACGTTGCTGTTCAAAGGTATTTAATTCAGCAATTAATGTTGGCTTTTTTAATTGGGAGATTTTATCACGAAGCTCTTGTTTTTTAACTTTAATTTGAGCTAATCCTTTATTAACTTCAATAATTGATTCATTTGCAGATTCAGTATCTTTTTCAATTTGTTTATTAGCTTCAATGAGTTCTTCTTTATATGCTTTTGATGCATCCAAGTCAGAGGAATCTAAATGTAGGCCTTTCTCAGTTTTAATTATGTCACCTTCCAACTCAGCTTTAAGTTCTCGTAAGGAAGTGATTTCATTTTCAATTTTTACTTTTTGTTTAGAAAATAAGCCAAAGCGGGATTCATACTCTTTTAATTCTTCACTCTTACTCTCAATATCTTTTGAAACAGAATTATCTTTAAATGAGGAGGTGCGTTTAGATCTAAAGCCGCCGTGCATAGCACCAGATAATTCAGTTAAATCACCATCTAAAGTGACCATTCTAGCAGAGCCTATTCCTACTTTTTGAGCAGTTGTAATGTCTTTAACAACTAATGTATCTTGAAAAACATATGAAAACACTTTTTTGTATTTAGCATCAAAAGAAATTAAATCAATAGCTAAACCTTCAACTCCAGAGTTAGATGCTAATCTTTTGGAAGATGCGCTAATAGGATGGTCTTTTAATTTATTTAATGGTAAGAAAGATGCTCTGCCTAGCTTGTTAGTTTTTAGATAAGCAATACATTTAGCTGCTACTTCATCACTATCAGTAACAATTGAATTCATTCTTGCTCCTGCTGCAACTTCTAATGCTGCTGCGAATTTTTTAGGAACATTTCCTAACTCAGAAACAGTTCCATGGATGGTTCCAAATTTTCCTTTACTTTCTAATATTTTTTTAACTGCAAGATTAGCAAATAAAGTTTCTTTAAAACCAATGTCTCTGGCTTTTAATTTTGATACTTCTTCTCTTAATGCATGAGACTTTTTTTCTGCCTCAATGAGTTTAGTAGATAAAGAAGTTATTTCATCTAATTTTAAATTTAAATCTTTAGTAGTTGCTTTAAACTTTTCTTTTTTTGACTTTAATTCATCTAATTCTTGCTTATGTTCTTTTTCAATCTCATTTACCTTTTTGATTTTTTCATCAATGGTTTTGATTTCAAACTCATTTTTATCTTTTTCACGCAATAAGGATTGTTGTTTTTCTCTTAACTCTTGAATTTCTTGCTGTTTAGATTCAGAATCTCGATCAATCTCTTCAATCATATTTTCAATGGATTCATCAGCTTCATCCAGTTTATGTTTTTCTTTAAAAGAAGCGATTTTATTATCAATTTCTTTTTGATCAGATAGAAATGCGTTTTTCCTTTCCTCTAATTCTTTTTTTTCTGAGGAGAAAGATTCTATTTTTTCATCAATATCTCCAAGATTATTTTGTAGTTGATCTTTTCTTTGAGAAATCTTGACTAGTTCATTATTTAATGAGGAGATGTGAGTTTTATTTGTTGCAATATTTGTTCTTAATGTGTCGAGTTCTTTTTGGAGATTAATTTGTTCTGTTTCACCTTTTTCCTCAATCTCAACTTTTATTTCTTGTAAATTAGTTTTTTTATCTTCAATATCTGTTTTTATTTTATTTATGCTTTCTGTTGAGGATTCTATAGATGATCTGAGTTTATTCATTTCATCTTCAATTCTCTTTTTATCAGATGTGTTTTTATCTATTTGAATTTTTAAGTAGGAAGCTTGATTTTGGCGAATTTTATCATTGAGATCTTTAAATTTCATTGCTTGATCACGATCTGATTTTAATTCTCTTAAATATGTTTTTCTCTCTTTGAGAACAATATCTGCTTCTCCAACTTTCAAATCAACCTTTTCCATTTCTTTTAGAGCTTTATTCTTTTTTTCTTCATAGACACTAATACCTGCTATTTCTTCAATTACTTGGCGTCTTTCCATTGGAGTCATTTCAACCATTTTAACGATGTCTCCTTGCATAATAATATTGTAAGAATCAGGATTAATTTTTGCGTAATTTAATAAATCTAATATTTGTTGACGAGTTCTTGATTCATCATTAATTTTATATTTAGAAGCTCCGTCTTTTTTTATGATTCTAGTGATTTTAACTGTTTCATCAGCAGTAGGGAAGACTTTAGTAGAATTATCAAAGTAAATAGAAACTTCACCATGCTTTGCAGGTTTTTTTGCTTTTCCTCCATTGTAAATAAGATTTGCAGATTTTTCTGCTCTTAATGATTTTGATGAAGATTTACCTAGAACGAATGAGAGTGCATCTAAGACGTTTGAGTTGTGGACGAAAATTCCGTTTCCAATAAAGTTATGGCAGTTTGGAATTGTGAGATCGTACACGTATTTTTCTCCTTTTACTTTTTTTATCTCTACGATAGGATCCCAGAAAATATCTGATTTAGATAGGTTATGTAGGGTTTCAATATATTGATAAGCTAATGTTGAGCGTGTTTCAATTTCATTTTTAACAAAATTATAAAGCTTTTCAAGGTTCTGATTCTTTATTTTGCTTTTTCCTTTGTCCCAGAAATCTGTCACAGCATGTGTAGTAACACCTATGTATTTTGCTGCGTCAACTCTTGAAAGATTTAGATCTCTTATTATTTTCATTAAAGTTTTTTGGCTTTTCTTTAGCTGTTTTTTTGCTTCATTAAATTTGGAAATCTTATAGTTTAAAATGGAAATTGATTTTTTGATTCCTATCCTGGTTGGGCAACATCTATTTTCCATATAGGCTGCTAAGAAAGGATTTTTTTTTCTCAGTGGCTTATAAGGAATCCTCAATGTTTCAATGCATTTTTTAAGTAAGGTATTTACTTCAGTTGGTAACACATCTGTGTTTGGATTACTTTTTATTTTCCTCTTGGCCCAATATTTTAATCTAGATTTTTTATTCTTGCAACGTAAGGGAATGCTTTTGTATAGTTTTAGAAGCTTTTCTTTTCCTTCAATACTAATCTCGAAGTATGGTTTCTTGATTTTTTTCTTGGTATTTGTTGCTTCTTTCATTTTCACTACTTTTCTGCCTACGATTCCAAATCTTAATAAGGCTAATAGCACATGATCAGCTAACTTTTTGCTCATAGTTACATACTCAAATGTTGGTAAGTTTTTTCTAACAGAACCATCACAGTCAAATAATGCAGCAAGAAAATTTGCTAAACATTCTTTTTTAGAAAATAATATTTTTGAAGGGATATGTTTAGCTTCTTTCTTATAATTTTCTTTAAAGAGCTTAATAAGACTATTAATAAATATATTACTGTGAGCATAGACCCTCCAAGTAGCTCTTTTTTCATGGTATAATTTAGGATCCAAACCGAAGAATTCTAGAAGATGTACAAAATCTTCATAAAGCTCTCTGTCTTGATTAACAAGTTCAATTCTATTATTTTTTGGCGAAATGCATCCATCACCAACCAAATATCCAAGTAACCTTGCCAATTCTTTGGTTATGTAATTCCCATGTAGAATACCTTGTAAATTGACTTTTATCTCAATATCTGGAAAATCTAAATAATTAGGGGTTGAGATAAAGTCTGCTGCTTTTAAATTATCTACAATTTCTGATTTCACTTCACCATCCTTAAAAACCATTACTGGATGACACCCTGTTGTTGTTACTTCTCTTCCGGATCTTGTTTTGATTGTGAAAAGGTAAGGTTCTCCATCTCTTTTAATGAAGGCAGAAATATTTTTTGAGACAACTTTCATGGTTTTTGGCTCAAGACCCCATGTTTGATATGCATAAGGGTTTTCTGGAGTATACATGCCATCATCAAGCTTACAGTGTATAGTCGCTTTTTTTAGAGATCTCTCTACAATTTCACCTATGGGAATTATTTCTCCTGAGCTTAGCAAGACTTCTGTATCAGCCCTTGCACTCTTACCAGATCCATTTGGTCCAAGTACACAATTAAATTGGTTCCCAAAAAGAAACTCTGTTCGTTTTCCAAAGGACTTAAAACCGTCCATAACCATCTTGTTAATCTTAGTCATCTTTAGTTTAAATAAGAACAGAGGATGATTGTATTTAAAGGTTTCGTTGGAGTAAAATATAGGTTATTATGGAATTCTTAACTCTAAAAATCTCCTAGACTTTTTTGTTTCTTTCCTTCTATAACATTTTTGTAAGATGACCAGGTTTTTCTGAAGAAAGGGTATTTTTTATAGTTTGCTTTTAAGAATTTTTGAGTTTTTTCATCACTTGGATAACCGGATCCAAAGTCTACGTTGAACTTTTTCTTTAGTTTTTCAATTTCCCTGTCTCTAATGACTTTTGCAATTATAGATGCAGCAGAAACAACAGGATAATTTACATCTGCTTTATGTTCTGCAACTATAATTGTTTTTTTATTATCTAATTGAGCTTTTATGTATTCACTATAAGCTTCTGGATTATTAGAAGGACAATCAAGAATTGCTTTTTCTGGTTTTAAGGTATTTATTAACATAGCAGATGTGTCTCCTTCTAATTTGTTTAGATTAGAGGTTTCTGAGTTTAAGGATTCATCAATTTTAGCTGCAGGAATGATAGCTATCTCATATTTTTTTACCATACCTAAGATTTGATCAAAAATTCTTTCTCTTGTATCTGGTGTTAATAGTTTAGAGTCTTTTGCTCCAATGGATTGAAGTTTAGGAAAGTCTTTTTCATCTACTAAAACACCAACCATTACCATGGGACCAATAACTGGCCCTCTTCCAGCTTCTTCTATTCCTGCGACTAGCATAATAAAAAAGATAGTATAAAGCTATAAAAATGTTGTTGTTCTTTTATTTTTTAATAGTATATAAATAATAGAAAACCTAAATCTTTAAATACTCTTTTTCTCAATTTTTAGATATCAAGATGTTTATGGAGGCATACTATGGCAAATAAAAAACAAGTTAAATTTGGATTTGGGTATACTCTTATTAATTTAGGATTGGATTTTAGTGTTGAAAATGCTAAAAAATATTTAGGGATAGTTGAAGAATTAGGTTTAATTGAGGAAGGTAGACCAAGACCTTTTGTTGAGGTATTACTTTATCATAATCCAGATGAAGGATTAGATCTCATGGATCCTAATAGATCTTATCTTGATAAATTTAAAGGAATGCGTAAGTTATTTGAAAAATATGGTGTAGATTCTAAAGTCCTATTGTTCCATGGTGAAGGTAGTGGTATAGATATTGGATCTCCACTTGGTTCACAAGAACATGTTATGGGTTATACTACTGCTTGTTCAGGACTTATTGTAGCTCAATTTTTAGGATCTAAAGATATAACTGGACCTTGGGATGCTGAACAAAAGAAAAGAAGAGGGTTTCATCAAGATGCATGGGATGAAGGAATAAAAGTAGTGAATGCAACTGCTCAAGAATTAGAAGTTTATGCTAATATTGAAAATTTAAGGAAAGAAGAAAAAAGAAGAAATGTAATTGAACCACTTTTAGATGATATTGATAGATTAAAACTTACACACATTAAAGTTCAAGGTGATCTTTGTCATTTCTATGCAAATGATGGTCAAGATTTAGTTTCTACTATAAATATGGTTAAACCTTACATGAGAGTTTTACATGTAACAGAATATGGACCGTGGGGTTCAAAAATAAATAGAGGTGTACTTTCATCAAGACCAACTGCTGAAGTGAACCCAGTAAGTCATCAATTACCAGGTGTGATGGAGGAATTAAAAGATTGGAAAGGTGTATTGAGTTTAGAAACACCTCATCCTGTATTTTATGGAGCAGTAGGAAGATCTGATCCAGTCGTATGGAATCAACCTGTAGATGAACATAAATATGAATTTGCTAAACAAGAAACAGTTCAAGGATTTCAACGTATGAGACAATGTAGAGGAATAGTTGAAAGTGATATGAATAAGAAAAAATAGTATTAGCTCATAGATTGTCATTAAAAACATTTTTATACTCTATTCTTTAGGTTGAGTATATGATTAATATTTTATTAGCAATAAGTCCTGTATTGCTTATTGTAATATTACTATTATTTAAAAAACCATTAACAAAAGCTGCTCCAATTACTTTTGTATATACTCTAGGAATTGCACTTCTTTTTTGGAAGATGACTATAGGTGGAGTAGGTGCATCTACATTAAAAGGTTTATTTGTAGGATTAGATATTATTTTAATTGTTTTTGGAGCTATATTCTTTCTTGAGTTTTTGCAAAATACTAAATTGTTAGTTTCTATTGAATATTATCTAAGTAGTTTATCATCAGATCGGAGAATTCAAGCAATCATTATAGCGTGGCTTTTTGGAAGTTTTATAGAAGGAAGTGCTGGATTTGGGACGCCAGCTGCTATAGTTGCGCCTTTATTAGTAGGAATTGGATTTCCTGCGATAATAGCAGTAAGTGTTGCATTAATAGCTGATAGCACTTCTGTTGTTTTTGGAGCAGTTGGGACACCAATAAGAGTTGGTTTAACAGGATTGGAGATTGGAATGATCCCCTATCATAGTGCTTTTATTAATTTATTTTTAGGAATTTTAGTTCCTGTTTTGATATTATCTGTTTTGGTGTATAGCAGCAAGAAAAGAACTCTTAAAGCTGTTTTAGATTGTTTGCCTTTTGCATTGTATGCAGGAGCTGCGTTTACAGTTCCACATTTCTTTTTAACTAGGTTAGGGTATGAGTTTCCCTCTATGTTAGGTGCTTTAGTTGGATTAATTCTTGTAAGTGTAACTACAAAACTTGGATTTTTAGTTCCTCATGAGCAATGGAGTTTTGATGGTAAGAAAAGTAAAAAGATTAAAGGTGAATTAAGTTTATTGAAATCAATATTTCCCTATGTTGTATTATCAGCTTTATTAATTGGAGGAAAGTATCTTCTCAAATCTTTTACTTTTCCAATAGGAAATGGGTTAAGTCATACGTTTCATTTGTTTAATCCAGGTATTCTGTTTTTATTGACTATTTTAGTTATTAACGTTCTCTATAAGTATAAGCATGTGTGTGGACCTGCTTGCAGCCATGCTTCAAAGATATTAATTAAGCCGTTTATTGTAATTACAACGATAACAGGGTTTGTGCAAATTATGATCAATTCTGGAATGAATGCAAGTGGATTAGGAAGTATGATAGAGATTATAGCACAAATTGCTGATACTACACTTTTACCTTTAATTTCTCCATTTATTGGAGCGTTTGGAGCATTTATTGCTGGTTCTGCTACAGTTTCTACTTTACTCTTTGGAAAGTTTCAGTTTTTAGCTGCAACAAACTTAGGAATTGATACTGCTAAGATCCTTGCTTTGCAATTAGTTGGTGCAGGAGTAGGAAATATGATTGCTTTAACTAATATTGTAGCTGCACAAGCTACGGTGAAATTGCATCATAAAGAAAGAGAAATATTAAAGTATACTATTATCCCTTGTTTGATTTATTTGGTATTAGCTGGGTTGTTTGGGATGTTTTATTTGGTTTGAGAAAGAAAAAAATTAGAAATATTTATAAAAGAAAAAAATAATAGAATAAAAATGAAAAAAAGATATTATCTTAAAAATGTAATATTTATATTTTCTCTTTTATTAATAGCTTGCTCTCAAAATGATGATATCTTAAAAACTTCTGTTACATCTGAAGAGATTATTAATTATTGTCATGGATTTAGTGATGATACACGAAGAGAAGGATGTTATTATAATAATGCGATTCAGTATTTTAAGGAAGATCTTTGTTTATTAATAAAAAGTAATCCCCTTTCAACTTATTGTAAAATATTAACTAAACCCACGCTTGAACAATGTAATTTGCATAATGATAAACAAAATTTATTCAATGAATGTCTCAAGAGGGTAGCAATTCTAACTAAGAATGTTGAATTATGCAGACAAATGAAGGTAAGAACTAATGAAATTTATACTGATAATAACTGTTTACGATCTATTGCAATTCATACAGGTAACTTAGATATTTGTGAAGAAATTGGAGACTTTGGATGCACTATAGATATTTTGAGCGATCTTAATCCAGATAATTTTTGTAATGAGTTTTTAAAAGGGGAAAAATATTACATTGAAAATAAATGTAAACCTTCAGATATATCCACATCGTGTACTCCTGGGGAATTTGAATTTTATGATTCTTGTTTAAAACGTAAAATTTGGAGGAACCCTGATCCTAAATTTTGTGATATGATGAAAACGGAGTTTAACAAAAATATCTGTTTTGGTGATGTTAGTAGTCTTAAAAATGATCCTAATATCTGTAGAAAAATATTAGACTCGGAACATAGAGATTTATGTATAGAAAATATTGCTGAACACAATTTAGATGTTTCATTATGTCAGAAATTACCAAAAAAAGGTGAAGGATTTTACCATAAAGATAATTGCATTGAAAGAATTGCCATTGAATTGTCAGATGTAAATCTTTGTATTGATCTAATAAACCCCGATGATTGTTTTTTTGAAATATCCCGTAAAATTTTAGATGATTCTCTTTGTGAAAAAATAACACTACCTAAAGAAAAAGATAGATGTTATAGATGGATAGCCTTTTATACTGAAAACATTAATTATTGTCAAAGGATTAATGATGAGGATATAAAACATATTTGTAATTCTGATAAATTTAATGGAATTATTGGAGTAAATCCTGATTCAAACATCGGTTTTCTTCCAGATCATTCTCAAACGCCTCTTTTACGACTATGGTATGGATAAAAGGAATTTATATTTCTTTAAAAGAAAAATAAAGTAGCGATTAAGCGGAGATTATCCGATTTTTCTGAAAGAAACCACAGGTCACTCGACAAGTAGTGGCGTGAAGTATTTAAAGATCAATCATTTCATAATCCACTAATTATGAGGATTATAAAATGAGTTCCATAAATAAAAAATTTCGCTTCAACTTTAAGATTGACCTTAGTAAGAAAGATAAAATTAAAGGTCTAAAATTACCTAATTATCCTAGTCCTAAATTAGCTTATATTGTTGGAGTATTAGCTGGCGATGGTAATATTTTTGTAAGAAAAGAAAAAAATGATTATCGTGTAAAATGTGTGGGAGATCCAAAACATGAAAAATTATTTTATGATAAGGTACTAAAAAAATTAATACATCAACTTTTTAATATAATAATTGATAATAAAATGCAGGATTCCTCCAAAACTTATGGATTTTATATTTATTCTAAGGCTCTTGTAACTTACTTGAACCAAATTGGAGGATTGCCAATAGGAAAGAAGTATTCCAAGCTCAGAATTCCTAAATGGGTTGTAAAAAGCGGTTTAATCTCTCAATTTATTAGAGGTCTAGCTGATACTGATTTTTGCTTAACATATAAAAAAGGAAATTATCCTTGCATAGTTGGTAGTTCAAAATCCAAAGAATTCTTCCAAGAAGTATCAGTGGAATTAAAAAAACTGGGATTTACATTTTATGAGGTTTATGACAGTAAACAATACGATAGTCGATTTAAGAAAGGATATTCAATAATCAGTAGAATTGAAATAAATGGCAGAAAAAATTATAGTCTTTGGATGGAAAAAGTTGGATTTTCGAACCCAAGAATATTAAAGAAAATAAATGCCGTAGCTAGGAACTACGACTGATAGCGAGGGGTGGACTTCCACGGAAAAACACAACAGTGTTCAACTTTTGAACCACCGACATCCTCACTGATAAGCAATCTTAACAGTTCTGAGGGTTATGAGCCCTCCGGGCACTCCTAGCTGCCCCACCTCGCTATAATTAAAAAAGAATAATACATGGTTTAAAAAGGTTACTAAACTAAGAAAGAAATAAACTAGGATCTTCAATATTATTCCAATATTTCCAATCTAAAATATCATATTTTCTAATTGTTCCATCCCAATAACCACCAATAACTGCAATATTACAATTATTCTTATCTATTTTATCACAATAATATAAAGAGCTTCTTGAATCACAACATTCTTTTGTAGTAATACAAATAGATTTACCAGGTAATAAAACTTTGTTTTGAGGTTTTAAATCTTCAGCACAATCTTGGAAAGTAACCTCATTAACAGGTTTATCTACAAATTTTATAGGAACAGTAGCCCCTGCCTTAACTTTTAAATTTCTACCTGCCCTGGTTATGTAAATATCAGTTAATGGATGTCCTGCTCTTCTAAAGTCTGAATCTGAAAAATCAATAGCTACTTGAGGGGATTTCCCAAAAGCTTGAGAACCTTGAATAAATTTAGGTTCTTCATAAATAAATTGACATTTAGGTTGAGTACCAGTTTCTACACAATCATATCCTGGATTACATACCTTAAAAACTCTTGGAATGGTTTCTCCATTTTTTAAGCGATAATCTCTCAAAATTCTATTATTTGAGCAACGATATTGATTTGTGAAGCCTTCTGTGTAAATTGGACTTACATCTTCTAATAATCCACCAACAGATGCTGTAACATTACCTACAACAGAAGGATTCATATTAGCTATTAGAAGAATAACGACTAAAACCGATAATGTTACTATTATTTTTTTCATAAAATTCCTCTTTTTAGTATTAATAAGGATATTGGTATTTAAAGGTTTTGTTTAGAAGGGAAAAAATACTAAAAAAAGAAAACGCCGAGGCGGGGATTTGAACCCCGGAATCCAAAGGAAACAGGATCTTTACAGCAAGGTAGCAATCTTACGCCTTAAAAAAAGTCTGCGCAGTACCAGACTGTGCCACCTCGGCATAGAATGTAAGAACTTTATTTTGTTTATAAAGTTTGCTGCGAAATTGATAATATTAGATGTATTAAAAGCCCCAACACCACCATAGGATTCGTTCACAGTCAAATTCACTTCGTGAATTTGCCCTTGCAAGTAAAGGAAATTTCCCCACTGTGTAGGGAAATTCCCTCTACACTTGCGAACTCATCCATGGTGTTGAGGCTTTTTTAGTATTGTTCCACATCCTTTCCAAACATTTATAAGGAAAGAAACTAGATTTGCGTAGATGAAAAAAGTTTGGTTACTACTATTCATTCTATTAATTCCTCTAGCGATAGCGGATAGAGAAATACTTATGACTGATAATATCCAGGTTAAAACAACATTAGCTTCACAATTGGATTTTATCCCTACAAGTGGTTCTTTTTTAGTTGATACTGTGGATATACAATTATTTTTATTTCCTACTGCAGATGAGAGAAGTAGATTACTTAGTTTTTCTGCAACTCCTGATGCTAAAGAACAGGATGATCACTTACAATTTTCTTGGAGAAAACCAGGGACAGAGGTTTCTTTTAAAGTGGAAGCGGTAACAGAAACCAATGGAAGATTTGTTCAAGTCAAAGAGAAAATTGGTTTTCCTTTAAGTACTATTCCAGATGAAATTAAACCTTTTTTGGAACCAGGAGAAATTATTGATTCAAAAAATACTAAAGTGATTGAAAAAGCTAATAGTCTAGCAAGTGGAGAAAATGATGCTTATGAGGTTACTTATAAGATTGGAAAATGGATACAAGATAATGTTGATTATAGTTTAGACTCATTAACAGTAGATGCAAGCCAAAAAGCATCATGGGTTATTGATACTAGAAGAGGGGTATGTGATGAGATTACTAGTTTATTTATTGCAATGTTACGTGCTGTGGGAATTCCAGCAAAGTTTATTTCTGGAATGGCATATACTGATTTTAATAAAATAAATGATTTTGGGCCTCATGCATGGGCAGAAGTGTATTATCCAAACATTGGATGGGTGCCTTTTGATATTACTTATGGAGAATATGGATTTGTTGATGCTCCACATATTAAATTAAAAGAAAACATTGATGCTGATGCAGTTTCTACTAAATTTAAATGGAAAGGGAGGAATATAGATGCAGAGACAGGAGAATTAGATATTCAAAATGAAATTTTATCAACAGGGAATATGTTACCCACTTTATTAGAAGTAAGAGCTAGTGCATTCAAAAAAGCTATTGGATTTGGTAGTTTTAATTTAATTGAAGCAAAAGTGAAAAATCCTAATAATTTTTATGTGATAACTGATTTATCTTTAACTCAAAATGAAAATATTGAATATTTAGATAATTTTAGAAAAGTAATTTTTCTTAAGCCTAATGAGGAAAAAAGATTTTTTTGGACTTTGAAAGTTTCAGGAGGTTTATCTTCTGGATTTATTTATACCATACCTATTAGGGCATATACCACTCGGAATGCTTCAAGCACCATTGCTTTTGAAGTGACATCAAATAATCCTAATTATGGATTAACAGAGATGAGTTCATATAAGAAAAAGCATGAGAGTAAAGATGATCAAGTAAGTATAACTGGATTAAGCCTTGAATGTGCTTCTAATCAAGAATCTATTGGATTAGGTGAAGAATTATCAGTAAGTTGTACAATTAAAAATTTAGGAAATGCTCCTCAGGAAAATATTGAGGTGTGTTTAGATGATTGTCAAGGAGTCTCCATTGGTATTGGTCAAGAACAATCAGTTGTTTTATCAAAAAAGCTTGATGAGATTGGAGAAAAAACAATAACTGTTACAGCAGGAAATGTGCAAGATGATGTTCACGTAGTTGTTTTTGATAAACCAAGTGTTACTATAACTAATCCTCAGTTTCCAAAAGAAGTAGAATTTGGCCAAGAATTTCAACTTAAATTTGATTTAAGAAAAGTGTCGTTTGCAGATTTACATGATGTGAGGATTATCATTAAACATGCATCTGAAAATGTTTACTCAGTTGAGAATTTACAAGAAACTATTACGATGGATTTGGGTATGAAGGGATCTGATATTGTAGATGATAAAGTTACTGTAACAGTTGAATTTAAAGATGCAACAGGGAATAGTTTTACTCACGAAGAGGTTTTTCCTATTAAGTTAATTAATTTAACATTTATGCAGAAGGTTGGATTGTTTTTTAAGAGACTTTTTTAAGTTCATCTATTTCTTTAATTATTTCATCAATAACTCGTTTCATTTGAGGTTGTAATGCAAATGCTTCTTCCCTATCTTCAGAATCTATAATTAAGGGTTTAATTTCTTGTGATTTTTTTGCAACAGTTGGATGAAAACCTCTATTTTCTTGATCATAAGGAAGCCAAACTCCATTTTCATATATCAATTCTGGTTCCTCTTTTTTAGGGATGAAGAAAAAACTTAAATACAATAATCTTTCATTGGGATGAAGAGCTCTTTTTCTAACTTTGCCGCCCTCAAACCTAAAATAAAAATCTGTTCCGCAATGATTTTCTATTCCTAAATTTTTCCTTGCCCTATACATATGGATCTCTGCTTGAGAACATCCACTAACAAATGAGGGTGTATGATTAGATACTGCTGCGATTACATCTCTACCTTGACTTAATACTTCATTAGGAAGATGTTGTTTTAATCTTGTAGAAATACTTCTTGAGTTCAGCCCATAACCTCTTCTGATCCCCCCAGGATGTGCTTTGGTTGAGGCATAAGCCATTTTAGTGAATAGGTATACAATTTAGATATTCAAGTATATAAATCTTTTGCGAATTTACGTTAGAGTAAAGTTTATATAGAATAGAAATTCACATTAGGCTATGTTAGATATAAAGTTTATCAGAGATAATGCGAAAGCTGTAAAGGAAAATATTAAGAAAAAAAATCAAAATGAAAAGGTTAAATTAGTTGATGAACTCTTAATTCTTGAAAAAAAATTTGAGAAGTTACAGCATAATTCTCAAGTCATAAGGACTAAAAGAAATACTATGAACCAAGAGATCAACAAATTAAAAAAAGAAGGGAAGGATATTAAAAAACAAATTAAGGAAGCGCAAAAGATTCCTAAAGATTTAGAGAAAAATGACAAAGAGAAAAATGAAATTTTCTTAAAAATGAGGGAAATTTTGCTTACAATTCCAAATATGATGCATAAAAGTGTTCCCCTTGGAAAAGATGAAAAAGAAAATGTTGTAAGGGAAAAAATAGGAAAGCCAAAAAAATTTAATTTTAAAGTTGTAAATCACTCTGAATTATTAGAAAAATTAGATTTGGTTGATTTTGATGCTGCACGGAAAGTAGCAGGGAATGGATTCTTTTATTTGAAAGGAGATTTAGTAAAATTAAATCAAGCATTGATTCAATTTGGAATTGATATAATGGTAGAGAAAGGATTTACACTTGTTGAACCTCCTTTAATGATAAATAAAGAAGCTGCAAATGGTGTTGTTGATTTTGAATTTTTTAAGGAGATGATTTATAAAATTGAAGGTGAGGATTTACATTTAATTGCTACTAGTGAACATCCTCTTATTGCAATGTTTATAGGGAAACAAATTGATGCGGAGAAATTACCTATTAAGATTGTTGGAGTTTCCCAATGTTTTCGAAAAGAGATAGGAAGTCATGGAATTGATGAAAAAGGACTTTTTAGAACACATCAATTCAATAAAGTTGAGCAAATAGTAATTTGTAAACCTGAAGATTCTTATACTCATTATGATGAAATGTTAAATATTTCAAAAGAAATATTTAAAAGACTAGAGATTCCTACTAGGGTATTAGAGTGTTGTTCAGGAGATCTAGCAGATCTAAAAACAAAAAGTGCAGATTTAGAAGCGTATAGCCCGAGAAAAGATCTGTATTTTGAGATTTGCTCAGTAAGTAACTTAACTGATGCACAATCTAGAAGATTAAATATTCGTGTTAGAAAAGGTAATGAGAAATACTTTGCTCATACACTTAACAATACAGCTATTGCAACCTCAAGAGCAATGGTTGCCATACTAGAAAATTTTCAAACTAAAGAAGGAACAGTAAAAATACCGAAAGCTTTACATAAATATATGAATGGAGTAACAGAGTTGAAAAAGAGGTAGAATGGGAAGAATACATGGATCAGCATATCTGATTATTGGATTTTTTGTAAGTTTTATTAGTTGGATATTTGATTTACGAAAATTAATCGTGTTTTTTGTAGTAGGTTTAATTATGGCTCTTTATGGTGGAGCTCGTATGGGATTTGATATTTATGAGTATTATCATGAAAGAAAAAATAAAAAAAACCAACCTATGCAGCAGCAAACTCATCCTCAACAACACAGTCAAGTGAGAAGTACTACTAAACATTGCAAGAGTTGTGGGACTCCTAATCATTTAGTCTCTAAGTTTTGTCATCAATGTGGCCATACTAACTTTCATATGATGTGAGACCGTAACGTTTATAAAATTTCAACATTCCCTTATTATTATGTCATTGTTCAAAGATATGTTATCTTCTGATGAAAGTTTGTTTAAAGATGAGGAGGCATTAAATTATGATTTTGTTCCTAGATTACTTCCTTTTAGAGATATGCAGCAAAAACAAATAGCAGAATGCATCAAACCCTTGTTTAATGATCGATCAGGAAGGAATTGTTTTGTATCAGGAGCTCCAGGAATTGGGAAAACTGCTGCTATTAGATGGGTTTTACGAGATTTAGAAGATCATACAGAAGAAATACAACCGTTTTACATTAATTGTTGGCAAAAAAATACTACTTATAAGGTTATGTTGGAGTTATGCGAACAGTTAGGGTATAAATTTACTCAAAACAAGAAAACAGAAGAATTATTTAAAGTGGTAAATGGGCTTTTGATTAATAAAGGTGCTGTGTTTGCGTTTGATGAAGTAGATAAACTAGATGATTTTGATTTTCTCTATACTATCTTAGAAGAAGTTACCAATAAAAGTGTTATTTTAATAACTAATTTTAAAGAATGGCTTATGGATTTAGATGAAAGAATAAAATCAAGATTAGTATGTGAGAGTTATTTCTTTGAACCCTACACTCAAGATGAGACACATGGTATCTTAAAAGAAAGGATAAAATATGCATTTGTTCCAGGAATTTGGAGTGAAGATTCTCTTAAAACAATAGGTGAGAAAACATTTTCTAAAAAAGATATTAGAACAGGAATTTATTTGTTGAAAGAATCAGGAAGAATAGCAGAAGATGCTTCTTCAAAGAAAATTCAAATGGATCATGTGAAAAATGCTATTTTAAAGCTCGATGCTTTCAGCGTAAAAAGCCAGGATGATTTAGAAGATGAGACTAAAAAAGTATTAGAAGTTGTTAAGAATAATAATGGTGGGAAGATTGGCGATCTTTATAAAAAATTTCAAGAAAATGGAGGGTTAGGAAGCTATAAATCATTTACTCGAAAAGTTGAGAAGCTTGAGAAAGCAGATTTTATTACTGTAAAGAAAACTTCTGGTGGTGCAGAAGGGAATACTTCAATTATTTCTTTAAAGGATAAGCAATTATCGGATTTTTAGTTATTTTTTTTCTAATATAAACCTAGATCGAGCATAGCTGATGGTGGGCAACAGACTGTTACTCCTGCGTCCCCTCCATGGTTTTTGTAGCTGAAAAGAGTTACTTGAGGTTTTGTACATTGGAATAAACTTCCTGATTTGATTGGGTGGACTGTGCATTTTCCACTTACTGTATGGAGTTTCAGGTCTCGTAGATCTACATTTCTTCCCACAACCCTCGGGGCGTCGATCTGTTTGCCAGGGCCTTCGCAACAGATGGAAACTCTTGCGTCCTTTGATTCACATCTTCCTGAACACCATGCTGCCACTAAAGATTTTCCTGCTGAGCACTGTCTGTTCGTCTGGAAATCTTCACGTGGTAGGGCTTCGCAGAATGTTTGTTCTTCGCAGCAGATAACTGCTTTAGCGTCGTCTCCATTACAATCTCCACTGCACCATTGAGCCATTTTTTTATCTCCTGTATCGCAAGTTGGGAAACCTGCATTGAAAGCTGCAGTTTTTACATTGCAGGAAGAAAGTTCGAAGGATGGTTTACAGTCAGTTCCATCTGCTAGGCAGACTTTCTTTCCTTGAGATGTGATTTTACCAGTAACTTGTAAATCTGAAGGATTATCTTGTTTTCCTACTACAACTTTTTTTCCAGTATTATAATTAAGATAGAGATTATCAACTGCATTTCCATTTTTTCCTCTTACATGTCTTGTAGATAAAACACTATTACTAGCACCACCAACATTTAAATTCCCATTTGCTATCAAAGTTCCATCCTTAGCAATAATTACCCTTTCTTTACCTCCAGAATGAAAAACAATAGTATTAGGGGATTGCAGCCTTAAATTCATATTAGGATGAGTTACACCTAAAGTTTCATGCTCCAAAGAATAATCAACACCAACACCATCAGCACCCAAAGTCAAACCATTAATAATAGCACCACCACCAACATCCAACTTCTCACGAGGTTGCAAGTTATCAATGCCTACATTACCATCACTATTAAGAAAAATATTACCATTTGAATTCTCCAACGAAATACTCTTATCAGGAAACATCTTCACAAAACTAGTAGGAATCACGCCAGCAGGATTATGACTAATAAACAAAATATTATCATCAACATACACACTAGCACCAACATTACTCCCCTCATTCTCCAAACGAATCAAAGGAGACTCAACAGAAGAAAAACCCTTCAACTGCAATAAACCACCTGCCTGACCAAGACCCAAAAAAATCCTACCATTATTACCAGTATTAAAACCACCACTAGAACCAACAGAACCCTGATTTGTAGAAGTAGAACCTCTAAAAGCTTGGGAGCCGCCTTCTTGTGCAAATACTGAAAGGGTTAAACCTATTAAAATAAAAATCATGATATATGCAGCTCTTTTTTTATTCATTTTATTCTCTTTTTATTTTATCACTTTTTATATCTTATGTTCCTAAAGCTAAATTAAAAACAAAATCTGGGTCATTAGCATCGTAAAAACGTAAAACAGTTACCCCTGGTGAAGGAGTATCAACTAATGGAATAAAATTTACATTTTGTGCAGCGTTTAAAACACAATTGATACACACAACAGAGTTACTTTGCACTGCATTAGATCTAATTTCTTCTGCTATTTCAAACATTCTGACTAAACGTAAATCATCAACAGTTATACGATACCATTTTTCCCTTAATTTTTCACCAGGAGTTAAAACTTGAATTAATAATGATATGGTTACAAAAGTTTTATCAGTTATATTAAGTAATGTTTCAGTTTTTCTTATTTTTAATTGAATTCCAGGAAATGTTGTGGATTGAATACATGTATTCACATTTTGATCTACATACTTAAATAATTCATTAGCCATTTCTTCATCTGTAGGGGCTGTATCTTGACCATTTAAAACAAAATAAGCCATCTCATCATTATAATTTACATTAGGAAGTTCATTATAGCCTCCACGAGCTGCAACATGAAGTAACCCTATCTCTGATGTTTTATCTAAACAGGATGGAATAAAAGTATCTAAAAATTCTAAGTTAAAATCACCAACAATTACTTCACTAATTTCTTCTGCTGCTGCACTTGATGTGGTTTTCTCTACTAAATAATATACTATTCCTGATGCAATTAGAACAACTAGCATCAGAATTACAAAAAGCATTAATTGGCCTCTTTTTTGCATACTCAATTAAGAGAATTGTATTATTTATAAGTTGTGGTTTTTAATCTCCTCTTGCTAATAATCCTGAGGATTTTGCGTGTTTAAATGCAATTCTGATTAAAAATGAAGTCAAAACTAAGAATATTAAAGTTAAAACTAATGAATACAATAATGATGAAATATTTACTAGATTTCCATTAATAATTGCTCTTAATCCTTCAAATACATATGTTGTTGGAAGGACCTTTGCAACAGGAACTGCCCATGTAGGTAAAGCGCTTAAAGGATAAAAAACACATGAGAATGGTTGGACAATCCAAACACTGCTCCATGCTAACACTTGAATTCTTTGTCCAAATCTTAAAACTAAAGATGTTACAAAAAGACCCATTGCCCATCCAAATAATGATAAGATAGCTATAGATGCAGCTATAAATATAAACGGAGCTATTGAAAATATGAAGAATCTATACATAATAAAAGCTAAGATAGTCAAAACTACAAAAGTGCATATGGATCGAAAAAATGCAAAGAGCATAACTGAGAACATATGCTCTGTGAGGGTTATTGGAGAGGAAAATTGGTGGTATAGATTACGGCCCCAAAAATCCTCTAATACATAAACTGCTATATCTTGTGAAGATCGCCATACAAAGATCCACAATACAATTCCTCCTAAAAACATTGATAAGAATGATACATCAGATACTTGCTGTATAAAGACAGATGCAAAACCCCATACAAATAGATCTATAACAGGCCAGTAAATAATATCGAAAATTCTATCTGGACGATTAATCGTAATATACCAAAATTTCAATAACATTGCCCAAATTCTATTTAATTTCATTTTTTCCTCGCAATCTTGATGAAAATATCATCTAAGGTTGGTTTATTAATATGTAAATGAGATAACTTAAAACCTGCTTTGAAAATTTTGTTAAGAATCTCATAGGTTTTATTAGATCCTTTAGTTACTTGAAAGATGATAGTGTTTTTTTCAGTAAATAAAATATCTACACCTTCATCTTTTAAGAGTTTCTTTAGATCTTTATGATTCTTAATTACTTTAATCTCAATGGTTTGATCTTTTATGAGTTTTTTTAGTTCATCGCTAGTTCCTATGGTTAATATTTTTCCATCTGACATAAAAGCTATACGTTTACATAATTCCTCAACTTCATACATGTAATGTGAAGTGAATAAAATAGTGGTGTTATTTTTTTCTTGATATTCTTTAATGAGTGTTCTTGTTTTTTCAGCAATATCAGGATCTAAACCAGATGTGCTTTCATCTAAGAAAAGCACTTCAGGATTGTTAATTAATCCTTTACAAAGAGAAATACGTGTTCTTTCTCCTGTTGAGCATTTTATGACTTTTCTATTTGAAATTTTATTTAATTCAAATTGAGATAATAACTCATTAATTCTTGCTTTAAGATTTTTCACATTATATAAATGACCATATACTTTCAAATTTTGTTTTACAGTTAATACTTCAGTAACAGGATAATATGCTGTTGAAACATTTACTTTGTTTTTTACATAATCCCAGTTTTCTTCAGGTTCATAGCCAAGAATTTGGATAGATCCTGAGTCTCTGCTTAACAAACCTGTTAGAATATTGATAGTTGTTGATTTTCCTGCTCCATTTGGACCTAATAAACCAAAGATTTCACCTTTTTTAACGCTAAAGCTAACATTATCAACAGCTTTGATTGTTTTTCCTTTCTCTTTAAAGTATTTTTTTAGAGATTTAACTACTATTGGATTCATAGAGCATTATGTTTATTGAGGTGTTTTATATAGTTATGGTTTTGAGTATGTAAAGGTTTAAAAATAAGAGAGAATATGTGATTTTAATGGGTGAAGAAGATGTATTGAGGAGTAATGATCCTAGGGTATTATTAAAGGATTATATTGATGGAGATGAAACATATAGCAGAGAACATGTTGTTGAATATAGGTTTGTTCCTGATGATACTACTAAAGATATTATTAAATTAAGTGAAGATGAAGTTATATTACTTATTGAGTTTTGGCATGGGGTTGATGATCATTTAAAACGATATAATTGGAGAGAACGATCTGGAATGGAGAGTATTTTTAAAGAAGAAGCAAATATGATGGAGATGTTAATGAGAAGAGATGTGGGACTTATTGAATTGAATCAGGATCATGTGGATCCAGATAGTTATCAGATAAGTGATTTAGCTAGAAATGGGAAATATGAAGCTGTTATGGATCAAAATAGGGCAAAACAACTTCATCGTCTACTTTTGCCTCCAGTAACTGGGAGTTGAAAAAATGGTAGATGATGAGAATACCTTAGTGAGTCAAAATCCATGTGAATTACTTCTTAATTGGATTGATGGTAGTGATACTTATACAAGAGATATGATAAAATCGATTCATTTTATTGATGATGTAGATATAACAAGAGATCCTCAAGCTATTTCTCTAGAAGCTCTTGAATTGCTCTGTAAAATTCATCCTAGTATTCCAGCTGATGAAAGAACTACTGTAAAAATAGTAGCTCAATATCCTCGTGAAAATAATAGACTTACCCATTATAGAGATGTTAGAAATGAATTAAGGACATTAGGATTGATGGAGCATATTAGTGGGCCTGGAGTTGCTCAAGAAATGACTCATGTTGCTCAAAATGGAAGGTATAAAGTTGTTTTAGATCCGAATAGAACAAGAGCATTACCTGCTGTCTTAGCACCTGTAAGAGGACATGATCAAGGTGGAAGTTATCATCGTGATAGATTGGATCATTAGAGATTAATTTACTAACTTCTTTAAAATATCCATGACTTCTTTGCCATCGACTTTTCCTCTGTATTTTCCCATAATAATTCCCATGTAAGCTCCTGGGTTTAAACCTGGTTTTGATTCTACTATTTTTTTAATTTCAGATTCTAAACCTTTTGAGTCTGCTTTCTTGAATTTATTAATATTCATTGGTTTTCCTTGAGCAACATCGCATAATAATTCAAAAACAGCTTCTTTTGGAATTTTTTGTTGGTTAAGAAAATTTAATGCTTCTTTAATGTCTTTATGATTGATATTGTTTATATTTACTTTTAATCTTGATGCTATTTCTTTTGGAGTGTTAATTAATGTTTCAGCTATAAAACTTGCTTCTATGTGAGGGAATTCTTTTACATACTCATAAAAGTCAATATCTGCATGATTTACTAATGCTCTTGCAAGATCAGGATTGATTTTGTATTTTTCTTGGAGAGATGCAATTTTCTCATCAATTAATTCTGACTTTTTTATACCTTCTAAATTTGGAATAATTAAAGCAACATCTGTTTCAGGATACATTCTAGCAGCTCCAGGAAGAGGTCTTAAATATTCTGTAGAAAAATCTGGTTTTGCATTTCTTACTTCAGGTTTTGATTGTTTGTTTTTTTGTTGTCTTGTTATTTCATTGTTTATTACTTTTGGAATGGATTTTAAGTCTTGGAAACCTTTAATCTCAACTCTAGCATGGCCTTTTATAGAAACATTAACATCTTGGCGAATAGTTCCTAAGCCTCGCTTTACTTTTCCAGTTGATCTTAATATCATTCCTATCTTTTCTGCTGTTTCTTTACAATGTTCAGGATCTTTAATTGAGGCATCAGTGGCTATTTCAACCATAGGGATGCCTAATCTATCTAACCTATATGTTACTGAGGAATCTGTTGCTTTAATTTTCTTAGCTGCTTCTTCTTCTAAGAGAAGAGTTGGAATGTTTACTTTGCCTTTTGAGGTTTCTATGAATCCATCAAAAGCAATTAAAGCTGTTCTTTGAAAACCAGAAACATTAGATCCATCTACAACTGTTTTCCTCATAAATTGAATTTCATCAACTATGGTTGCGTTGAGGAGTAAAGCAATCTCTAAAGCTGTAGATAATGCATCTTGATTTACTGGTTCTGGAGGAGATTCATCTAGTTCAACTAAACAACAATCTTTTGAATCTGCTTCGTAGATGAATTTCTTTCCTTTTTTCATCTCGAAAGATGCAGCTATATCAACTTCACCTGTTTCTCCAGCTGCAGCTCTTAAATAACGCTCGACTTTTAAATTAGGTTTATCATCTGAATTTATAGCAGGGCATTTGCAGAATAGTTTTTTCCCTTCTAATTGCCTGTGAATTTCCAATCCACACTTAAATCCCAGCTTATTATAATCCAATCCCACTTGTGCAAACCTCCTTTAATCGAATAAGTTTTTTTGTATCGAAAAAATGTTCTTTAGTTCTATTAATTAAATCTATTACTTCTTTAGAATTATATAGACCTACTTTAAATAGATTTTGATTATAATAATGTAGAGGGTTATATCCCATCTTTATTAATATCTGTATACAGTCTAAAGCTATTGATTTATCTTTTACTATAAACTCAAATTTCGGCAATTTTTTCTTTTTATTTCTTGTATAATTGTAAGATAAACTTCCTTCAGTCTCGATGAATGATGGGAAAATTTGTTCATAGTCATTTTGAGAACAATTTGAAAAATCTAACCTCTTTAGTGAACAGCTTTTATATCCTAAAGGAAAATTATATTTTAAACATAGTAATTGTCTTAATGAGCTAGACGATATTATTAATCTCTTTTCGCCCCTTTTACCTAGTCCTAAATAAAAACTATTTTCACTTAAGGAAAACTTCTTAATAAATAAATTTTTCAATGAAAATAATGAACGGTCATTATATTTTTGGTTAATTTCAATATGAGTAGAACCCAATTCAATATGACCCTCGGTTCTCAACCAAATGAGTAATTTCATCAAGTCTACACATTTTTTATTATCATTAATTCGAATTCCACCTATTTTACTAGTCTGGCCGATCATCTCATAACCTTCTAACAATGTCCAAACATTAAGATCAAGAATTTGACACATTTTGAGAATAATTGTGATTGGGATCTTTTTTTGATAATATCTGATCCTTCTTGGTTTATATCCACAAAAAGAAGAAAATTCTTTTTTAGACATCGATAGCTTTTCCATAGATTCATCCAGAAGACTTTTTAATTTTTCATCCCATTTTATATAGCACGGTGTAAAATTTACTTTTGTATTAAAAATTCTACCTGTAGGTTGTTTTCTGATTAATTTACTGTTATGTAAGCAATACCAAACATTCTGAAATTCGATAGGAATTTTTATATCTGTTTTATTCAGAATACAGGCTGCTTCCAAAACCCAGATAGGAATTAATCCTTTTTGACATTTATAATCCTCAATTAGTTTAGAATCAATTCCAAATTTTGTTAAAAGACCTTTGTGGATAGCAAGATAAATTGCCTTAAGAACATTACTACTATAACTAATATAATATGGGTTATGAACTAGTGTAAGCCTTGATTTATTTATTTTTTGTAACTTCATTTTAATTCAGCTAATTATTATTAAAATTGAAGTTAGTAAAATTTAAATACGCTTCGGCTACTTGTCTAGTGCTTTGTCCGTTTTTTTTGGAATACCTTCGAATTTAACTTCTTAAGGTATAAAACCACAAATAATATTAAGTTGATTATAATTTTTTAACGTATGAAACCTATCAAAGGAAAAGGATTTACATTGCGTTATTATCAAAAAGGAGATGAAGCTAGTTTGCAGAAGCATATTAATAATAATAAGATTTACAGGTATACCTGCCAAATACCTTATCCTTATACACTTAAAACTGCTAAACAATGGGTAAAAGATAATGTGATTAATAATAAAAAACGTAATAAGGAAAAAGTTAACTTTGTAATTGACATTAATGGAAAAGTAGTAGGAGGAGTTGGATTATTTGATGTTAGACCTCATAAAGCAGAGATTGGTTATTGGTTAGGAGAAAAGTATTGGGGTCAAGGAATAATACCAGAAGCAGTGAAATTAGTTGTAGATTATGGTTTTTCTAAAATGAAATTATCTAGAATTTATGCTTCTACAATGAAGCCTAATAAACAATCTCAAAAAGTTTTACTTAAAGTAGGTTTTAGGAAGGAAGGAGTTATGAAAAAATATTACCTTAAAGATGGGAAAATTGGAGATGGGTATTTGTTTGCTAAGGTAAAATAATTAGTCAAGAAAATCTTTTTTATAAAGTGTTCGTTCTTCTATTTCTCCTCTTAGGTTTTTTTGGAGTAAAGATGCTGTGTCTTTTTTATGATTTCCTAAGAGCCAAGCTAATTTTACAAAAGCAGTTTCAGGAAGCATGTCTTCTCCTGGAATTACACCAACTTTTTGGAGTTCTCTTCCATAAGCATAAACGTTCATTTGCACTCTCCCATACAATGTTTGAGTTGTCATAACAACAGTGCATCCAGATTTAATGAGTTTTTGAATAGCTTCTAGATTTTTAGCATTAATTTTTGCAATAGCATCAGGAGTTGTAACAGGACCATTGCCTAAGCCTGTTCCTTCTAACACTAATCCTTTATATTTTAATTTTTGATACAATTCAATTTGCTCAGGTATTAAGTTTGGATGAAATTTAAGAATAGCTACTTTCTCTTCCATATTTGTCTTTACTGTGAATTTTCCTTCTGATGATTGAGGTTTATCAATCCAATTAATTTTACCAGATGCTATAGTAATATCAGCAATAGGTTTTGCATTAATTGGTTTAAAAGCATCTCTTCTTGATGAGTGCATTTTTCTTGTTTTACATGCAGGCAAGATTGAAACAACATCATCATTACTATCTTTATGCATGCAAATAGCTAATCCTTTAAAATCAGAGTTTGCAATAAATTTAGCTGCTCCTACAAGATTTGATAATGCGTCAGTTGAACCTCTATCAGAAGATCGTTGAGCACCAACCATAATAACAGGAATTGGGAGATTTTCTAGCATAAATGATAATGCTACACTTGAATAGTGTAAAGTATCTGTTCCATGAGTTAAGATAATTCCATCAACACTCTTAGCTTGTTTTTGAATAGCCTTAGCCATAATTGGATAATGCTTAAAACGCATATCACCAGACCACATGTTTGATATTAACTCGGATTTGATATTTGCTATGTTTTTTAACTCTGGAAACATTCCTAAGATTTCTTCTGGATTAAATTGAGGGATGACTCCTCCTGTTTTATAATCAACTTTAGATGCTACTGTTCCTCCAGTGTGTAGGATAGCAATAGTTGGTTTCTTTTTGTCTGTTTTTTGTTTTTCTGATTTTGGTGATTGGGAATGTTTAGCCTTTTCTACAACTTTCATGGATTTTACAGTATTTTTTTTAATACCTACATTATAGCCAGAGTCTAATTTAATCATAATATTATCAGATTCTTCATGTGGAATGAGAATTCCTTCATAGGATTTGTCTTTAGTGGTTATTTTTACCTTATCACCTGGATTTGCCATAAAAATATGATAGTTATGGTGATATTTAAAGATTGCTGTTCAAAGTATGTAAAAATAAAAGGTTTTGGTTAATTTTAAATTTTTAAGTGACTGTGTTCCCTCCAGCCAAAAAGCTTTAAGCTTGACGTAAGAGCCCCCAACCGCCCACCCATTAATTAGTGGAGCCTTTAAGCTTGATAGAATAGCTCCCCTTAAGATAAAAATAGAAACAAACTAAATATAACTGATTTTAAAAATTTTGAATTGACAAAAAAAATTACTGCGTTCTTTAATAGTTATGAAGTAAAGAAAATAA
>CALCXY010000020.1 GCA_937906345.1 Candidatus Woesearchaeota archaeon | reverse complement strand
TTAGTGCAATTGCAATATGATCTTTTATTGTTAAATTTTTAAATAACCTAACTTCTTGGAAAGTCCTTGCAATACCTTGTTTATGGATTTGATATGTTTCTAAATCACTTATATTCTTGCCCTTAAATGTAACATTTCCTGAATCTTTTTGAATTAACCTGCTGATTGTATGAAACAATGTGCTTTTACCAGAACCATTTGGCCCTATGATAGCTATAATTTTTCCTTCTGGAATTTCTAAACTACAATTATCAAGGGCATGAATTCCTCCAAAATGTTTTTTGATTTTTGAAACTGTTAATGTCATGTTAAATCAACTCTCCCAAATATTCCTCTTGGTTTGTAAATTAATATAATAAGCAGGATAAGGGAATACAATATCTGCCGTGATGGTCCTAATATTGAACTAGGTATACTTAATAATCTCAAAAACTCAGGAATAAGAATAATGATAAAGGTTGCAATTATAGTTCCTTTAAAACTCGCAACCCCTCCTATAATAACAATTGTTAAAACTAGAATTATCTCCATCAAATAGAATGTATTAGGATCAATATAGGATAGGTAATGTGCAAATAAACTCCCAGCTAAACCTCCAAAAAAAGCACTTATCATCATTGCTTTATATTTAATAGCAAAAGTATTCTTTCCTAATACTTTAAGCCCTGTTTCATCATCTCTTACAGCTTCCATTAATCTTCCAAAAGGACTTTTTATAATTCTCCACATAATATACAAACATACCAATAAAATAATCCAAACAAATATCATATATTCAAAGTTTGATTTTATAATTACTCCAAAAACACTTGGTTTCATTATTCCAGGAATTCCTAATGGTCCACGAGTTAAAGATTTCCAATTTAGCATAATGGATGTGAAAACAAAACTAAAACCTAATGTAGCTAACGCTAAATAATCTCCTTTTAATTTTCTTGTGGAATAAACTAAAAAATAGCCAAATATCGCAGCAATAATTCCTCCTAAAATAAATCCAATAAAAAAAGGAACACCCATTTTTGAAAGAATAGCTGATGTATAAGCTCCTATCCCAAAAAAAGCAATATGTCCTAGATTTAATAATCCTGCATATCCTAATGCAATATTATATCCTTGCACTAAAATGATATAGATTCCTATTAAAATCATCAAATGCATAAGATAATTTTCAATCATTCTTTAACACCTTTATTTAAACCAAATAATCCCTTTGGTCTAAAGAGTAAAAATAAAAATAATAAAAAGAATGCAATCCCATCTTTATATCCTGAAGGTAAAAACCATATTGCATAGTTTTCAAAAAATCCTAGAACATAGCTTCCTAGAATAGCTCCTGGAACTGATGTAATCCCTCCAATAACAGCTCCTGTAAATCCCTTGATCATCAACCAGGTTCCCATGTTTGGGAAAAGGTTTTGCTCTAACCCAATAAGTATACCTGCAATTCCTGCAAGTGAAGAACCTAAGAAAAAAGAGTAATCACTTATTCTGATATGATTAATTCCTATGATACTAGCTAATTCCTTATTATCTGCAACTGCTCTCATATTCCTACCTAGCTTTGTTTTTTTCATGAATAGATACAAAACCAATAGCAGAATAATCACAAAAACTATGATAAAAATTTGAAGTTTAGTTATTGTTGCACCTAAAATATTTAATCCCTGAGTTATTTTAATATATTGTAATGACTTTACATTAGCATCAAAAAACAACATTATCACATTTTCAAACATAATTAAAATTGCAATACTAGCTATAAGTAAAATAATGTTGGATGCTTTTCTTTTCTGCATAGGCAGGTAAACTACTCTATACATAGCTACTCCAAAAAAACCAGTTAAAAACACAGTTAATATTGCAGAAACATAGAAGGGAATCCCTAATAATGTAAATAACGTATACAGTATGTAAGCTGCAACTGCAACACTAGTCCCATGTGCAAAGTGCATAAACGTATTTGTAGCATAAATTAATGAGAATCCAGAAGCTACTAAAGCATAAATACTACCTGCAATAAGTCCATTTACTGTTAATTGTGAGAATATTGCCATAGTAAAATAAAAAAAAAGAAATATTTAAATCTATTCCTCAGCCACAAACGCCCCATCCTTTACAACAAATACTTCGTAGCTTCCAAAAACATCTCCGTTTTCATCAAATTTAATGCTTCCAGAGTCTCCTTCGAATTCTACTTTGTATAAATTGTCTTTAATCTCTGCACCAGTTGAAGCTCCTAGTTTAATTGCCCATGCAATAGCCTGAATTGCATCTGCACCTTGAGCTGCAAATGGTCCTGGATTTGATTCAAACTTTGCATTGTGTGCATCTATAAATGCTTGGGTTCCACCACTAACAGAGGTAACAAATAATCCTTCAGCAGTATCTCCTGCATTATCTGTTATAACATCTCCTTTTAATCCTTCAGAACCAAATAATGCAACTTCTAAACCTAATTCTTTTATTTGTTTCATTGCAGCTACAGCTGAATCTGCACTATTACTAATAATATACACAGCATCAGCACCAGCTTCTTTAACTTTAGTTATTTGTGCTCTTAAATCAACACTTGTTCTTTCATGCGCCTCAGAAGCAACAACTTCCCCACCTAATTCTGCAAAATTCTCAGATAAGACTTTATTAAAACCAACTCCATAGTCTTCATTAGAGTATAGAACACCTAATTTTCTGTATCCTTTATCATAAACAAGTTTTGCACCAAAAGCTCCTTGAAAAGCATCGCTTGGAACAACTCTAAAGAGATAATCTCCTGCATCTGTTATATCAGGACTTGTTGAAGATGGACTTACCATAGGAACTTGGTTTTGCTCTGCAATAGGTGCAGCAGCTAAAGTTCCTCCTGAACAAACTCCTCCAACAATTGCTTGAACTCCATCTAAGGAGATAAGTTTGTTAACTGCGCTAACAGCTTCCTTTCCATCACATTTAGAATCTTCTATAACTAACTCAATATTATCTAATCCTGATGCTTCTAAACCAACTTCAATTCCATTTTTAATAGATTCTCCATATGAAGCTGCATCCCCAGAAAAAGGACCAAGAACTCCAACTTTAATAGTTGTAGTTTCTTGTGTTGTCGTATCAGGTGTTGCACACCCTAATACCATTAATAAGAATACACTTAATATCACGATTATTTTTTTCATTATTTATCCCCCCGAATATAATATTAACACACTAAAGAAGCTATTATATTTAAATGTTATTATAATGGGTATTAGGAAACTTTGTCTTTTTTATATTATTTATTAGGGTATTGAACACTTTTTGCCTACAATTATTGATTTAGTTTTTTTCGGCGTATTTAACATACTTCCTGCTAATTTCTTCTCCCCCCTACTAGGTAAGGGGGAGAAGAAATTAGAGACCTCAAAATATGTTCAAACAAAAAAATGACTTAAATTCATTAGCGCCGATTTTAATGTTCATAAAATAAAACTAATAAAAAGAATTACCTAACTAAAACTCTCACCACACCCACAAGTGCTGGTAGCATTAGGATTATCTATTTTAAATCCAGCATTTTGCAGGCTTTCTGAATAATCTATAGTTGCTCCTTTAATTTTCTCTAAACTTTCTTGATCAATAAAAAACTTAGCTCCTTTTACAACAAAAATCTTATCACCATCTTTTGGTTCTTTTTCAAATTCAAAACCATACTTCATACCAGAACATCCACCTGGCATAACTAAAATTCGTAAACCAAAACCTTCTTTATCTTCACTTTTCATAACATCTAAAAGTTTTTCAGCTGCTTTTTCAGTTATAGTAACATCTTTAGCAACTTCTTTTTTAGCAGGACTTTTTTCAACAGCTTCATTTAAAGTTTTAACTGCATTATCAACATCTTCATCACTCATACCATGACTTTTAAGACCATTTTCTAAAGTTTCATAAGAAGCAGCTCCACATCCTACACATTGAACTCCAATTCCCATTAAAGGATCAATAGTTTCTGGATATTTTTGGATAATCTCTCCTATTAACATGTTTTTTGATATTTTATATTTAACTTTTAAATCTGAATCCATTATATTCACCTAATTAACGATAGTTAAGGAGAGTTTATAAATTTTATGATTTATTGTATTCGTAAACTATAGTTTTCATCTACAATATCTTTTTAAACAATTCTGCTTAGAATCATACTATGGGTGTCAGACTTGAAGTTTTAACTAAAAATTCTTTAAATTTTGATGTTAATGATGATTTTGTTACCAGAAGAGCAATAAATGTATACAATATTGATGATGATACCTTAAGTGCTGAGGATCTTAAACTTATTCAACAAATTCTAGAGGATCCTCTTGTTGAGCAAACCTCTATTGATCATCCTGTATTAGATATGTTATCTAAAATTTCTAATCCTGAACTGTATCATATGATTGATGTTAAACCAAGACCTGGTGTAACAGACTCATGGGGAGATAAAGCAAAAGAAGTGATAGAAAGAGTAATTGGTAGAGAAATTGGAGGAGTTTCACATTCAAGACAGTATGTATACAAAGGAAATTTAGATGATGAACAAATGTGGGGAGTGAAAAAAAAGCTTGCTAATGAAATTAGTTTTCTTTTTGAAGTGAAAAAAGGATCAGAGTGGAATGATGAAGAAGGAGCAGGTTTTCATTTTCCTAAATATCCTGCACAAGATCCACATCCATTTGAATACGTGGATCTTGGTGATACTGATGATAGACTTATAGAAATTTCTCATAAAAGAATGCTTGGATTATCTCTTGATGAGATGAAATCTATTAGAGAATTATTCACTCATGATGAATATGAAAAATTCAGAGAAGATCGAGTAGCTAAGGGCATGGAAGCAAATAAAATCACTGATGCTGAGCTTGAAGATCTAGCACAATCTTGGTCAGATCATTGTAAACATAAGAAATTCAATGCTAGATGGGAATACACAACAGATGATCAAAATGATAGATCTGGAATTGAACCTGTTACAGATAGCATCTTTAAAACTTTTATTAAAGGCTCAACAGAAAGAATAAAAGAAAGAATTAAAGAAAAAGGGGATTGGATTGTTTCTGTTTTTGATGATAACGCAGGAGTCATAAGATTAACTTGGGATAAACTTGCTGAAAAAGTCTATAATGTAGCTACAAAAGTTGAAACACATAATCATCCCTCAGGCGTTGAACCTTTTGGAGGAGCAAATACAGGGGTTGGTGGTGTTATTAGAGACCCAACCTGCACTGGAATTGGTATGGAACCAGTTTCACTTCAAGAAGGATATAGAGTTGGTGAACTTGATAATACTATAGATCATAAAACAGGTTTCCTAAGAGCTTGGGAACTGCTTGATGGTATGATAAAAGGGGTTATTGATTATGGAAATAAGATAGGCATTCCTACAAGAATTGGAACTCTCTTTTATAATAATGGATGGATAAAACCTGGAATGTTCGCAGGATGCACAGCTGTTGCACCAGCTGAGATAAATGGACGATTAACTCATGAAAAGAAAGTTGAAGAAGATTACATTGCTATCACAGTAGGTGGTGGAGTAGGAAGAGATGGAATTCATGGAGCTACTGCTTCTTCTAAGGAATTAAGTGCAGAGGATGATATTGATGACCTTGGTCAAACTGTTCAAATTGGAGATCCTATTGAAGAAAAGAAAGTTTTAGATGTAATGAAAATACTGAGAGATGCTGGATTAATTGAAGCTTCTCAGGATTGTGGAGCAGGAGGTTGGAATTCTGCTGTTGGAGAATTAGCAGAGTTATGTAATGGAGCTGTTATGGACTTAACAAATGCTCCAATAAAATATAAAGGGCTTATGTCTTGGGAAAAACTAGTGAGTGAAGCTCAAGAACGTGTTGTTCTAGTAATAAAACCAGAGAATTATGATAAAGTCATGGAAATTTGTAATCATTATAAGGTTAACGCTGATAAGATAGCAAATTTCAATAAAACAGGGTATTATGAAGTAAAAGATCAGGATAAAACAGCTGTATTCTTACCTATGAAATTTAGAACACAAGGCCTTCCTGAGATGACTATTAAAGCTCATTGGACTCCTCCTGAGGAAAAAATAATTAACATAATTTCTACTGAAGATTTAAAAGATGATTTACTAAATTTAATAGGAACTCCAAATCTCCAATCCTATCATAGCATTAGAAAAAGATATGATAGACAAGTCCAAGGAGGATCAATTATTGACTGCATGGTAGGTCTTGGTGAAGGAAAGAGTGACGCAGTTATGTATAAGCCAATTTTATCAGAGAGTGAAGTTTTAATTGAATGCCACGGCTCAAATCCTTGGCAAGGTGACATTGATGGATATGAAATGGGAAGAAATAATGTTGTTGATGCTATTGGTAAAATTATTGCAGTTGGTGGTGATTTAAGAAGAATAGCTTTTAATGATAATACAATCACTCCTAAACCTGAAGATGATCCTCATATAGCTGCAAAAGTTATTAGAATGATTAAAGGTGCTGCTGATGCTACTGAATATTTTAATACTCCTATGATCTCTGGGAAAGACAGCACATCTATGGAAGTGCATATGGGTGATGATAAAATTATAAAATCAAAACCAGAATTATTAATGAGTGCAGTAGGAGTAATGCCTAATGATTCAACAAAAGTTACCTCTGATTATAAAATAGGAGGGGATTTAATCTATGTTGTAGGTGAAACAAAAGATGAATTAGGAGGTTCTGAATTATTTAATATGAAAGATCATGATGGAACTAATATTCCAACAAGTGATTTTGATGAAATAAAAGGAAATTATAAGAGTGTGATTAATGCAACTCAAAAAGGACTTATCCATTCTGCACAGTATCTTTCAAGAGGAGGATTATTTGAAGCACTTGCTAATGGCGCAATTGGTGGAGATTTAGGATTTAATATTAAATTAGATTCTATTATCGAAGATTCTACTGATGCTGAAAATCTAGATCCACTAAAAGTTTTAACTTCTGAATCTACTGGAAGATTCCTTGTTACAGTGCATAGATCTCAACAAGAGGCTTTCGAGAAAGCCATGGGTAATACTTATCATAAAGAAATTGGACTAGTTTCAGATTACACTAATTCCTTCATACACCATAAAGATGAAGTTATTTTCCAAGCTAACTCAGATGAACTAAAAGAAGCAAGAAAAGGAAAAATTGACACAAATAATCTTAGGGAGTGGGTTGCATGAGCTGTATAAGACCTAGAGCAATGATTTTAAGAGCAGATGGAACTAACTGCGATAAAGAAACTATGTTTGGATTAGAGCAAGCTGGAGCAGAAGTTGATATTGTTCACATTGAAAGCTGGAGAAAACATCGTGATCCTATAATGGATAAGGAAATATCTCTTAGTAATTACCAAATATTTGTTTTAGCAGGAGGCTTCTCTGATGGGGATTATATTTCTGCAGGTCAAACTATAGCATATGCATTAAAAACTGAATTTAAAGATGAAATTGAAGAATTTATAGCAGCTCAGAAATTAGCAATAGGTATTTGCAATGGTTTTCAAATCATGGTTAAATCAGGTTTACTACCTACTGGAAAAATTGGTGAACAACAAAGTGTAACTCTAACTCACAATCAACAAGAAAGATTTGAGGCTTACTCAGTTAGTTTAAGAAAACCTGCTAATGGGGTTGATAAGTGTGTTTGGACTGCTGGAATTCATAATCCTGATTTTTATATTGCTCATGGAGAAGGAAGGTTTTATACAGATCAAGAAACAAAACAGCAATTATATGATAATGGCCAAGTTGTTTTTCAATATGCAGATGAAGAGGGGAACCCAAGTAATCAACAACCCTACAGTCCTAATGGAAGCACAATAGCAGCTATTTGTGATCCTACTGGAAGAATTTTAGGAATGATGCCTCATCCAGAGCGTTCTTTATCTGGAAGAAACAACCATCTGAACACACTGCAAGACATTCTTAGAAGAGACTATGTTGATTCTTCTGCACCAGAAGTAAAAGCACGATTAAATTTAATAAACCAGAAGGAGACTCCTTGGGTTGGTTTACAATTACTCAAGAATGGAGTAGAACATGCTCGTCAACATTTAATGTAAAATTTGTGAAGAATTTTCTAATCAAGAAGAATTAATTAAAAATTTACAATTTCCTAATAATCCCATTCTCAGCATCCAATTCAACCTTATCTCCATCTTTAAGTCCTTGTGTTGCAGTTTCAGTTCCAACTACACAGGGAACTCCTAATTCTCTAGATACAATTCCTGCGTGTGAAGTTAAACCTCCTCTATCTGTTATAAATCCAGCTGCTTTTTTCATAGCTACAATAAAATCAGGAGTAGTTTCAGGTGCAACTAAAATATCTCCATCTTTAACTTTATGAATATCCTCTGGCTTGATAACTATCTTTACTATTCCTGTAACTTTTCCTTTTGAAGCAACTGTTCCTTTAAGTGGAAAGGAAACTGTTTTTATTTCTAATAATTGATCTAAAATATCATCTACTTCTTTATCAGCAATTATAATTTCATTTTTGCTTTCATGATAGACTCCTACTTTTATTTTCCTTTTTTCAAAATCAGGTTTAACAAAAGATTCAGGCTCTTGCAGCCCTTTAATAATCTCATTAAAACTTAACCACAAATATTCTCCTTTTTCTAAACCTAACTCATCATTTGCTTCTGCAAGTTTAGGATTAATAACATGAGTAATATATCCAGAGGTTTCTGCCATATCTGTTCGTGCAAAACTTGCAATACATCCAAGCCTAACATGCCACTTTACATCATCAGGAACATCAATTTGTTTTTCTTCTACATTAACTTTTTGAGGAAAATCTGAAAAAAACTTTTCAACACTATAAGGAGCACCTACAAAGTGATGCACTCCAATACATTCAAATTTTTTAACATGATCTTGTATATCTTTAGCTAATTTTTTATCTTTTTCTTCAATTTCTTTAAAATCAGGCTTTAATTTTTTATCAATTATTAACTGATGTAATTGTGAAGCTTCCTTTGCTTGTTTTACCATAGCAGAATCTTTAATAGGTCTTATTGCATTAGCTATTTTACCATAATCATAACCCTTTTCCTTACAAATATGCATAATTCTTTTTTCAAGTATATCATCTACTAAAATAAAAAAAATCCAGGGGTTTGTAATATGGTCAAAAAGTGTTTGGAGATTTTTAATGTATAAACCTAAAGAGTCAAATTCTTGATGAATCTCTTTTTTTGCATGTAGAGAAACATCATCTACCCATTTTTCAAAAATATTCAATACCTCAAAATCCTGTTCATGTTCTAAGAGAAACGATTTAATTTTAGCAACATCATCTTTCCAAATAAAATGGTGCCCATCCATCATAGGAATGTTACCATTTAATGAATCTATTGAAAAAGGAAATCTTTTATTATCCTCACTCCAATTATTCCAATTACTGCAAGACAAAGTAGGTTGAACCCACCTTCCCATATGATACCAATCTTGTTTATTGAATTTCATGTGCTACCTTTGTCTTAACAATACTTATCCCACTATCTAATTCCTTCACTAAATACCCAGTAGGATTGTCTGATTTATAAGCTTTTAGTGCTGCATCTAGGTTTGCTTCTGTGTCTTCATAAACAGCTTTAACTCTATAACATGGATGATATCTTTGCTTAGCAGCAACCCAAGTTTCAGGTTTTTTCTTGGATCCAAAAGGATTAATTCCATACACTTCATCAGCTCTCACGAGTCCAGCCTCAATATGAGGTTTAACAGCTAAATCAGCTCCTCTTTGCTCGTCTGCTGTGTAAATTGCAAATCTTTTCCCATGCATTTTATAGAAATTGATAATAGTTTCAATGCCTGGAATGAGTCTTGGATCTAGCTCTCCTGCTTCAATCATCTCAGCAGTCCATTCTAATTGTTGCTCATACGTAATTTCACCTTTTTCAGCTTTATCAAGCATTTCATCACGAGTCATACCATGTTTTTCTGCAATAGCTTTCTGATAGAATGGTTTAGATTCTCCAGGTTCTGCTCCTTCATATCCTTGTAAGGTATCAAGTAAGTCTGATATGATTATTTCATCTTCACTAATCTCTTCAACTTCAGCTTCTAAAGCATCTTCTAAACTTTCAAATTCTGTATTTTGTGATTCTTCTGTCATTTTTTTACCCTCCAACAATATTTGCTATGACATAGTAATGTCTCAATGAGTATATAATAATCACCCCACCACTAGTGGTGTAGTAATAGTAAGATTTATAAACAATAAGAACAAACCAATACCATGGACATAGCACCACTAAAAGAAGCAGGCTTAACAGATGGAGAAATAAAGGTATACACTGCCCTATTAGAGCTAGGATCATCCACAACAGGCCCTATTATTGAAAAATCAGGGATAGCTAAATCAATAATCTACCAAATTCTAGATAAATTAATGCAAAAAGGATTAGTTTCTTTTATTATTAAACAAAAAACCAAGTATTTTCAAGCTGCTCAACCTAATAAAATATTAGAATATATAGAAGAACGTGAATCCAAACTAAGTAAAAATAAAAAGAAAGTTGAAGATTTACTTCCTCAATTACTTTTACTAAAACAATCCTCGCCAGAATCTGAAGTGCAAATATATGCTGGTATGAAAGGTATCCAAACAGTGCATGAACATACTTATTTAAAATTAAAGTCAGGAGAAGAATATATGTATCTAGGAATATATCCTGATCAAGAAGAAAAATTTCATTTATATTGGCAAAGAGACCATAAGAGAAGAGAAAAATCTGGGATTATATGCAGATTATTTTTTAATCAAGGAACATCTGAAAAAATTCTTAAGAATAGAAATAACTACAAGGGTTGTGAAGCAAGATTTATGCCTACAGATATTAAAACTCCATCTGAGATCTTAGTGTATAAAGACACAACTGCTATTATAATACAACAAAAACCAACATTAGCTATTGAAATTATTAATCAAGATGTTGCTGACTCTTTCAAAGCATACTTTGAAGAATTCTGGAAGAAAAGTAAGCCATTCAAAACCTATAATATTTAAACAATCTAATCGCAATCTATTTAAATTAACTTTTTACATAGTTCTTTATGAATCCAGTAACTCAAAGTAAACTTCTCAAAGCTCAACGAAGAGAATTAACAGAGCATCATATCTATAAAGTGTTAGCAAATCGCACTAAGGACCAAAAAAACAGAAAAGTCCTTGAATCTATCTCAAAAGATGAATTAATGCATTATAATATTGTTAAGCAAATAACAAAGAAAGATGTTCCTCATTATACTATTATGTATTATTTTTTCAGATTCTTAGCTGCAGTATTAGGATTATCATTTACACTAAGATATATGGAAAGAGAAGAAGCTCATTTTCAGAATGTGTATGATTCTATTAGTAAAGAACACCCAAAACTCATGAAATTAATTAAAGATTCAGAAAGGCATGAACAGCATGTTTTAGATATTATTGAAGAAACACGTATTGAATATGCAGGATCTGTTGTATTAGGATTAAATGATGCTTTGGTTGAATTAACAGGGGCTTTAGCTGGTTTAACTTTTGCTTTAAGAGATAGTTCTTTAATTGCAGTATCTGGATTAATAACAGGTGTAGCTGCTTCATTATCAATGGCTGCATCTGGCTACTTGCAAAGTAGAGAAGAAGCAGATCAAAATGAAGAAAAAAATCCCTTAATTGCTGCACTTTATACAGGAATCGCTTATATTATCACTGTTACCCTTCTTGTTATTCCTTATTTTTTATTTGAAAATATCTATACAGCACTTATAGTAATGCTTGTAACAGGGGTTGTAATAATATGGGCTTATACATTTTATATCACAACAGCAAAAAACATTCCGTTTTGGAAACGTTTCTTAGAAATGGCAATAATCTCATTAACAGTAGCTGTTATCAGCTTTGGAGTAGGTTCTTTATTAAGAATAATGATGGGTGTTGAGATTTAATTTTTTCTTTCAAGTTTTTTTACAATCTCAGGCTTGTTCAAATAATTACTTGAAGATACAACTTTTTCCCCAGTTTCTACCTCAAGATTCTTCCTAGCATCTCCTGCTATCTTTCCTCCTTTGTGAGCAGCTACTTCATTTTGATTAAAGCCCTGGGCATCAGTTGCTTTTGCAATCTCAGTAGTAGCTTTTTCACCTAACATACCAAAAATCAGCTCTAATTCATTCATATGATCTCTTAAATTTTGGCTCTTTAAGCCTTTAACGCCTTTATAGTTTTTTGGAGTTAGGCCAAAAGTAGCTTTTGAGATCTCAGACGTTAAAATGGCAAATTCTTTATTCGTTTTGACATCTCTATTCTTCCATTCGTCAACTAACTCATCTCGAATAGCAATGCCTCTAATACGCTTCTCAATCCATGCATTAGAATAACCCTTTGCTTTGTAAATTTGTCTCATTCGCTGTTGTGCTAATTCTGGGTTTTCAATTTCTTTTACTCGCTCATATCCAACTTTAGCTAACCACTGTTTGAAAGGTTCTGCTTTTTTTGATGGGATAGATTGGATAATTCTAAACATGGATTTCGTATGCGCACAATCTGTGACTCTCAATTTTCCATCTTCTGCTTGCAGTTTCAACTGTACCCAAATTGGGGACGGTTCAATGTGCTTAAATTCTCTTTCTTTAACTTTTCCCCAATACTGCCGGGGAGTAGGACTTTCAGTTAACGCAGCTACCACATCAACAACTGAGTAATGCCATTCTTTATCATGCCATATTCTCCTTATTCCTTTTCCCTGAAATACCACTAATGCATCTTTCTCATTCATACAATCTGTATATTTTTCTAGCTTTATATACTTTGCCCACACTTGTCTAGTGCTTGTTGAAGATTTTTCGATTTAAGATATGTAAAATCGAAAAAATGTCAAGAAATCCGTATTATATCATATCAGTCTTCGCAGCTATAAGCTTTTTAGTAGGTTCTTTATTAAGAATAATGTTAGGTGTTGAGATTTAATTAATCTGATTATACCTTTGTATCCATAAAGTCAAATCTATTAGATTCTTCACTAGATGTAGGCATTGTGTATTGAGGAGTTTTTTTCATGGTTCGTGCACTCTTAGCACTTGGAAAATTTGTATCCATAAAGTCAAAGTTATTAGATTCTTCACTAGATGTAGACTCTGTGTATTGAGGAACTATTATTGGCACATTTGTATCCATAAAATCCCAACCACTTGAAAGACTCTCTAAATCACCAGGTAAGACTTCATGAGTAATATCAGTAGAACCTAATGGGCCCACCTCTTCTATAGTAGGTGAATATACAGGATCATCATCTTTTACATTTCCTCTTACAACCTGATCTAATTCTCTTGCAAACATGCTGTCAGTAGCTTGTGGAGGTACTTGACTTTCATATTTTGCTTTGGAATCATCATCTAAATGTACTCTTCTCGGCACTGCTGGAATCTCCTGAGTTCCTGGTATCTCATAATCAGAATCCTGCACATACTCAAACACAGGAGCTTCATAAGGTTTTGCTTCCTCTACTGTATCAGTCTTACCTCTACCTATAATTTTCAATAAACCATTCCTCATATTCTTAATTGTTCTCATAACTACTCCAGGTTCTTCAGGTGCTTTGTATCCATTATCTTTATACGCTTGAAACCATTCAAGAACCTCATGCGCACTCTGAGGTCTCTTATCAGGAGATTTTTCACACATCTTAAAAATATATTCGTCAAGATCCTTAGGGATATTTGAGTTGATTTTAGAAGCAGAGGGCATTGCATTCCTCACATGCGACATCATAATATCTAGTGGTGATTTTCCAGAAAAAGGCCTCATTGCTGTAGCCATGACAAAGAATGTAATTCCTAATGAATAAATATCCATTGTAAAATTTCCTTCTTCTCCACGTCCTTGATCAGGAGACATATAGTGTGGACTCCCTACTCCACAACCTCTATCTCTGCATACCAAATCATTTTCGCCAGAGATAGCTACAAGACCAAAATCTCCGATTTGAGCTTTGCCATCTTTTAAATAGACATTATCTGGTTTAATATCTCTATGAAGAACTCCTGAATCATGAATATTTTTTAGGCCTTGTGATATTTCAATAGCATAATCAACAAATTCTTTAACATTAAGAGGTCCATCTTTTTTAATTTTCTTTAACATAGTAGTATCCATAACAGGAGTTACCAATTGAAAGATACTCTTAGAATTATAATCAATTAAAGGTAATACTCCTTCTTTACCACTAGCTCTTTTTTGCCCTCTAGTTTCAGCTGTAAATACTCTTTCCATAAATTCTATATCTTCTTTCATTTTACTATTAGGAACCTTAACTGCAACAGGCTTCTTATGATATTCTCCAGGGTCTATATAAGAACATACAAATACATCTCCTAAACCACCACTTCCTAGTTTAGGCTCTACAGGAATAGGTGTAATTAACTCCTCTTCTTTGGGTTCTAATACAGCTTGCTCTAACATAGCCTATATTATTGATAATTTGAGTTTATAAACCTTATGAAATTACTACTTAGGAGTAATGTCAATATTGTTCCTAATTAGTTTATTTTCTATATAGAAAATAATAAAACTATAAGAGAAAAGAGCGCCGGGGACGGGAATTTCCGTCAGTCGACTTTTGAACCCGCGTGACACACGTGGATGCGTCAACTGGAGCTTCAATCCAGTGCTTTTACCGGATTCAGCCACCCCGGCATCTCTCTCCTACACAAGTTTTATATAGGAGTATAACATATTATCTTATTGTGGATGCGTTGTTAATTTATTAAGGGAGCCTTACAAGATTCAGCCACCCTTTTTTCTTATCATTTTTCAACTTATAAGTTCTACGCACACTTGTCTAGTGCTTGTTGAAGATTTTTCGATTTAAGCTATGCAAAATCGAAATTTTACTAAGAAATCCAAATATTTATCTCAATCTCTCAACTTTTGGCAGCTTAACACTATCAGGCTCTCTACTCCATCCTTTTGGTTTATAGTTTAAAGTGGGCCTAATAAAATGACTAAATGTAGGAAGAAATTCCCCTGGAATAATACAATGAACTTCATAGAGATCCTCAAAATAACAGGGTTGAATTCCACTATTTAATCCACAGCTATCTGTAAGTCCTCTATCAGAAAATGTAGCATATCCATCACTCCATCCTCCTCCATACTCAATAGTATAAATCAAACCAGTATAATTAGGTTCAGGAGGATCTTCTATATTTACTAAAAGGCAAATAGAACCTTCATCTGCACAGATGTCTTGATTAGGTTCATGATACTCTTTCACACGAAGCTCTATCACATATCCTAATCTAAGAAATTCCATAAACTCATTAATATCATTACCTTTAATTTCAGGTTTAAACATACAAGAAGAGGGAACTCATTATCATATAAAAATCTAAGGTTTTAAACTAATCCCCCTTAACAATAAACTTTATATATCCATCATTCTTAAGTTCACTATGAGAGGTTATCAAGTTAAATGGGTTTAGAGGTACAAATACTTATTTTAGCAATATTACTCCTTTTATCTGGATTCTCATCTGGATCTGAAGTTGCATTAGTTTCTCTTTCAAAATCTAAAGTTAGACATATGGTTGATAAAAAAGAGAAATCAGCTGAATATATTAAAAAATTAAAAGATAATCCTCACAGAATGTTAGGCACTATACTAATTATGAATAATCTCGTTAATGTTGGTGCTGCTGCTTTAACAACATCTGTGATGATTAATCTATTTGGGAGCTATGCAGTAGGATATGCAACCGGAATTATGACTCTCCTCATATTGGTGTTTGGAGAAATAACTCCAAAATCCATGGCAGCTCATAATAATAAGAAAATTTCAAAACTAGTTGCTCCTCCTCTTTGGTATTTAAGCATTGTTTTTTATCCTTTTCTCTATGTTTTAGAGAGGGTTGTAATTTTCTTCATGAAACTTTTGGGTATGAAAACTGAAGAAGCTCCTATAACAGAAGAAGAGATAATTAGTATGGTAAAAGAGGCAGAAGAAGAAGGTTCTATTAGAACTATTGAAAAAAATTTAATTGCAAATATTTTTGATTTTGATGATATGTTTGTGAGTGAGATTGATATCCCTAAAAAAGATATGGTTGTAATCAATGCAGATGCAACAATGCAGATCGCATCTAAAGTATTTGTTGATAAAAATCATTCTCGTTTACCTGTATATGATAAAACTAGGAATAATATTGTAGGTATTTTACTATTCAAAGATGTGTTAAAGCACATTAAAAGCAAAAAATTAAAAGTAAAAGATATTATGAATAAACCTTATTTTGTTTTATCTAAAAAAAGAATCTCTAATTTGTTAAGACATTTTCAAAAAAGAAAAGAACACATGGCTATTGTTGTAAATGAAAATGGAAAAATTGATGGTTTAGTTACTTTAGAAGATGTTTTAGAGGAGATTGTAGGAGAAATCATGGATGAAAAGGATAAAGTAGAACCTAATGTGAATAAAATAACTCAAAATGTGTGGAATGTTTCTGGAAAAACAGATATTGAGGAATTAAATGAAAAATTAAGAATGAGAATTAAAAATGGAAACTTTACAACCTTACAAGAATTAATATATACAATATCAAAGAATCCTAAAGAAAATAAAATATATACATACAATAAGTATTCAATGAAAATTAATGAAATGAAAGGTAAAAAAATCATTAATGTGAGAATTGAGAAAAGAAATTAACGAGTCTCAACAACATCATCATAAGCTAAACGTTCTTTATCACTTTGCTTATTCTTCCTATACCCTAAAGGCATTAATAATGTTGGATGAATATGAGGATCTAATCCTAAAATTTTTGAATAGGTTTCAGCGTCAAAACCACCCATAGGACAAGAATCAACTCCTAAGAATGCTGATACTTGCATCATGTTTCCTAGTGCAATAAAAGCTTGTTGTTGGCAATACACTAACATTTTTTGAGGATCTTTTTCATCTAGACTTTTTTTAATTCTCTCTTGTTTTTCTTCAGGTAATGTCCTATTCTCCATAACCTTCTTAAAAAAATCATCACTTGGTTTAATATCAGTTCTTGCACATATAACAACTAAATCACTGCAAGTTGTGACTTGAATTTGACCTAAACTCGCTTCTAATAATTGCTCTTTTAATTTTTGATCTTTTACAACTATAAACTTCCAAGGCTGCATTCCAAAACTGCTTGGACTTAATCTTCCACTTTCTAAAATAAATTTAAGATCTTCATTAGGGATTTTTTCTCCATTAAATTCCTTGCATGCATGTCTAAAATTCAAAGCCTCAGTTATTTTTTTCTTTATGTCTTCCATAAAATACCAAACCATAAGACTTATATAAAGTTTTTGTAACTAAATGGTTATGGTATCAGCATTAATAACAGGTGCAGCAAAGAGAATAGGTAAAGCAATTGCTTTACACTTAGCTAAAAAAGGTTTTGATATTGCACTCCATTATTTTAAATCAAAAATTGAAGCTAAAAAAACACAAAAAGAAATTCAAAAACATGGAGTTAAATGTGAGATTTTTAAAGCTGATCTATCAAATTCCAAAGATATTGAAAAACTTTTACCTTCTGTTTTAAAGAAATTCAAAAATGTTGATTTACTTGTAAACAATGCATCTGCTTGGGAAAAAGCAGATATTAAACATACAAATATGAATCTTATGTTAAGAAACAATTTTACTAATTATGTTGCTCCTTTTTATTTAACAACAGATTTTGCTAAAAGATGTAAAAAAGGAATGATTATTAACATGTTAGATAAAAAACCAGTTACCGATTACCCTGATCGTGTTTCCTATATCATTCCAAAGAAAAGCATGGAACCATTTATTAAGTATGCTGCAAAAGAACTTTCACCTAAAATCCAAGTTAATGGAATTCAATTAAAAAATATTTTAGATCCTGGGGAAAAGCATAATAAAAAAGTTGATACAATGCTCAAAAAATTAGATTATTTAATGAATAAAAAATGTAATGGTAAGATTTGTAGTGTAACTTAAGCTGCTAATAAAATTTTCATCTCTTCAACTTTTTCAAAACTAATATCCTTGCCTTTAGGAAGATATTTTTCTTTATGTTCATAATCACGAAATAGGTTTCCTATTAATATTTCACATTTTTTAGCATATTGGTGCATTACAAATGCTGCAGTAAGTGCACTATCTCCCCAAGTAACAATTCCATCTTCATGACCTGCCATAATAATAATTCTCTGTTGAGTATTTATCTTATTATGAAGAAGTAACCTTTCAAATTCTTCTGCCATAAATTGAGTTCCATAATCTGCATCTTCATGAGTTGTTGGTAAATCAAATAAATCATGGATTCTCCATCCTGGATAATGTGAATGAAATACAAACTTTGCATCATCTACTAAACTATAAACAGAATGATGAGTCATGGTTTCAGATGAAGGTTTAACAGGACCATATGATTTCACCCAATTTTCAAGACTATTAACAATTTCCACCATAGCATAATGGCTTCCATCTGCAATTTCAACACTTGATGTGCCAGAACCTGATATAAAGATACTTTCTCCAATTATTTGACTTAAATTACCATAAACTGGTTCTTTAGGGTATAATATTCTATTTTCTCCAATCCATTTTTTTTTATGATAATGGGTTCTATAAGGATTAATAATTGCAATTAAAGATTCATCAAAAGGTGCAGTAAAAGTGTGTCTTGTATTATCAAATTTTATAGCCATACTTAAGTAATCCTGAATTCTTATTTAAATATATCTCCTATTCCAATATATATTTTTGAATTTAGTATTCTTTATATAACTTAGCTAATTAATTATTTTATGAACATTCTAATAGTAGGCGCAGCAGGGAATGTTGCTCAAAAAGGGATTAAACCTATATTTAGGGAAATGGCTCAACATTTTTTACCTAATTCTTATAAAGATGTGAAACTTATTGGTGTAGACATAAAAGAAGATGATAATATCATTAGCCAAGGGTTTGATGAATACCATACTCTAGATGTTACAGATATAAATGCAGATAATTGGAGAGTTTTTGAAAATGTTGATGTTGTTATTGATGCTTTAATGGCTATAACTAGTGATATTGAAGTAGCTAGAGCTATCAATGTTGGCGGAATAACAAATATTTGTGCTAAAGTAGAGGAATATGATATTAAACGAATAACTCATTGTGGAACATTTAGTGAATATGCAGAACCTTATTTCAGTCAATGGGAGGGATTAACAGAAAACTGGGAAACCCACACCCCTACTCCAAGAGGAACATATAGCATAACAAAATATGAGCAAATACTAGTTTTAAGAGAATTTGCAAAAAAAACAAGAAAAGATGGAACGCCTTTTGAAGTTGCAGTTCCTGTTTTATTAGGTGTTACTGAAACTCCCTCTGTCGGATTAAAAACATGGGGAGAATGTTTTGAATCTTGTCAAGGCTTTGATCAAAATGGAAATGTAAAAAGATCAAATGGATTTGTTCATGTGAAAGACACTGCAAGATTAATTTTATACTGCACTTTTACTCATTCAGATAAGGTTTTTCCTAATCAAGAATATCGCTTTAGAAGATTCTTTTCAGGCCAAACAGATCGCCCTGAAAATAATTGGGATATGACAAATTCAAAAAGCATTGGATATTTCTCTTCTTATAATGCATCTAATCTTCAAAAACCTAAATAAATTTCTTACAATCTCAATTTTCAACTATTCTCTGGATAGTGGAAAATTAGGGTCCAGAAAATCGACGTTGGTCGATTTTCTCTTGACTGTGTTATTCTAATCATAAACTTAATAAATCATAGTATCTTCCCTTTTTTTCATAAAAATGGAATTAGCAAAAATTTACAAACTAAAAATTGGAGATAAAGCTCCAGACTTTAATCTTCCAGCAGTTGAAGGGGGAAATTTTACCTTAGATACATTTCCTTTACCTTATTTAGTTATTTTTTTCACTTGTAATCATTGTCCTTATGCTCTTGCCTATACAGAAAGAGTAAAAGATGCACAACAAGACTTTGGTGGAGAAGTAGACTTTGTTGGAATTAATTCAAATGATGCAGAATCTCATCCAGCAGATAGCTTTGAAAAAATGATGGAATTTAGAAAAGAAAATTTTATCAATTATATGTATTTACATGATGAAACTCAAGAAACAGCTAAAGCATATGGAGCTCAATGCACCCCTCACTTTTTTATTTTTGATAAAGAAAGAAAATTAGTGTATCAAGGAAGGTTTGATGATAATTATGAAGATGCTTCTAGTGTTACTAAGAATGATTTGAGAGATGCTTTACAAGCATTAATTGATGGTAAAGAAATTTCTCCTAATTTAACAGAAGCATTTGGATGTTCTATTAAATGGAAGCCAGGGAATGAGCCTAATAAATAGATTTTTTCTAGTTTTTTTAAAGAATCCTCATCACCATGGATGAGTTTGCGAGTGCAGATTGTTTTAGCCCACAACACCAAGGATGAGTTCGCAAGTGTAGAGGGATTTACCATACACAGTATGGTAAATTCCTTTACTTGCAAGGGCAAATTCACGAAGTGAATTTGACCGTGAACGAATCCATTGGTGGTGTTGTGGGCTTACTTTAATCGATTATTTTCCTCAATTGTTAATCCATTGGTGGTGTTGATGATTCCAACAACATTAACTTAAAGAATTTTTTATTGCTTATACTCCTTTTTCTGATACGTATCTCCTTCTTGTTTATTAGCAGCATAACCCATTTGATTATCAACAGAGTAATGCCCTCCATCATCTGATGTTTTTTTCTCAGATGTAGATTTTAATCCATAAGTTGCTTTTTGTGCAGCTTCTAACACTTCTTTTAAAGGTTTTTTCCAGCCACAAGTGCACTCAGCTGTTCCACTTATCCCTGAAAAATCCCCAGAATACATTGGACCTTGATCAGTATGTTCTGGATGAGGCTCTTTTTTATCAAGTTTTGCAATCTCTGCAAATTGAGTCAATCCTTCGTCTTTAACAATTTTAACTTCAAACTTATCATCTTTATGATCTTTAGCGTGCTGCTCTTTTGCAATCATTTCAGCATGTTCAAAGAACTCTTCTTCAACCTTTTTCTCCATAACCTCTTGATCTGATCCAAAATCCATAAAATTATTAAAGAACCCTATTATATAAATTTTGCTATGAAACATATTAAATTAGCTTCAGGTTTTGAAATGCCAATGTTAGGTTTAGGAACTTGGAAGAGTCAAGGAAATGATGTGAAGAATGCGATTACCATAGCATTAAAAAATAAGTATACTCATATTGATACTGCTTGGATTTACCAAAATCAGAATGAAATAGGAGAAGCTATTAAAGAATCTGGAGTTGAAAGAGAAAAATTATTCATCACTTCAAAGATTTGGAGGGAGTATCTTAATTATGATGAAGCTTTAAAAAATGCAGAAGAAACATTAAAACAATTAGAACTAGATTATGTTGACTTACTATTAATTCATTGGCCAAATAAAAATATTCCAATGAAAGATTATTTAACTGCTTTAAAAAAATTACTAGATGATGGAAAAGCTAAGAGTGTTGGTGTCTCTAATTTCACTATCCACCACCTCCAAGACGCATTAAAACTAAACATAGTTCCCATTAGTGTAAACCAAGTTGAATATCATCCTTATCTTAACCAAAAAGAATTATTACAATTCTGCAAAGATAATGGAATTGCATTAACAGCGTATTGTCCTTTAGCAAGAGGAGAAGCTGTAAATGATCCTCTTTTAGAAGAAATAGGGAAAAAATATAATAAATCTGCAGCACAAGTTTCTTTACGCTGGCTGCACCAAAAAGATATTCTAGTTATTCCTAAATCTATAACAGAATCTAGAATTATTGAAAATATGAATATTTTTGATTTTGAATTATCCAATGAAGATATGGAAAAAATAGATTCATTAAATAAAGATTATAGGATTTGTAATTTTGACTTAGGTGAGTTTGATTATTAATAACACTTCACATTACTATCAATCTTACTCCAATCTTCTACAGAACCAGAATAATCCTTAACATTAGTAAATCCCTCAGATAATAATAAATTTGCAACAATTTTACTTCTTTCACCAGATTTACAATAACAAACAATCTCACTATCTTTTCCCATCACAAAACCATACCTTTCTTTAAATTCATGAGGATTTAATTTTAAAGCCTCATCTATTTCTTCAATACAAATATGTTTAGCACCTGGAAGCATCCCATGCATTAACTCTCCTTTTTGCCTAACATCTAATAGAATAAACTCTTTTCCTGAATTAATTTGAGATTTTAATTCATCTCTTGATATTTTTGGTGTTAAATTAAACATTTTATAGTGTAATAAGTGAACCTCACATCATGAATTCCCAGATAATAGTTCAATTAATCTTAAAGTTTAAAAACTTTGCAGTTTTCCATAACTATATGAACACTCTAAAAGGAAAAGTAATAACAGGTTTAGGAACTGGAAAAAAGTTTTTAGGAATAAAAGAATACTTTTCTCAATTTGAAACCATTTTAGGTGCATCACCTTTTCCAGGAACTTTAAATCTTAAAGTTGATCCAAATGAAAGAAAATCTTTTTTATCAGCATTAGAATCAGATAAAACAAATCCTTTTGAAAAAGTGGGTAGAAAATATTATTCAGTTGAATATTTTAAAATATCCATTAAATCAATTCCTTGCTTATTAATCATTCCAGAAAAAACCCATCATGATGAATCAATTATTGAGATTATATCTGAAAAGAATCTGAGAAATACATTAAACCTAAAAGATAATTCCAGTATAGAGATAAAATATAGGTAGCTTTTTAAATTAATTTCAATTTAACTTCTCTATGGCAAATGTAATTGTATATTCATTAATATCTGTTATCATAGTAAGCTTACTCTCATTACTAGGTGTTTTCACATTATCCTTCAAAACAGAGCAATTAAAAAGATTCATGATATACATGATAAGTTTCTCAGCAGGAGCTTTGTTTGGTGATGCATTTATCCATTTACTACCAGAATTAATTAGTAAAGTAGGTTTTGGATTAAACATCTCAATTTATCTTATTGTAGGAATTGCTTTTTCCTTTTTTGTAGAAAAAGTTATTCATTGGCGACACTGCCATCATCCTACAACAGATGCGCATCCACACCCCTTTGCACTTATGAATCTTTTTGGAGACGCAGTGCATAATTTTATAGATGGTATAATTATAGCAGCATCTTACTTAATCTCGATTCCAGTTGGATTTGCAACCACTATTGCAGTTATTCTTCACGAGATTCCTCAAGAAATTGGAGACTTTGGTGTTTTAATTCACGGAGGCTTCACCAAAAAGAAAGCATTGTTAGTAAATTTCTTAACAGCTTTAGCAGCTATTCTAGGAGCATTATTAGCATTAGCATTAAGCTCTTCAATTGAAAACATAACAACCTTTCTAATCCCTTTTGCAGCTGGAACATTTATTTATGTTGCAGGCTCTGATTTCATACCTGAATTGCATAAAGAAGTTGATTTAAAAAAATCTTTAATCCAATTTTTTATGTTTGGACTTGGAGTTCTTGTAATGATTATCTTACTTTAATTAGGATAATAGAACACAATAATCTTTATAAATAATCATTATCATAAAAAATTTAGTGAATGATTATGAACAAAGACTATCAAGCCTACATAGCAGAGGGAATAGCTACTTTTGCATTAATTTTTATTGGTGCTGGTGCTATTTTAGCTAATGCATTATCTAACAACTCAATTGGTTTGGTAGGAATTGCTTTAGCACATGGTTTAGTGTTAATGTGTATGGTCTATGCAACTATTCATATATCTGGAGCTCATGTTAATCCAGCAGTTACTTTAGGTTTATGGGTTACTGAAAAAATATCAACAGTAAAAGCATTATGCTATATAGCTGCACAACTTATTGGGGCTGCATTAGGTGGATTTCTATTAAGATTATTATTTGTTAATGTTTCTGCAGATTTAGCGTTAGGAGCTCCTATGCTCGGTCCCAATGTAACTTTTTTAGGAGGAATTGTTGTTGAAGCTGTATTAACATTCTTCTTAGTATTTGTTGTCTTTGGAGTTGCAGTTGATAAACGTGCAACACCAGGAATAGCAGGAGCTGCTATTGGATTAGTTTTAACTTTTGACATTTTAGCAGGTGGAGTCTTAACTGGTGCTGCTATGAATCCAGCAAGAGCCTTTGGCCCTATGGTTGCTGCTAGTTTCTTCAAAAATCAATTAGTCTATTGGATTGGTCCAATTCTTGGTGGAATTATTGCTGCTTTAACCTATAATACATTATTAATGAATAAGAAGAAATAATTTACAGAATCACAAAATATAAATAGGACATATTATTCCTAAAGTTACTATGGAAGAAGAAAATAAAACTAAAGAAGAAAAAACAACAGAATCTTCTGGTGAAAATTGTAAAATCACTTTAGAAGATGAAAAAACAGTTGAAGTGCCAGCTGGTTCTAAAATTCACAAACCTTGTGAAGAACTAGGAGTTCAATTTGGCTGTGAAGATGGCATCTGTGGAACTTGTGTTATTGATGTTCAAGAAGGCCATGAAAACCTATCTCCGTTAAATGACAAAGAAGAAGACATGGCTCTAGAAGAGTATCAACGATTAGCTTGTCAATGTAAGATTATGAAAGGTAATATGAAGTTTAAGTATTAGGCTCTTATTCTTTGTTGTCTAGATAAATTTGTTTGATAAGAAGTAAGTATTACATTAGGATCTACAACTGGTTTATTTTTTTCCCAAGTTTGATCCATATAAGTGAGAAATCCTTTAGCTTGATGAACTCTATTAATTCCTGGAACCAAATTAACTGTATCAGCTAATCCTATCGATGGAACTATATGCACATGTAAGCATTCATATTTGCCCATTTCAGGATTAACAGACCATACCCATGCTCTTACTTCTCCTCTTCTAGGACCATCATTCGGAATTTGCCTTGTGGTTTGCATATGATCTAATAATTCATAAAATTGATCTAATCTCCAAGTAGGATGAGCAATTCCCTCTACGAAACTCATTGGAAGACGAAGTTCCAACCCAGGATATTGTAGATCATACGGATTAGTATAAGCAACATCAAAAATTCCTTTTTCTTTAGTATATGCTATAATAGTATCCCAAAGAACTCTTGCTTTTGTAATTACACTATCTAAAGGTTCACTCAATACAGGACCTCCAGCAAAGTATAATCTTTTCATATAATGCAAGAGGGGTTATTGTTATTTAAAACTTTTTATTTTTCTCGGAAAATCTATTCAAATTCAATCTTCAAACCATACTTTTCCGATGCACGCCTAACAACTTCCGATTTCTCTAAAAATGTTCATGTTTTTTTTGAGAAGAACTTATTAATCATGAGAATTCTACAATTTCGAAAGGTTTAAATATGATATTAACATTTAATGTTAATATTAACCTTTTTTGTTAACATTGAGGTTTAAATGATTAAGAAAGAAAATTATGAAGTTGAATTAGATGATAAAAACAAAATTAATATTAGGATTATTAAAGAACACAATAAATTAGTTAAATTTGCAATAAATTTATCATCGTATCTTAATGGGAAATGGCATGCAGTTTATCGTGTTGACAACTATCATGGTTTTTTGCATGAGCAAAAATTGTGGAGAACAAAAAAACCTATACCTCTCACTACACATGAATATGCAAGTTTAAGTAAGGTTATAAAATATTATAATTACCTCATAAAACAGGAATACAAGAAATTCAGAGAATATTTCGATGAAAAACTCAAAAATGAATAAAAAATCATTAAAGGATAGAAAGTTCGATGCATCATGGGAGGTTATTGAAGCTTCAATTGATGGTAGAATAGATTTACCGAGCAGGAATATAATTAAACCCTTAACCCACGATGAAATATCCTCTCTTCTAACCAAAAAAAGATTGGAATTAATCAGAATTATTGGTAAAAAAAAGCCAAAAACCATTAAACAGCTTTCTGATTATGTTCATAGAAAGCTTCCAGCGGTTGATAGGGATATAAAGTTACTAGAGAAAAAGAATATAGTAACCCTTAAAAGAAATAACATTGGAGTAGAGCCAAGGCTAAAACAAGGTATGCTCATATTACCTTTAACAGAAGAAAAGAAGTTTAATGTGCATAATGATGTTGTTCCTCTTAATATTTCATCCTTACAGAAAATAGAAGATTTTTATAGAAACCTTGGGTATGAAGGAGACAAATTGAGGAAGATGATTGGCAAAGATAACCAATACAAGAAATTACTAGCAACTAAAAGAAAAAATACTAGAAAAAAATTTAAAATATCAGAGCTAGAAAGAAGGAAGTATGTTCTTTCTACGGATACTGATTATGAAATCTTAGATAAATGTAAAAAACTAGAGAAGAAATCTCTCACTAAGGATGAGAAAGCAATGATAAAATTAGTCAAATCCCAACTAGAAGCTGATTGGAGAAAACCTCTTATTAAAAAATTAGATACTATTGCTCATGATTAAAAATCCACAGTAACTAATAAATCTTTAGAGCCACGAGCATCACTTAATACATTCTTCCATTTCCTGCCATACCCTACCCTCAGCTTATGAGCTTCATGTTGATTGAGAAAAACTATCCTTTCTGAAAAGCCAATCTTCTCTTTTTTAAAGAATTTTTTAATATCTGCAGCATGTTGAAATTTTATTATCAATGTGGATCGAGCAGCTTTAATGTAAGGAAATTGCAGTATTCCTTTTCTCTTGTAAATATACTTCCCTTGCTTAGTTGAATCTGTAAATCCATAGAGTTGCTTTGCAATCTTGACCTTCCTGTTTGCCGAGCCCTTAATGTGGTAAGAAATCATAATTCCTGTGGGAACATGGGCAATTTTCATATTCGGAAAGTACTTTCCGAAGTTAATAAAGCTTTCGATTTTAAACCTTAATCCAAATAATACTTGCGGATGAGTATATGTTGAGATAAAACCTATTTATTACAGGTTTTTGATCAACCATAAATTTTATATACTTGTTTACTGAATTTATTATGTTATGAGGTTTAATTTATGTTTTGTGTTATTTGGTTTGTTTTTGTTATTTTCTTGTGCTAATGAGGGTTCTTTTGGTGTTCCTTCTTCGCCTGTTGGGCAGGCTAATGTGTTTGTGATGGATGAGTTGTCTGTTTCCTTGTCTACTCCTGTGAAGGTTCCTGGTGATTTTTTTGATACAGGTGATAGTATTAATATTAATTTGGATCCTGGGAGTAGTAATCCTTGGTTGGTTTTTAAGAAGGTTTATTTGTATAAAGTTCCTGAGTCTGGTTTG
>CALCXY010000019.1 GCA_937906345.1 Candidatus Woesearchaeota archaeon | reverse complement strand
TGCAGCAATTATGAGTTCACTTGATACATATTTGTTTACTGGTGCATCTTCTATAGTGCAAGATTTTTTTCATGCTGATAAAAAAACATTAATTAAAATGATACGAATGACTATTTTTGGTTTATCTATAATTGCGTTGGTATTATCAATTGCTATTCAAAGTTTAATCATAGGAAGTTATCTGTTTATTGCTTTTATGGTTGTTTTGGCAATAGCTGTTTTAGCTACATGGATAAAGAAAAATGTGAAAGCAACTACTTTATTCTTTGAATTTGTTATAGGATTGTTAGGATTACTTGTTTATTTAGTATTTAGTTTATTCCAAGGAGAAGTTAATCCATTAATTGTGATTGTAACATTAATTTTTAGTTTGTTAGGGTTAGGAATTGGGAGTTTAGTTGGGATGAATAGAGTAAATGATTGAAACTAATATATTAGAAAACCTTATAAATGCCCTAAAAATTCCTTATAGTAGCTGAGTATCCAATAAGAGATGCTCTGGTGGAGTGATATTAATGGCTGAATTTAAAATTGTATTAGGGTTTAAAGAAGGAAAGTGTGTTCAAAGAGAAGTAAAAGATGAAGAAGCTGCTTCTTTAATTGGTAAGAAGGTTGGTGAGAAGATAGAGGGTAATCTTATAGGTTTAGAGGGTTATGAATTAGAAATAACTGGTGGTTCTGATAATGTGGGTTTTCCCATGAGAATGGATGTTAAAGGTAATGCTAGAAAAAGAATATTAGCTGTATCTGGTGTTGGTTTAAAGAAAAAAGAAAAAGGAATAAGACAAAGAAAAACTGTTGCTGGAAGAACAATCCATGCTGATATTTCTCAAATTAATTTTAAGGTTTTGAAAGTTGGTAAAGAAAATTTATTGAAAGCTGCAGAGAAAAAACCTGAAGGTGCTGAGGGAGATGCTAAACCTGAAGATAAAAAGGAAGAAAAGCCTGCTGAAAAAAAGGAAGAGCCAAAAAAAGAAGAAGCAAAGGAAGAAAAACCTAAGGCTGAAGAAAAGAAAGAACCTGCAAAAGAAGAAAAACCTAAAGATGATAAACCAGCTGAGAAAAAAGAGTAATTAATTTACAGGATTTCCATGATGATTCATATGTGTATATACAGGTTCACCAAATCTATTAACTAAAACACTTGGTTCTTGTTCTACTTGAGGTCTTGGAATTGGATTACTTGATTCTAAAAATCTTCTTAATCCTTGATCTGTTGAAACTTGGTCAAATCCTTTTCCTTTAGATCTTAATAATGATTCTTGGCTATTATCAGTTAAATCAATATCTAACTCTTTAGGATTAAGTGTATACACTTCTACATGATCTGGAACTTTATAGTTTTCAGCTCTTTCTACAGCTGCTTTAAATCCTTTATCAAAACCATTTCCAAAAAAGTTATTCCAAAATTTATATAATCCCATCATACCTCTTTCTTTAATTGTAGCGTGTTTATACATTTCTTTTTCTTTATCAGTATCATGATCAATAATTAAAATTTTATTTGCTCCTCTATTGACTGCTTCTTCTAAGTGGGTTTGAGCAGTTGCAGTTAAAGCACTATCACAATATAAATCTCCATCAATTGGAACCCAAGGATTTATTCCAGAGATTAAAGGAATGCTCATTCCAGCCCTGATAACTTCTAAAATATCAACATTATCTTTATTTGTAAAATATCGAATATTTCCTGTATGTTTTTCTATAACAGGCATTCGTAAATCAATATCAGAATTTTTAATAGCTTCAGTATCTAAAGGATCTAATTCCTTTAAAACAACGTCTACAATATAATCAATATCCATCATTTTAGAAGCACGCTTTAAATCTACAACTTCTTTAGTTGAGTAAAAATCGTTCGTGTATGCATTTCTAATAGAATCGTGTTGTCCAGAAACCCAAAAATTTGAGCCTAATAAACTTCCTGAACAAGGAATAACAATATCTGGGTTTGTTAGGTTATATAGTTGAATAAGTGCATTTATTACTCCTACTCCCCAACTAACCTTCATTCCTCCACCTGAGAGTAAAATAGCTAATTTATCCTCATTCTTACCTGAATTTGGGAAATTTACCATTACTTTTTATTGTATTTTCCCTTTATAAACCTTATGTATTTAGTGTTACTTTGGAGTAGTTAAAATATAGGGGTTTGTAATATTTCCTATTTAAATTCGAAATTCAGTATTTAAACCATTTATAAAGAAAACCTTTTTAAATCACTTTCACTTACTGAATTCTTATGATCGTTATGAAATTTGGAGGAACTTCTCTAGGAAGTGCTGAAAATATTAAAGATGTATCTAATATCATATCTTCTAACTTAGATAAACACCCAGTTGTAGTTGTAAGTGCAGTTGGTGGTGTTACTGACTTATTATTAGAATCTGCTTCACAATTGGAAAATGGGAAAGTAGATATGGATATTTTAAGGGAAAAACATGAATCTATTATTAGGGAATTAGATTTAGATGTAAATTTAATTAAAGAATTAGATGAATTAGAATCTTTACTTCAAAATAATTTAGGGAAACAAATTACTTTAAAGGTTTTAGATGAGATTCAAAGTTTTGGTGAAAGATTATCTTCTAAGATAATAGCAGCTTACCTTCAAAAACAAGGAGTAGATGCAATTAGTTTTAATGCCTATGATATGGGTATGCAAACAGATTCTACATTTGGACAAGCAGAGCTTTTAGAAGGATCTTATAGGGATCTTCACGAGCATTTATCTGGTTTTCAAGGGGTTGCGATTGTTACAGGATTCTTAGCAAAAAATGAAAAAGGAGAAATAACAACTCTTGGACGAGGTGGAAGTGATTATACTGCTTCAATTATTGGTGCTGCTTTGAAAGCTGAAGAGATTCAAATCTGGACAGATGTGAATGGTGTGATGAGTGCTGATCCAAGAATTGTTGAAAATGCTCATACTATTGAAACTTTGTCTTTTGATGAAGCTGCAGAGTTGGCTTATTTTGGTGCAAAAGTATTACATCCTAAAACTATCCATCCTGCTATAGATCATGAGATTCCTGTTGTTGTAAAAAATACAATGGAACCTGCAAATATAGGAACTAAAATATTGAATAATGGTGGAGAATCAAAAGATATTGTAAAATCTATTAGTGTTAAGAAAAATATTACGGTGATAAATATAGATTCAACAAAAATGCTTGCAGCGTATGGATTTTTAGCGAAAATATTTGGATTATTTGATAAACATCAGATTCCAGTAGATATGGTAGCAACATCAGAGGTGAGTGTTTCTTTGACTATTGATAATGAGGATCACTTAGAAGAATTATTGCCTGAGTTGGAAGAAGTTGCGCAGGTAAAAGTAGAAAAAGATATGGCTATTGTTATTGTAGTTGGAGAAGGAATGGCTAAAAAAATTGGAAAGGCTGCTCCTATCTTTGATGTATTAGCTGAAAATAGTGTTCATATTCATATGGTTAGTCAAGGTGCTAGTGAGATTAATATTGGATTAGTTGTTGAAAACGTAAATGCTGAGAAAGCTGTGCAGGTTTTACATAAGCATTATTTTGGATAAAATTTTTTAATTCTATAATGGGTTTTGAGCCCACAACACCACCAATGGATTCGCACACGCACATTTTTCCTTCGGAAAAATATGCTGGTCGGAAAGGAAATTTCCACACTACGTATGGAAATTCCCTCTCCACTCCGTGCTCATCCTTGGTGTTGTGGGCCTAAGGGTAATATGTCTCTTTGAACTTATTCTTAATGATAGTGGCTCTATTATCCATTTTAACTACTAAAAATTCCGAAATTCATACTAAAAGCGAAAGATTTATATAGGAAATGGGTTTTGCTGTATTCATAAGGTGGTAAAATGGATGAAATTGATACGAAAATCGTAGAATATTTGCAGGAAGACGCAAGAAAACCTTTTTTGCAGATAGCAAAAGAGCTTAAAGTTAGTGAAGGGACTATTAGAAAGAGAGTAAACAAGCTAATAAGCGAAAAGGTGATAAAGAAGTTTACTATTACTCTTCAAAACAGAATAGGGGCTATAGTAGGGATTGAGACTAATCCTCATATAGAGACTAGGAATATTGTTGAAAATTTAAAAAAAGTAGGTTTAAAGGAAATTTATGAAGTTACTGGAAGATTTGATATTGTTTGTATCATTGATACACAATCAACAGAAGGTATGAATGATGTATTAGAAAAAATAAGAATATTAGAAGGCATTAATCATACAGAGACCTTTACGATATTAAAGGAAAATTGAGGTAAATAACAAAAAGATGGCAAAATTAAAACTGGCTATTGTTGGCTACGGTAAAATGGGTAAGGAAATTGAAGCAATTGCTAAAGAGCGAGGGCATGAAATAGTTTCAACTATTGATTCAAACGATAATGAAGCTCAATTCAAGAAAATAAATGAAGAATCTTTACAAAATGTTGATGTATGTATTGATTTTACTCATCCTGACTCTGCTATTTCTAATGTTGAGGCTATGAGTGCATTAGGTGTTAATGTAGTATTAGGAACAACTGGATGGTATGATGAGATGAATAGAGTAAGAAGTATTGTAAAAGATACTAATATTGGATTTATGTGGGCTTCAAACTTTAGTATTGGTGTTAATATGTTTTTTAGAATAGTTCAAGATGCTGCTTCAATAGTTAATTCAGTTCCTGAATATGATGTAGCAGGAAATGAAATTCATCATAATCAAAAAGCAGATAGTCCAAGCGGAACTGCTGTTAGTATTGCAGAGATTCTTGTTAAAAATATTAGTAGGAAAAAGAAAATTGTCTATGAAGCATTAAATAGACAGATAAAAAATAATGAGATACAGTTTTCAAGCACAAGAATAGGAAATGTTCCTGGAACTCATTCAGTTTTATTTGATTCACAAGCAGATACTATTGAATTAAAGCATACTGCAAGAAATAGGGGGGGATTTGCTCTTGGTGCAGTTTTAGCAGCAGAGTTTGTAAATAAAAAGAAAGGGTTTTTTGAAATTAATGATTTAATGGATAATTTGATAGGTGATAACTAAAATGGAATTTAAAGGAGTAATAACAGCATTAACAACACCATTTAAATCAAATGGAGAAGTTGATTATCAAGGATTAGAGAGTAATGTCCAGCATCAAATAGATAATGGAATAAATGGATTATTAGCTTTAGGAACAACAGGAGAAACTCCAACTCTAACTATTGAAGAACAGCAAAAAGTTGTTGAAGCTGTTATGGGTTTAGCAAAAGGAAAAGTTCCAGTTATAGTCGGAACAGGAAGTAATTCTACTGCTCATACTATTGAGATGACTAAAAAAGCTCAAGAATGGGGGGCAGATGCAGCATTAATTGTTACTCCTTATTATAATAAGCCCACAAATAAAGGACTTTATGAACATTTTAAGGCTGTTAGTGATGCAGTTAGTATTCCTATTGTAGTTTACAATATTGCAGGAAGAACTGGGAAAAATATTGACACTCCTACTATGAAAAAAATTGCACAATTAGAAAATGTAGAATGTATTAAAGAAGCATCTGGAGATATTAATCAAATGGGAGATGTTATTAATGAAATTCCAAAAGTGAAAGTTATGAGTGGAGATGATTCAATGACTTTACCATTAATGTGTTTAGGTGGAACAGGAGTTATTAGTGTTGTGAGTAACTTAGTTCCAGAGAGGGTAGTGGCTATGGTAGATGCAGCTCTTGCTGATAATTTGGAAGAAGCACGAAAAATTCATTTTGAATTATTGCCATTATTTGATGTAGCGTTTATAGAAACAAATCCTATTCCAATTAAAGCTGCTATGACTATGAAAGGTCTAGCAGGTGGATCATATAGATTGCCTATGTGTGAAATGGAACCAGAAAATAAGGAAAAATTGAAACAAGTTCTTGAATCAATGAACTTACTATAAAATGAAAAAAGTAGCTATTCTTGGAGCTACCGGTATGGTAGGACAACGATTTGTAACACTATTAGCAGATCATCCTTGGTTTGAATTAGTTGTAGTTGCAGCTAGTCCAAAATCAGCTGGAAAAGTATATGAGGATGCAGTTAAAAATAGGTGGTGTATTAATGAACCTATTCCACATGGTGTAAAAGAATTAGTTGTAAAAAGTGTAGAAGATGATGTAGATGCAATTGTAAAAGAAGTAGATTTAGTATTTTCAGCTATAGATATGGATAAAGATTCTATTAGGACTGTAGAAGAATTGTATGCTTCAAAGGATTGTGCTGTTGTTTCAAATAATTCAGCACATCGTTGGACAGATGATGTTCCTATGATTATTCCAGAGGTTAATCCAGATCATGTGAAATTAATAGATACTCAAAGAAAGAATAGGGGATGGAAAAAAGGTTTAATTGCTGTAAAGCCTAATTGTAGTTTACAAAGTTATGTTCCTATTTTGAAAGCATTAGAACAATTTGAGGTAAAAGAAGTTTTAGTAACAACTCTTCAAGCTTTGTCAGGAGCTGGAAAAACACATGAAACATGGCCAGAGATGCAAGATAATGTTTTACCTTATATTCAAAATGAGGAAGAAAAATCTGAAAAAGAACCTATGAAGATACTTGGGAAAATAGATGGAAAAGGATTACATGTAGCTAAAAATCCAAATATTAGTGTAACTTGTATAAGGGTTCCTGTTAGTGATGGGCATATGACTAGTGTTGAATTATCTTTATCAAAAAAAGTTAGCGCTGATAAAATAATTGATGCACTTGAAAATTTTGAAAATCCTCTGAATGGATTAGATTTACCTAGTGCTCCAGAGCAGTTTATTCAATATCATAAAGATGAAGATAGGCCACAAACAAAGCTTGATAGAGATTATGCAAATGGAATGGGTTTAAGTGTTGGAAGACTCCGTGAAAGTTCATTAGGATGGAAGTTTGTTTCATTAAGTCATAATACTATTCGAGGAGCTGCAGGTGGGGCTATTTTAGTAGCTGAGCTGCTTGTGAAGAAAGATTACATTTAATTCATAAAACTTAAAAAGCATCATCTTTTGAAGATTCTTATTGAAAGACAATGGAGATAAAAAATAAAAAATTATTTTTGGGCGGAGTAAGCGCTGAGTCATTAGTTAAGGAGTTTGGTAGTCCTCTCTATGTATATGAAAAGGAAACAATTCTTAAGAAAGCTGAAGAGTTGGAAAAAGCAATTACCTATCCTAATAAAAAAATGCTTTATGCTTGTAAGGCAAATACAAACGCTTCTATTATGAAGATTTTAAAGGAAAAAGGTATTGGATTAGATGTTGTTAGTGTTGGAGAGCTTTTATTAGCTTTAAAATTAGGATTTAAAGCTGAAGATATTTTGTTTACAGCGACTATGGCTACAGATGAAGAATTGAAGAAAGTTATTGAAAATAAAGTTTTAGTAAATATGGATTCATTATCAGAGATGGAAAGATTTGGTAAGCTAAATAAAGGTGGAAAATGTTCTGTTAGGATTAATCCAGAATTTGGAGCAGGTTTTCATGGACATGTTGTTACTGGAGGTCCTGATAGCAAATTTGGAATATATCATACTGATGTTGAAAAAATTAAAAAGATAGCAGAAAAATATGATCTTAATGTAGTTGGAGTGCATATGCATGTAGGTTCTAGGTATCTTAATCCAGATCAGTTTTACAAAGCTATGGAGATACTTTTGAATACTGCTAAACAATTTGATACTTTAGAATTTGTAGATTTTGGCGGAGGGATTGGAGTTGTTTATAGTCCAGATGAGACTATGTTTGAGTTAAATGCATATGGAAAAAAAGTAAATGATATTTTTTCAAAATTTGTTAAAGAATATGGAAAAGAAGTTACCCTGATGTTTGAAAATGGAAGATGGTATGTTGCAGAGTCAGGTTTTTTATTAATGACTGTAAATACTCTCAAAGAAACTCCAAAACTAAAATTTGCAGGAGTGGATTCAGGAATGCATCATATGGCTCGGCCTGCATTATATGGTGCGTATCATGAGATTATTAATGCTTCAAATGCAGATGGTGATAAAGAAAAGATTGTTATTGCAGGAAATATTTGCGAATCTACTGATTTGTTTACAAGAGATATGGATGGTCCTGTTGAAAGAGAGTTACCTAAGATTAAGGAAGGTGATATTTTATCTTTAGGATGTGCAGGTGCTTATGGGTATACTATGAGTAGTAATTATAATATTAGAGAAAGGCCTGCAGAAGTGCTTGTTGAAAATGGGAAAGCAAGTTTAATTAGGAAACGGGAGACTTTTGATTATCTTAACGAAAATCAGATTATTTAACTTATATTTTATATAATATATTGAGATAAGATATATAAATCAGAGTAAGGGAAAAAATACTATGAAATTTGCAAAAATACACGGAATTGGGAATGATTATATATTTATCAATGGTTTTGAAGAGAAGATTAGTGAGAAAAATCTTCCTGAATTAGCTCGAGAAATGTCAAAAAGACATTTT
>CALCXY010000018.1 GCA_937906345.1 Candidatus Woesearchaeota archaeon | reverse complement strand
TGCCATATTCTAATGCATAAGGAGTTAAGTATTCACATAACGCTATATAATTTTTATCTCTCATTAAACCAAATTGAACACAACCATGTAAATTTTTCAATAGGGTCTTTTGAGTTTCATGTAATCCTTGATAAATATTATCAACTTCTTTTTCGATATTTGGTATTGTTCTAAAACCTGCATCATTTCTTACATGTTTTCTAAGCTCTTTTCTATATTCTCTTTTAATAGCTAAAGGAGGGTCTGAAGCTACCATAACAGAAGCATCCACTATCTTAATTTCAAAATCTTCTCTAATCTGTCTTAATGTGTATAATTTAGGCTTATACCATTTAGGATTAGCTTTCTTCTTTGCCATTCAACCCAAGAATACAAATTTATTTATTAATACTCTCTTTAGGAGGGAAGTTTGCATACTCCTGAGCGAAACATTTATATATACAAAAGAATTATATAATTATACATAAAAGTGATACAAATGATAACAAAAGTAAAACAATGGGGAAACTCAATGGCTTTAATTATACCAAGGAAAGATGTTAAACATCTTGATTTAAAGCCTAATGAAGAAGTGGAAGTTAACATTGAGAAGCGCTCAAATGTATTGAAAGAGTTTTTTGGAACTATGAAGTTTAAGAAACCCACAGAGCAGATTCTCAAAGAGGCCAGAAAAAATACTTCGAAATGGGACTAAAATGTATTGCTTAGATACCTATGCATTGATTGAGATAGCAATTGGAAATCCAAAATTTGCTTTTCTAATGAAGGAACAGTATGTCATACCAAATACGACTTTAGGTGAATTTTGTTGGGTATTGATAAAAGAGGATAATGAGCATGTTGCGGATCTATGGACTTCCAAATTAAAAAATAGAAGTGTTTTAGTTTCTACAGAAACGATTCTAAAGGCTCAATTTTTCCGGGAAAAAAACAAGAAAAAAAATTTATCTTTCTTTGATTGTGCAGGATACCAGTTTGCTTTAGATAAAAAATACGAATTCGTTACAGGAGACAAAGAATTTAAGAACCTACCAGGTGTAAAATTTATACCTAAGTAATTACTTAACAACACCCTTTCCTTCTAGAAAATGTCCTAATTTTTCCTTTTTAGTCTTTAAATATTCTTTATTATCTTTATTTTCAGTTGCTAAAAGTGGGATTCTTTCAACTATCTCTAAACCTAATGAATTCATACCTTCTATTTTTTTAGGATTATTTGTTAACACTTTCATTTTATGCACTCCTAAATCAGCTAGTATTTTACAACCAGTAGAATAATCTCTTTCATCTGCTTTAAATCCTAGTTTTTCATTAGCTTCAACTGTATCCATGCCTTGATCTTGTAAAGAATATGCTTTTATCTTATTAGCTAAACCAATTCCTCTTCCTTCTTGCTGCATGTAGAGTAAAACCCCTCCTTCTTTTCCAATTAATTCCATTGCTTTTTCTAATTGTTCTCCACAATCACACTTAGTAGAGAATAAAGTATCTCCAGTTGCACATTGAGAATGAACTCTTACTAAAACAGCTTTATCTTTACTAATCTCTCCTTTAACTAAAGCTAAATTCTGAGTCCCAGTAGAGTCTTCATACACATACACAGTAAACTCACCATATTTGGTTGGAAGTTTAGCTTTTGATTTTTGTGTTACCATAAAAAGAGAAACCTCTAAAAAGTATTTAAACCTTGTGTAAACAATAAATTTATATGTTCATAATAAAATATAAGGGAGATGAAGAAAAAACCAAAATTTATTGAAAGATTGAAAGAGTTTAAAAGGAAAAATCATAAATATGTTGAAATTTTTCATAAATATCTCTGGGGAGTAAATACTGGACTATTTGGATATATGGGGCCTTCTCCAGATTTTAAACCTGAACTCCAAGAATTTTTATCATGCACAAGAAATTTGCGTTCTCTTACTGAAGATGAAGTTAATCTCATATTAGGGAGAGTAAATCAAATGGTGCAAGTTTTTGGAAATAGTAATGGAGATCATTTGAACGTTGTAAAACAATTATATAAGAGTGTTAAAGTGCATAAAACCTTTGGGAATTTACCTTCGAGAAATGGAGATCCTTTTGGATCCATAACAGATTGTATTGTTGGAGATTATAGAAAACCTTATGGTGAGGGTTTGGTTTTAGTTCCTTATGCCAGTTTAATGTTTCCAGGATCAATCGAAATATTATTAGCTCTAAAGGCAAGTGAAAAAATAAAAGGTGTTGGAAGAATTATAAAAAACCCAAAACAAGTTTCCACTGCATTGATGGGTTATTACTTTGAAAATGGATCACCTGTTCTGATAGACATAGATTCTTTGACTGCATCAGATCTTTCAAGGTTTAACAGAAATAAAATTCAAGATCCTCTTGATATAGGATTCAAAGCTGCATCAAGACATCCTATTGAACCAAAAACTCCTTATGATAACAGAAGAGCTATGGAATATATTTGTGAGAGAATTAATTAATTATTACTCAAAAACAAAACTAAAATAATAAACTTCGTCTTTTATAGTATATTTTTTATCATAAATCCTAACTATTGTTTTATCATCATCAATCCGATTCATATATAATCCTAAATCTTCATAGTCTTGTAAGACAAAGCCATCTGTATAAATATTCTGTATAGTATCTATAATATTGCCTAATTGCACTAAAATTGAAGTTGAAAACTCATTATACACACTTCTCCTTTCATTTTTAACAACTTCAACATCATATTTTACATTAATATCAATATCCTCTTCTTTGATTAGTAATTCAGTTTTAGGTTGGGTTTCTGGAAACCTTACAAAAGGATCTTTGAGTTTTTTCAAACAACTCCTTAATTGTGTAGAGATATAGTTTTCTAATTGTCTTTTTACTTCTAATTGATCTAGATATGTAAGGGAAGTATAACTATACACTTTTTCTCCTGAATCAAATGTAAAATCTCCTTGTTCTTTTAATGTGCCTTGTTTTCCAAGTTTAGATAATCCTTCTTCTGCTGTTAAAGCAATACAACTTTCTACATATATTTGAACAGTTTCTGGATCCTCTGGATCCACATCAGGTAACTGATTATCTTTAGAAAATTGTAATAGTCCAAAGATAAGGAGAATAAAAATACCTAAAATAATGAATACAGAGAGTTTTTGTCCTTTCTTACCTAAGTATTTCATCTACATCTCCTTTTACATCTTTATCTGTTAAAATCACATTACCCTTTTTACCAAACATCCCCTCAAAATCTTTTAGATTGATATTTTTACTTAAATAATTTTGAATAACTTTTGCTCTTGCATCAACCATTGAAACTTTAGTTTTTCCATCTTGCTCGCTTAACCTGTAAAAACCATAATAGATATTTGCATTATTCGCTTCACCTTGAAATAATAAGAAATTAATAAACAAATTATCTTCATCTAAAATAAAAATCCCATTATTTTTATCTTCAAAGCTTTCATACACTGGTTTAAACTCAGTTGAGTAGAATTTTATTCTAGAATCTTTGTAAAAAGGAATTCTTGAATACGAAACTAACCCATTTAAGACAATGCTTTTATTGACAAAATTAACATAGCCACAGTTCTCACAAAGTAAATCCTCCTCTAAAATTTGGGAAGAATCTCTCTTAATACAAAGTGAATAAAATCCATTACTTACAACACTAAAGCTTTTTTCTAGTTTATCATCATGATAAAAGAAATCTGAGTTAGGAGCTAAAGTTAAACATTCAAAACCAAAATTCACATCAATCTCAGCACTTGAAGCTCGATCACTTTTAATAATTTCATCTACAAACTCATCTCCATTAAAATTTACAGTTTGATTTGAAAAACTATAAACAGGAGGTGTTCCCTCTGTAACAAAAAGCTTCCCATTACCTTCTGTTGTTGAATTAATTATTGTTTTTTCTGTTATAAATTCAGTTTTTGATTGATCTTCTGTAACAATGTTAATTTGTTTTCCTTTTTTGGTTATTGTTTTTTCCCTTAAGAGACTTTTAATTTGTAAAATCTTATCTTTTGAGATGCCATCAACACCACTTAAGATTTTATTAGTTGTTGCTATTTGAGTAAACAAATACACAAATGCTTTCTTATCACTTTCTGAATAACTATTTATGTTTAAATCATAATTTTTCATGACTAAATATCTTGTTGTTAAAATATTCTGTTCTTCAGGACTGAGTAAATTATAGATTTTTTCTTGTAAAATTTGATTATTATAAAATTCATTAAATATTTTTTTAATAGATTCTATTTTAGTTGTTGGGATAGGTAAAAGGTTCATTAAAAGTTGACTATACGAATCTTCTAAATACTTGTATACAGTATCTCCTGGTGTGCCTTGAACTGCATTTAATCCACGCTTTCTTACAAAATCATCATACAATGTTCTTAATTCCTCTTGTGTTAAACTTTTCACAACTAATTCTTTTAATGTAGTTATAGCTCTAACATCTGTATCTTTTAACAAGTATTGCATATCTTTATTCTTGTTTAGAGTAATTCTAATTTCTTCAGTTGAAAGTGGAATAGGATTAGGAAAAGTTAACATGTTATCCTCTTTATTGGAGGTAGCTTGAATGTAAAGAATAGTATTATCTTGAATAACTGCAACAACATCTTTTAGTTGTTCGTATTTGTTATCTGCAACTTTTAACAACGTAGCTTGCTCAAACTTTAAAGCAGGAACATTTACATATTCCTTTGGTATAGAAACATCCAATTCTGCACTTGTTAGTGTTAAATCAAAAACTTTCTCTGTTGTAGTTTCATCTATAGTTATTGAATCTGCTCTTTCAGCTTTTAAGATGCCATTTGCAAATACAACATTCTTTGCATTTTGTAAAACAGTAGCTTTTACAGGCAAAACATTCTTTTTTATATGTCTATTATCATCAAGGTAAAGTTGAAAATTAGGCCTACTTAATTCCAAATTACCTATTTGAGAGGCTTTAAAGTTTCCATTAGGTTCAACATTTAAGTTTTTTGCATCTCCAAAGTTAATGTTTGTAAAAGAAGTATCTAATCCTGCATCAGATCCAGATAAGAGAAAGTCAGGTGATTCTATTGTAGCTTCATCTACTGATTCTGCTTCAAATGATCCATCTTCATTAATTTTACCATTATTAATATTAGTCCCTGATACTTTTGTTTGTTCAGAGGAGGTTACTGATGCTTCATCTGCTTTGGCGAATTCTAAATTTCCATCCTTTAAACTTCCTTCTGTGTTTTTAGGAATTGTTGCATCTATTGGACTATCATCTGCTTCTAATTTTTTTTGAGTTAAATGAGAGAGTTTATCAAATTTTTCTTCGAAGCCTTTATTTAATTGTTTTGAGGCTTGAGGATCATTAGCTACTTTTTCAAAATTTTTTTCTAATCCATCTACATCTTCAATTAAATCATCAACTCTTAAGCTACTTACATCTGAAAATGGGTCTTCATTTTGTGAAGAAGGATCTGCGAAAGGATCAATTCCTTCTTGTCCATAAATTGAAATAGAAAAAACTACTAAAAGTACTAAAATCACCATTACCATTGGTTTCATATGACTGAATATTGAAGAAATCAGTATTTAAATCTTGTTGTAGAAATATATAAATAAATTAAAGTCTAGCTTTTACTTTACTAATCCATTTTGGTAATCTTTCTTTATGTAATTGAAATTGTTCATTTTTATCCAACTTAGAACTTCCTTTTTCTGCATATTCTAATGAATCTTCAAAATATTTAAGAGATCTTTGATAATTCCTTTCCTTAAAATTTGTCTGACCTAAGATTCCAAGATTCATACTTGTAAAAAAAATTAAAGGATCATAATTTGAGAGTTTTGCATTTGCTTTTTCATATATTTCTGCAGCTTTTTCTCTATTTCCTCTTTTCTCAAATGATTGAGCTAAACAGATATAGCCTCCACCATATTTTGGATTAAGTGATATTGCAGTTTCAGCTGCTTTTTGAGCTTTATCATATTGTTTTGATTTTTGATATGCTAATGATAAATTCGTATAGTTTATAGCTGTGGGGTTTTTCCTAACTTTATCTTCCAACTCAGTATTTTGAGTTGTAACTTCTTGAGCAGAAACCTGAACAATATTTGTAATACTAACTAAACTCAATGCAGCCAACCACATTCCAATCCTTCTAATTCCATTCCTCATAAGTAATGAAATCCTTTTTTGTTATTTAAATATATGTTTTTTATTCAGGATGCACTACTTTTGCAACATATATTCCATTTTGTGATAAATCTGTAAGAAAAAAATGATTATTACTAAATACATTAACTAGTCCTTGAGGAATTAAAGTTTGATAAACAGCATTTAGATACATTACTCCTAATGATTTTTCTTTTGGCTTTTGAACTTCTGAACAATCTAATTCATAATTAAACGCTCTTATCATCTCCATAACTTGGATATCTAAACAATTTAATGGTATGGGGTCTTGTGTTGTGCGCCCCCATTTATTTTTTATAAATTCAAATTCATAAATTCCAAATTCTCTAACTGTTGGAGTAAACTGAGGATCACTATCTGCAACAAAATGGTCTGGAACTGGATCATCCAATTCTAATAATCCTACTATTAATGCATGAGAGATAGAAATTATACGATAGTCAAGCTGCATAACAACTTTTCCAAGTTGATTATCTCTTATTTCTCTAGGGGATTTTTTCATTTTTTCAAAACTATGAAATCCTTTTTTATTATATAAACATATGTTTTTTAAAAAACTTTATATATTACTCTTTAACTATATCCATTATGGGATTAGATCAAATAATCGGTGATTTAGCTATGATTTCTATAACTGTATTGAGTGCACGGGGTATTTATTCAGAACTTCAAGAACAAGGGGTAAGTGAGGGATTGAGAATGCTTAGTGAAGTTGTTACCAAAGAACAATTTAAAGGAATAGTAGATAAATCACTTGAAATATATGAGGGGAGATCTCTTTTATATAAGTTTTTCAATCCAGGATATTATATTCCCTTAATGAAAGCTCAAATAAATAATAGGTTCTAATTTGTTATGTTTTTAGAAAAATCTGATTTCCTTATTCCGACCAAGAGTTCTGCGTGGTCTGAAAGACCCGTAGGTGAATTGGTCTAGA
>CALCXY010000017.1 GCA_937906345.1 Candidatus Woesearchaeota archaeon | reverse complement strand
AACATCTTTAGTTACTGGAGGAGCAGGGTTTTTAGGAAGTCATCTCTGTGAATTTCTTTTGAAGAAAGGGATTAAAGTAATTTGCATGGATAATTTTATAACAGGTAATAAAAAAAATATTTCTCATTTGAAAAAGGATAAGAATTTTACTTTTATAGAGTATGATGTGACTAAGTATATAGATCTTGATGGAGAGATTGATTATATTTTTCACTTTGCAAGCCCTGCTTCTCCAATTGATTATCAACAAATTCCTATTCAAACGCTTAAAGTGGGAAGTTTAGGAACGCATAATGCTTTAGGTTTAGCATTGGCTAAAAAGGCTAGATTTTTACTTGCTAGCACATCAGAATGCTATGGAGATCCAGAGGTGCATCCTCAAAAAGAAAGTTATTGGGGAAATGTGAATCCAGTAGGGCCTCGTGGGTGCTACGACGAAGCAAAACGTTTTGCAGAAGCATTAACCATGGCTTATCATAGATTTCATAAAGTTGATACACGAATTGTTAGAATTTTTAATACGTATGGTCCAAGAATGCGAGCAAATGATGGGAGAGTTGTTCCTGCTTTTATTAATCAAGCTTTACAAGGAAAAGATATTACTATTTTTGGAGATGGAAAGCAAACAAGGAGCTTTTGCTTTGTAGATGATGAAATTGAGGGTATCTATAAACTTATGATGTCTGATGAAAATATGCCTGTTAATATTGGGAATCCTGCAGAGATGACAATAAAAGAATTTGCAGAATTGATTATAGCAATAACTAAGAGTAAAAGCAAGATTGTGTATAAAGAGTTACCTATTGATGATCCAAAAGTAAGATGTCCTGATATTAGTAAAGCTAAGAAATTGTTAGGTTGGGAGCCTAAAGTAAGTTTAGAAGAAGGTTTAAAGAAGACTATTTCTTATTTTAAAGAATAAATTAAAATATTCTAGAGTACAATAATCCTTTTAAATGCTAGTATTTTTTCTTCTAACATTGGGGGATACTATGGAAGAAGAGAATTATGACTTAATTTTTTCATTAGAACAGGAAAATTGGTGGTATCAAGCTAAACGAGATCTTATTTTTGGATTATTAAAGAAAATAAATAAAAATTATGAAAAAGTATTAGATTTAGGTTGTGGAGTTGGTTCTAATTTTGGAATGTTGAAAAAGTATTCTAAATCTGTTGTAGGAATAGATTATTTTGATAAAGCATTAGATTATTGTAAAGGTAAAGGATATGATGAAATTAAGCAAATGAGTGCTGAGAATCTTACATTTAAAGATAATAGCTTTGATTTAGTGCTGTGTTCAGATGTATTAGAACATATTGAGCATGATGATAAAGCTCTATCTGAGATAAAAAGGGTGCTAAAACCTGGAGGTATGTTTATCTTTTCAGTTCCAGCGCATATGTTTCTTTGGGGTCCTGTTGATGAGGTAAGTTTACATTATAGAAGATATCAAATGAAGAAGATTAAACCTTTACTTAGGAATTATTTTGATATAAAGAAGTTGAGTTATTGGAATCTTTCGATGTTTATTCCAAATGTAGCGTATATACACCTCAATAAAGTCCTTAATACAAAGAAAAAGGCAGAAAATACTCTTGGTAAAATTCCAAAATTTATGAATTCCTTATTATATGGTATATTAAAGATTGAGAATAAAATATTTACAAAATATAGGATGTTTGATGGAGTAAGTATAGTTGGGATTGCAAAGAAGCCCTAAGAAACCATAAGGTAGTGAAAAATTTTATGCTTTGATGCATAAACCTTTTAAATGAGTTGAAATTGTATTTTTTTACTGCCTAGTTAGGTTACGAAACATTTAAATATTACAAAATTAACTATTGTTAAGATGACGCAAGGAAAAATTTTACTGGTGAAACCAAGTGATGTGTATCCAGTAACTAAAAAAGGAATATATAATAGAACTTGGATGCCTATTTCTTTAGCTAATTGTGCTGCGATGTTAGAAAATGAGGGTTTTGAATGTAAGATTGTAGATGCTCACGCTGATAGACTTGATATTGATGATGTTGCAAAAGATGCAAAAGAATATGATAAAATCTTTGTTACCTCAACAGATATTGAAAGATGGGAATGTCCTGGAACAGATATTGATTCTTTTATTAAAACTTCTCAAGAATGTGCAAAAGTAAATCCAAATGTGTATGTTATTGGCGTGCATGGGTCATTACATCCTCAAGATATTATTGAAAAAACTCATGCAAAGGCAGTTATTAAAGGAGAACCAGAGGAATCTGTTTTAGAGATTTGTCAAGGCAAAGATTTACATGAAGTAAAAGGGATTTCTTTCAAAAATGGTACAAGTGAAGTTATCAATAATGAGAAAAGAAAACCTATGGATATGACTATATTGCCTACACCTGCTTATCATTTGTTAGATTCTAGTAAATATTTTTATGAAGTATTAGGGAAAAATTTTGCATTATTTGAAGGATCAAGAGGATGTTATTATGGATGTAAGTTTTGCCTAAAAGAAATGTTTGGGAATCCAGTTCGAAGTAAGAAACCTGAACAAATGATTAAAGAAGTTGATGAAGCAGTTACAAAACATGGTGTTAAAACTGCACAATTTATTGATTTAGAATATACTTTAAACAAAGATATGTATATGCCTGTTTTAGATCATCTTATTGAGAAAAATTACGATTTTAAATGGTGTTGTCAAGCACGAGCTGATAATTTAGATGAAGAGTTACTTGTTAAAATGAAAAAAGCAGGATGTGTAATGATTCTTTGTGGGATTGAGTCAGGTTCTGAAAAAACACTTAAATCTATTCGAAAAGGATTAACTCTTGAAAAGGTTAAAAGAGGTATAGCGACTGCAAAAAAAGTTGGAATTGATACTTGCTGTTTTTTTATGTTTGGGTTTCCAGGGGAAACAAAAGAAGATATGAAAGAAACCATTAAATTCACTAAAGAATTAAATCCTACTTATGTTTCATTTCATGATTTAATTCCTCATAAAACAACTGATTTTTTTCATCATAAAGATGAATTAGATAATCATGATTTAGCTGTTAAAATGAGAAGATTAGGATATTTACACTTTTACTTAAGACCCTCCTATATTGCAGGGAGACTATTTAGAAAAGATATATTAAACATCGGAAGGCAATTAAAGCTGTTCTGGGGGTTTGTAAAATGATAGAAATAACACAAGGAAAATTAGAAAATACTCAAGAAAAACCAAAAGAAAATGGTATAGCAAATGGTTCTACAGAATTATCTGAGAAGCCTCAACAAAATGGAGCAACCGGAGGCTGCGCTTCAGGTGGATGTGGATCTGGTCCAGAACAAATTATGCATGTTGTTAAAGAAAAACAAATTAACAAAGATGTTGCAGGAGGCGTTGTAAAGAAAGAAGACGCTGAAATGGATTGGGATTATATGGATGCTAATCATTATTTAAATCATTTACACTTTTTTAGGAGACAGCCATTACTTTTAGCACGAATGATTTGGGGAATTATAAGAACCAAAGTGTTTAAACAAGATTGTGTAAGAAGTGTAGAATTAGCTGTTACTTACAATTGTAATTTACGATGTGATAAGTGTTTTGCACTTAAATGGCTAGAAGGAAAGAAGAGTAAATTCTTAACAGTTGAAGAGATTAAAAATATGTATGCGCAAGCCTATAAAATGGGCGCTACACACGTAAATCTAACTGGTGGAGAGCCTGTTGGAAGAAAAGATATTGTTGAAGTTGTAAAAGCACTTAAACCAAGAGGAACTTTAATTAGTTTGGTTACAAATGGTATTATGGTAACAGAAGAGAAAATTATTGCTTTACGAAAAGCAGGTCTTAATACCTTACAAGTGAGTTTAGACAGTTTTACACCAGAGTTACATGATAAATATCGAGGACACAAAGGATGTTATGAAGCTGCTATTAGAGCTGCACAGTTAGCTAAAAAACATGGATTAAATGTGTGCTTTACAACAGTTGCAACTCATGAAAATATTGAAAGCCAAGAGCTTCCTAACATGCTTAAATTAGCTAAAAAAATGGGTATTTTACTGTTAATTAATTATGCAGGAAGATCTGGTGGATGGCACCATAAGGATTTCTTAGTTTTAACAAAAGATGATAAAAAAGTATTAAATCAATATATGCATGATCCGTTTGCACGATTACAACAAATGTTTAATTATCACCTTAAACCAGGAATGTGTTTAATGGGAAAAGACAAGTTTAATGTTAGTGCATACGGAGAAGTGTATCCATGCACTCACGTATTCATGAGTTTTGGGAATGTGAAAGATGAGCCGTTACCAAAAATCTTGAAACGAATGAGAAACTTTGAATATTTTAACAAAGAAACTTATGATTGTCCAAGATGTGATGATAATGAGTTTATTGATAAGTTTATGGATCCTATTGCAAGAGATCCTAGACCTATGTTAGATATTCAAGAAGATTTTGGATATTCCAAAGAAGAGCTTGAAAAAATCTCTGTTTAATTTTTATATACGATTAGTTTCATAAGACATTTAAACTAATCATTCTTTTTTAATTCTATGAACATATTAGTTACTGCAACAACGTTTCCTCGATGGGATAAGGATTCAGAGCCTGGTTTTGTGTATTATTTGAATCAGGAGCTTGTTAAAAAAGGTCATAAGGTAATAGCGTTAGTTCCACATCATCCAGGTGCTAAGACTTATGAAGAAAAAGATGGAATGAAAATATATCGTTTTAGGTATTTTATTCCTTCATTCCAAAGATTATGTTACGATGGGGGTATATTATCTAATCTTAAGTCAAGTTGGTTAGCCAAGTTACAAGTCCCTTTTTTAGTTTTTAGTGAATATATGGCAATTAAGCGTATTGTAAAAAAAGAAAAGATTGATGCTATCCATGCACATTGGATAGTGCCTCAAGGGTACCTTGCTGCTAAAATAAAGAAGAAATATAATATTCCTTTTATTGTGACAGCGCATGCTGGTGATGTGTTTCCTTTGAAGAAGGAATTTTTTCGAAAAAGAGCTATTAAGGCTCTTAAACAGTGTAATTTTTGTACTGTTAATAGCAAGGCAACAAAGCAAGCTGTTTTGAATGTTTTCGAAGTGCCTAATATTGAAATCATTCCTATGGGAGTAGATCTTAGCAAGTTTTCTTCTAAGAAAGTTGATAAGAGGATTAAGAAAAAGTATGGGATTGAAGGTGAATTTTTACTTTTTGTTGGTAGACTTGCAGAGAAAAAAGGGATAATCCATTTGTTAGAGGCAATGCCTGTTGTGATAAAATCTTTTCCCAAGGTAAAATTGCTTATTATTGGGGATGGTGTTTTGCGAGAGGAATTAGAGAATAGGATGTTGGCTCTTAATATTGAGAAAAATGTTACTTTTACTGGAAAAATGTCTAATGAACAACTCCCTGGTTTCTACGCTACTGCAGATATTTTTGTAGGGCCTTCAATCATAACTGATTCAGGTGATACTGAGGGCCTTGGTGTTGTTTTTCTAGAGGCTCTTGCATCAGGAACTGTGGTTATTGGTAGTAATGTTGGCGGGATTCCTGATATTATTGAGGATGGAAAGAGTGGTTTTCTTGTACCTCAAAAAGACTCTAAAGTATTATCTGAGAAAATTATTGCTTTATTGAAAAATTCTCAATTGCGTAAAGATTTTGTAAATTATGGTAAAAATCATATTAAGAAAAACTTTTCCTGGGATAGTGTTTCTGAGAAATTTAATGAACTTTTTAAGTCCTTGTCACGATAAAATTAGTTTTGCGTCTTAATATCTTTTTTCTTTAATATCTTCTCTAAAATTTCCTTATCAGTTGGATCATAACTTTTTAAGAAAAATAACGCCAATACATAGACTATAGCTCCTATAACTATCTCTAAAAATAAATTGAGTTTTATTAGGATTAATATTATTGCCATGCATAGTGCTGCTAGGCAAGGTTTGACCATCATTGGAAGGAAATTGTGAAATCCTAAGATTTTTGAGGTATAAACAAAATATAATCCTAATAATAAAAGCTCAGCTAGAATTACTGCTAGAGCAGCTCCTTTAAAGCTATAGACTGGAATAAAGAGAAAGCTAAACAGGACGCTTGCGAGGGCTGTTATGCTTTGGCAGAGGAGTCTCTTCGGTTGATTTTTTGCTACAGAGAGCACTGATCCCATAAGATAATTCAGGAATTTAAGTGGGATAAATATTGCAAGGATCTTAAGGACAATGGCAGATTCGATGTATCCCTGATTGTAGAATGTTAATATTATCCTATTTGCTAATACATAGGCTCCCACTCCCACGGGTAGGCCAATTATCCACAGGTATTTCATGGATTTTTGATAGACAAAAGTAAATGTTTTCAATGATCTTTTGTATACTCTCGATAACACAGGGAAAATAGCTCCTGTGTAGATTTGAGGTATGAAGCTTATGCCAAGGACAAGATTATATGATGCAGAAAAAACTCCCAGAGCAGCATCTCCTTTTAATTGTGAGAGAATAATACTACTGAGATAGAAGTAGACTGCACCAATTAAGACTGTTCCGCTGAAGGGTGCTGTTCTCCAAAACAATTTTTTCATATACTTCCAGTCCAGATCAAAGGATAGGGGAATGAATTTTGTGTAGATGAAGCAAAGAGAAATAATGAAGGTGAGGAGTTCAATTGCTGGGAAGGTAGCTACCAATGCTACAATATTGGCTTTTGCTCTTATGAGGACAAAAATGAGAAGGATTAACAAGATATTCCTGAAAATCTTTATGCTAGAATCATACTCCATTCTTTCAAATGCCCTAAAAATCGCAAAGGAGAGTTCACTAAATGATTTTATAAACGTATAGAGGCAGAGTAGAATAATAACTAAGATTTTTTCAGGAGAGAAATTAATGTATTGCAGGATCAAGATGATACCTATCGTGGTTATTCCAAAAAAGGGGATTTTTAGGACAAATGAATTAATCAATAGTTTACTTGCAATCTTCTTATCCTGTGAGATTTCGATAACATTAAGATAATTCAGTCCTAGATCTACTAACACTACTGCTATCATAGCAAAAGCAAAACCATAGCTAAACTGTCCAAAAAGCTCACTTCCTAGATAGTTTGCTAGAAGTACAAAAATAAAGAGGATTATTATCTTTGAAACTACTTCAGATACGGAAAGATAGGACAAATTCTTCAATATTTTTCTATAAGAGCTCATATTTGCATAATATTTATATATTTATAAAAGATTTTCTATTATCTGTGATTTACTATCTAATTATTAGGTTGTAGCAAGGAGAATATTTATGATTACCTTTAAAAAGAACATAGGTCTATATCTAGATCAAGATGAGGAAGCATTGCTTAGGTATGTTGATCCAGATCAATATGTTCACAAGTGCATTGTAGAAAGTAAGCCTGGCAAGGGTTTGAGTGATGGTTTTCTTCTAGGTCATTTTCAGGATGAATTAAAAGATATTCTACAAAGTTTTCTTAATGGAGGGTTTTCAAATCGAGGTTTTGTTCTTTATCCTTTAGTGAGAGATGTTTCTAAAGAAAACATAAGAAAAATGAGAAATGTGGTTACATTGGTGAGATATTTGGATAGTAAGGCATTTGCATTTCCAGAGACCCTTTTACTTATTGATAAGAATTTTAATAGAAGTAAGAATTTTGCTCAGTTGTTGGTTGCACTTTATAATGATTTTGAGGCCATCAAAAAACATGGCACTAGGAAGGCTAAGAAGATCGTATGTAAAGAATTTAGGGCTGTGGATTATCAAGATCAAGAATATATTTCTCCATTATTGAATTTGCAACAATATGCTAACAAAACTTTGAAAAAATATCTTGTTGGTTTCTATCTTCATGGGAGTCTTTCAACGAATGACTATGTAAAAGGATGGTCAGATTTAGATACATTTCTTATTGTGAAAAAACAAACTCTCAAAAGCCCAGAGAGCTTATTAGCACTTCGTTATGAGCTCTATAAATCTAGAAGTTTTCATTACCGCTTTGATCCTTTACAGCATCATAGCCATATGATTATTAGCGAATATGATCTTGATTATTTTTCAGAAACATACTTTCCACTAATCTTATTCAAGTATTCTAAATCCCTCATGACTAAGGATTTCTCAAGAAGTATACATGTTAGAAAGGATTCTATAAAGAAGATCAGATCTCTTTTTTACTTTGTAAATTATTTTCGGGATCTGTATTTTAATAAAAAATATAATATGAAGATTTATGATGTCAAATTTTTATTTCATGCTGTTACCCTGTTTCCAACACTCTATCTTCAAGCAAAGGGGATTCATGTCTACAAAAAGTATTCATTTGCAAAAGCAAAAAAGGATTTTGAAGCAGGAGAATGGAGGGTGATGAAAGGAGTTGAGAAACTTAGGAATCATTGGAAGATGAAGAATTCTAATATTTTTAAGGCTTACGAGAAAATCAATCCTATCTTAGCAGGACAGGCTCGTGCACGGTATCTAGATGTTTTTAAGCAGATATTATCAGAAAATAATGTTGATACCAAAGAGATTATAGATCAAATGTTTGTTTTGTCTGAAAAAGCATGGACTAAGATAAAGAGAGGACTAAAGTGAAAACTGAAGGATTTGAGAATATTAGTGTTGAAAGATGTAAGTTTTACAACTTTCCTGTTTACTATCCTCTTGGAAAGTATCATGATGCTGTTGAGCTTGTGAAAAAAAAGTATAAAAGTAATAATATTAAATCACTCTACCTTTTTGGAGGATTCTCAAGTCCAGGAATATCAGATATTGATTTTCTCATTGTTCTTGACAATCCTAAGAAAGGGGTTCAGCGTGTTTTTATCAACAAAGAAAATAGGTACCTTATCCTTCACCCTTCCTATATTGTGAATGAGCATATTGCAAAAAACTTAAGAGTGATCTATCCTCCTATAGAGCCTATTTTGCTGCAAGGCAAGGATCTTGAGATCTCTGCATTGGATAAAAAACTCTTAGATTATTATTTAATCTATGTAACTCTTGATGTTACGATTAGGCATTTTCCAAGAGATTTTTTAGAGCAATTATTTATTAAAAAAATTGATGTGAGAAAGAGTTTACTGCGTATGCATGCCCTTACTCATAGTCTTGTTGTATATCACAAGCTAGTCTCTAAAAGGATTAAGGTGTTTGATAGATACATTAAGGATGTTAATGATTTGCGAAAGAACTGGTTTAAAATTGATGAAGGGAATAGGAAAGAAAAACTTATTGAAATGCTAAAGCAGAGTGTTACTCTTACGTATTTGTTTATTGATAAACTGAACAGCTATATCCAGTCTAAGAAGATCTTAGAGATTAAGAAGGGAAGTAAGGCTGTCTATCATGGATTTCAAAATCAAACATTTTTCATACAGGGGTGGAATCAAAACTCTGCTTTAAAAAAATGCATTGATTATTATGAGGAAAATGGGAAGCTTTATTCGTTTCTCCCTGTTGCTTTTGCATTACTTCCTATATCGTATGCGAGGAAAGGCGGTTTAATAGGAGAACATATACGAAGAGGGCTTGAGACAGATATTGTTGATTATACCATAAAGGGAAAGTCTGTTGTTGAGAATAGAATTAATCTTCTTAATGAACAGATGGAGATTACAAAAGTTTCAAAGCATTCTCACTTTCCTGCTTTTTTTGAATATGGGCTTAAATCTCGATATGGATTTATTAATATATTTATTCGATTTTTGCGGAGAATTAAAATAATAATTGTAAATTTGTAAAAACTAGTAAAAACAACAAACTTTATAAAGCTCTCAAGACTCCCTAGATTACTAAATTTGGGAGGAGTTGATTTATTATCATGAAGTTTGCTCATATGAATGCTGCATTGTATTATTCTTATACAGAAAAAGCACCTAAGAAAATAATGCGTGTTATTTATGATATTACCTATCGTTGTAACCTTAGATGTAATTTCTGTTATTACTGGAATCAGGACCGAGAAAGGCCTAATATTGACATGATGAAGCATAGGTCTGAGCTATCTACAGAGGAAATAAAAAACAGGTTGATTCCTCAGCTGAAAAAGGCAAAGGTAACTCATGTTACTATTACTGGTGGTGAGCCTTTTATAAAAAAGGATATTATTGAAATTTTGGAGGCGTTTTCAAAGGATTTTCATCTTACACTTCTTTCAAATCTTTCAATTGAAAGTAATGAAAAACTTGATGCAATTCTAAAGTATGTTGATAGTGTTAAAGCATCTATTGATTTGGAGAAAGTGTTTGTTTCTACTCGAGGGGTTGAGGGAAGCTTTGATAAAACAGTCAATAGTATTAAGTATCTTGTGAGTAAGGGTATAAAATCACTTTCCTTAAACGCAGTGCTTACTCCAGATAATTGTACTGAGATATCTAAGGTTGTTGATATGGCTCATGATATGGGTGTTAAGCGAGTTACGTTCCAATTCTTGGATTGGCAAACTCCAGCAACTATTAAAGGTACTCCTTTTTTGCAGAAACCTGAGATCTTTGGTACTTTAGTTAATGAGGTAACCATAGATGCTGACAAAGCACTTGAGCAAATTAATCTTGCTCAGGAAAAAGCAGAGAAGTATGGGATGGAATTTGCAACTTTTCCTGTTTTACTTCCTTTAACAAAGGAGATTATCGAACAATGGTATACTAATGCAGATTACCAATATACTACTAAATGTCTTGTACCTTGGTTTCAACTTCGTATAAATCCTTATGGAGGAGTCATGCCTTGCATGGAATACGACGTTGGTAATATTAGGGATCTTGATCTGCTTGATATTTGGAATGGGCCTAAGTATAAGGGATTCAGAAAGGTTATTAGAAAAGGGCTTTTACCTCGATGCAATAAATGTTGTAAACTTGATAAATCTTATAGTAATTTGATAAAAATTAAGTCATAATTTCTTTGATGGAATAATTATATAATTTTACATTTATTTTAATCGAGTTTTTATCTCTTTGTCTAGGTTTTGTGCTATGCTCATCCATGTGTTTTGTTTAATTTTAGACCGATAATCTGTTTTTTTGGGATTATCCAGTTGGAATCTTATTTTTTTGGTCATATCTTCTATATCATCAGGATTGCAGAGTGTATTAGGCCATGTCTTGAGTATGTTGGCTACATCTCCTACCTTTGTTGCTACAATAGGTGTATTACAAGCCATATATTCAACGCATTTGTAAGGGAAGCAGTATTTTGTAAATGCATTCATGCGGTTTGGAATTACAACTACATCAGCAGCATTAATAACATTTACAACTCCTTGTTGATCCAGATGATCAACATGGAGTAGATCCTTTACATCCAGGTTAATTGATTGTCCTTTTTCTGATTTAATTCTGCCTGCTAGAAAAAGTAAGAGATTGGGAAATTGATTTTTTAGTTTTATGAATGCTTCAATTAATACATCGATTCCTTGCAGTTTTTGAATTGATCCTGCATAGGCAATAACCTTGACATCCTTGGGCAGTTTGAGTATTTTTCTAGCATTGGCTTTATCTCCTGGTTTAAAGAGGCTAAAATCAACACCATTTTGCACTACCAAAACATTATCATTTCTCCATTGTGATATATATTTTTTTAATGTGTGTGATACTGTGGTTACTAGGTATGATTTTTTTATGATATGCCTGTCAAGATACTTCATAAAAGGTATGGAGTAGCTTTGATACACTTCATAGTTATCATGGAGGTCATAGAGGAATGGTATTTTGCAAGCTTTTGATGCATAATATCCAAAAACACCCCATAGGGGATCTGAAGTGCCTACAATTAAGTCATAGCATCCTTCTTTGATTGTTTTTTTTAATTTTCTATAGAAAAGTAAGAGTTGGATGGGATTAAAAGGGCTGAAAGGGCGTATCATGATTTTCATATTATGGAGGGTAGTATCTTTATTTTCTTTATTACGATAGTTTACGCAATAAAAGTGGATCTCATTATCATACTTTGATAATGCCTCGAAAAGCCTGGTTTGTCTTCCAAAGTCTTCTTCAATAATATCTCTTAAAGCTGTGTACCTTGATGTTAACACTAGAATTTTCATTTTCTAATCATGTCAGCAATAAATCCAAATGCCCATATTTGAACTGCTATTCCCATTAACAATACCACGAGTAATATTGTTGGTGTTCTGCCGATAAAGCCAAATTTTGAAAATAAATAGAGCAACCAGATCCCAAAAGCTAATCCCGGTATAAAAAATATAAGGCCAATTGTGCCAAAGAACTTTAAAGGTTCATAATCTCTATATATGCGAAAAATATTAATCCACGCTTTGATTGCGTATTCGAATGGGTTCTTGAGAAGTCTGGATTTACCATTTCTTTTTGCAAAGTAAACTGGAACCTCTGTTATCTTAAATTTTTCTCTTACAGCTCTGATAATTTGTTCTTGAGTATATGTATGTGTTGATATAATATCTAAAGATGCAACTTCTTTAGTAAACGCTCTAAACCCTGTTTGAGCATCTCCAATACGTTTTTTACAGATACGAGAAATGGTTCTTGAAAATGCTTTGTTGCCTAATCGTTTAATTAAAGGCATAGACTCAATTTTTCCTTTAAATCTGTTACCTAAAACTAAATCAGCTCCATTTTCAATTTCTTTGATTAATTTAGGAATGTCTCTTGCAAGATATTGACCATCGGCATCAGTATGTATAATAATATCAGCTTTGTTTTTTAATGCGTACTTTATTTCACTTCTAAAGGTTTCAGCTAAACCATAGTTTTGAGGGTGAGAGTAGACAATAGCTCCTTCTCTTTTAGCGATAGATGAGGTTCTGTCTTTACTTCCATCATCTACTACTTGAATGATAAAGTTATGTTTTAGGGCTGAGAGAACTTTTCTTGTGTTAATGATAACTGAAGCTATTGTTTTTTCTTCATTAAATGCAGGTATGGTTACTACAATTTTCATAGGAATAGATGTTATTATAGGGTATTTAAAGATTATGGAATTAGATAGATTGTAAAATAATTACAAAGCTTTATAAATAATTTTTAATTCTTTTTTAAGATGCTACGTAAACTAAAAAAAGTGATTCATCACCCTTCTTTGGTTTTTAGATATGCTAAACTTAAATTTATCAATCTTTTTCTCTTTAAATTTTTATATGGGAATAAGAATAGGTATTTGTTGAATTATGATAATTTTAAGGTTGAATATTCTACAGAGGATAACCACTCAAAGCATTATTTTTTCCCTAGATATACAAATGGTGTAATACATGAGCCTACTGTGACTAGAGAATTAGTAAAAAATCTTAAACAATCTAGGGTTTTTGTTGATGTAGGGACTCACCTTGGGTATTTTACCTGTCTTGCTGGAAAGATTTTACAGAATGGAACAGTAGATGCATTTGAAGTAGAGAAGCATGCTTTTTCCCTGCTTAAGAAAAATTTGGAATTAAATCAATTAAAAAATGTCAATGTCTACAATGTTGCTGTAACTGATAAGAATGGCACTATTAAGATTCCTTCAAGAAGTAAGCCTAGTCCTTTCTTTTCAATCGCAGAGAGTGGCAAAGATACTGAATTCATTGAGATGGATGCTATTGCTCTAGATGATTTCTATACTGAAAAGGATTATAAACCTGATGTTCTGAAGATCGATGTCGAAGGGGCAGAGATGCAGGTTCTTCAGGGTATGAAATCTTTGTTAGAAACAAGAGATTTAGTTCTTTTCATAGAATTGCACGGAAATGTACTCCCTAATTTTGGGAGTAGTTCAAAGGAGGTAATAAATTATTTAATTGATAAAGGGTACATGATCTATGAGATTGAAAACCCTCATGATCCTAACCCTTCTCAACCACATAAAATTGCAAAAGATACTCAAATAGACTACAATACAGTATTGTATGTTACTAAGAAGGATATCTAGTAGCTTGACCATTTAATTATGAAACTCAATATTTTCCTAATTTCTTGTTAGCTAAATGAGAACTACAATACCTTTTTAAATGATAACAAAATTACTATTTTTATGAAATTTTTAATAACTGGGGGAGCAGGGTTTATTGGTTCTCATTTAGCTGGAGAATTGGTTAAAGAAGGCGACGTTGTTTTAGTTGATAATCTTTCTCAAGGAAGTGTAGATAATTTTTCTCATATAAAAGATAAGGTAACGTTTATTGAAGCTGATATAGCTGATAGTGAAAAAATGAAATCTGCTTTGGAAGGAGTTGATATTGTTTTTCATCACGCAGCTATGAGGGCTGTTGCACCTTCTGTAAAAGATCCAGATGCTTATTTTAAAAATAATGTTGAAGGAACAAGGAAGATGTTAGAAGTTATTAAAAATAGTGGCGTTAAGAAGATTATTTTTGCTTCAAGTTCATCAGTATATGGAGATAATGTGTCTTTTCCAACAAAAGAAGATCAATTTTTAGACCCATTAAGCCCGTATGCAGAAACTAAACTCCAAACAGAAAAAGACTTAGTTGAGTTTCAAAAAGAAACAGGAATAAGTTATATTATATTTCGTTATTTTACTGTATTTGGGCCAAAGCAGAGTCCTAAATCAAAATATGCAATGGCAATTCCTTTATTTATCCATCAATTGTTGAATAATCAGCAAGTAACAATCCATGGTAATGGAAAACAATCAAGAGATTTTACATATGTAAAAAATATTGTGTTAGCTAATATATTAGCTATTAAACGAGAAGCAGCTGAAAATCAAATATTTAATATAGGTAATGGAGAGAGTACAACTGTAAATGATTTAGTGAAAAAATTAGCAACTATTATTGGGGTAGATATTACTCCTAATCATGATGATGCATTACCAGGAGAATCCAAACATACTCTTGCAGATACACGGAAGGCAAGGCAATTATTAGGTTATGATCCTGAGTTTACTCTTGATGAAGGACTTGGGAAAACAGTTGATTATTTTAAAGAGCATCCATTTAAGGATTAAACAATGAAACACTCAAAACTTGAAGTAGGGATTTATGCTGTTTTAATAAGTATGTTTTTTTATTATTTGTTTGTTGCGTCAAATCTCTTCTTAATGTCACATGATGCATTTCTTTATTTGAATAATGCAAAATTGCTTCTCGGTGATGCTTCAGTAGGATTTGCAGCTACTTCACAACCCTTGCTAAGTGTAATCGCTGCTCCATTCATTCTTATTTTTGATTCAGTAAATGCGTTTACAGCTATAAAGTTTGTAATGGTTATACTATCATTTTTATTTCTTTATGTATCTTGGTTATTTTTTAGAAAACAATTTGATAAAGAAATGGCAACTCTGGGTGTTTTTTTAGTATCTCTAAATATTGTTTTTATTCACTTTGTACCTGCTATTCTGCCAGATATACTTTCTGGATTAGTAATAACAGTAACATTGTTGGCATATCTTCATGCAAGAAAATCCTCTCATTTCTTATGGTATGGTATTACCTCCTTTTTTATTTTACTTTCTTTTATGGCAAAGCTTCCCAATGGAGCAATTGTATTGATTATCATACTCTTTGAAGTCTTTGAAAAGAATTGGAAGATGCTCACATCAAAAAGGTTTTGGATTATGCTTCTTTTACCCTTTGTAGTATATTATGTTATTTTTTCTGCTGCATATACCTTATTCTATGGTGTTGATCAAAATAGTATTGTTGGTGTCTTTAAATCAGTATTTGGGTTGATTATGCTTAACAGAGGAACTGAGCTTACTCAGACGCTCTATAATGTTGAATACCAAGATCCTGCTTTTGAATATCTCTTTGAACTTTATCTCGGTACATCTTTTTTGATAATGATATTAGCTTTTATGGGATTAATACTACTTTGCAAAAACTGGAATAAACATGATAAGCTTACGCTTGCGTGGATTTTGGGATTTGTAATTCCTTATCTTTTTGTTCATAGGGAATCTAGATATATGTTTGTTTTTTTCCCGGCTTTTTACTATTTGGTAATTAAAGGATTAACATTTATTAAGGCATATCTTAACAAATTTGATTCACGTAAAGCTAAATCGTTTTGGTATATCTTCTTGATCGTTCTTTTTGCAATACCTGCATATAATGCTTTTGCACAAATCACAACCTATGCAAATGATCCTGTTTATTTTGATGATTTTCCAGTGAGGGTGAGTGACTATGCTTATAGTGAAGCTAAAGGCAAGAGTGTTTATTTTGTTGGCAATGGTTATAATATTCAACCAGAACGGTTTACTTTCACTGATTATGATGAAACCATGTTTTTATATCTTATAGGAGAAACACAATTAATTTATTTTTCTGGGAAGGAACTGCCTACCTATGAGCCTAGTAATAAGGTTGTGTATACCAATAAGGGTGTGCAATTAGAGAATCCTTTACAAGGTGTTGCGAAAAGTATGGCTGTTTTGACTAAAAAAGAAGTTGTGAATCCTCTTCAAGATGGTGATATTCTTATTTTAGCAGAATCTGATGGGAATTTCTATACTCATAATATACCTGATAATTTTGAGCAGGATTTATTTGTGTATAAAGTGCATATTGATGATAATCAAGAAGCTAGTTTAGAGCTGTTAAGGATTTTCTCAGTATATACATAATTGGAAGTTCTCGTTATCTGAAAGGTATACAAGCCGCAATATTTATTAATCACTAATTATTTCTCTTTATTATGAGTTTCATTACAATTATATTATTTTTTGTCTACACCTGGGGACTAGGATTTGGTTTGCTTGATTTAGTTAAAGTTAAACAAGCTGATAATGAGTTTGAAAAACAATTCATGAGAATAGGTGTAGGTTTAGGAGTTTTCCCAGTTATTGTTGTGTTATTTTCTTTACTCCATATTCCACTTTATTGGTGGCTTTTTTTGATTCTTAGTTTAGTTATGCCTATTTTACGTGTTAAGAGTTTTAAAGTTCCTAAGATTGGTTTAACCAAAGCTAATATTTATTCACTTATTATGCTTGTATTATTTGCTTTTTCACTTTTTATGTATACGAAGGGTGCTTTTGCATATCCCTACTTAGAAGATGATGATCCATGGAGTCATGCGTTAGGTGTGAGTTATATTGTTGAAACTAAAAGTATACGAGAGCCTATAGATGATTTATGGTTTCAATATTTTGATCCGTATCCCCCAGGATATGATGGATTAATGGGTGTTTTACAACAAACTTCTAATAATATTATGTTTACGCTTAAGTTTTTTAATGCCCTTATTATATCATTAGGAACTATCTTCTTTTACTATTTTTCAAAAAGGTTTATGAGGAATAGTAAGAAGGCTTTATTTGCAACGTTTTGTTTAGCTATGGTTCCTGCGTTTTTAAGCCATTTTATTTGGGCAATAAGTTTAGCAGTTATTTTGTATTTTGTTGCATTTTATGCAACACTAAAAATTGAAGATGAATCTAAGTGGTGGATAGTTGCTGCGTTTATGGTAGGAGGAACATTATTATTGACGCCAACACATAGTACGTATTTTGGTTTGTTCTTTTTGCTTTATTTTATTACCTTATGTGTTGTTCATAGAAAATTTATGAAATATGAATTTTTAGCTGGTCTTGTTGGGTTGGGATTGAGTATGATCTGGTGGATTCCTACTATTGTTCTTTGGGGTTATAGAGGTGCTATGGAAGGAGTTGGTTTAGGAGGGCAAAGTGTTTTTAAGGTAGCAGGAACAGGAGACAAATCATATGCATTATCAGATTTTATATTTGCACAAAGTCAAAACATGATTAATAGTCCAATAGGTATTGGGATTTTTATCTCAATATTAATTGCAGTGTTTTTAGTTTCCATTTTTTTTACGTATAAACAGCTTAAAGAGAAAAAAAATCATTGGGTAATTATTAGTTTTGTATGGTTAATATTTACGTTTTATGCAGTAAATGCAGCAAAGATGCCTATAAAGATAAGTCCTTTTAGAACATGGATGTTATTAGCTATTCCTGTTTGTTTATTAGCAGCACAAGGATTATGGTTTTTATTTGCAGTTGGAAAAAGTAAGGGTCTTAGGACAGGATTACTCTTTGTTTTTATTGTTGGTATTATTTTTACATCAGGGGTGCATAAATATAATTTGAATACAGCACAATGGCCTCCAGGTGCTTTCTGGGGCAATATGGAAGAGATAGATGCGTATTTATGGCTTCAAGAGACTAATCTTAGACCTTACACGTTTATAGCGGCTGGTGCTATAAGTGGAATAGGAAAATATTATTGTGTCTATTGTGATGATATGATTAAGTTTAGTGATACAGGGCCTAATCAAACTATAGAAGAATATACTACTTTTTTACGTAATAATGATTTTGATAGTATTATTATTAGTGCATTGGATGCTAAACATTATAATCAAGAGGTGGTTGTAGATGCCATGCAAAGATTAGCAGACTCAGATAAGTTTACAATTGCATTCCAAAATAATGGAGCATTAATCTTACAACTTGCTTAGAACTTTTAGATCAGTATTTTCTATAAATTGTTTATGCCAGAGTTGAAAATTTAAAAGACTCCAAAGTTGTCTTGCATAAAATAAAGGAGAAGTTTTTAATCCAGATATTGCTTTTTCAATGTATTGTGGATTGAAAATACCTTGTTTGGTAATATGTTTTTCATCCAATACTTGTTGTGTGACATCTTTTAATTGTCCTTCAAACCATTTGTTAATTGGTACAAAAAATCTTTGCTTTTTTCTTTTGACAACAGTAGAAGGAATAAATGGTTTCATGGTTTTTCTTAAAATATATTTTTCAGTAAACTTGTTCATTTTAAATTTAGGAGAAATATAAGAGCAAAACTCTACAAGTTCATGATCTAAAAAAGGTACACGTGCTTCAACACCATGCGCCATAGTCATTTTATCTACTTTCATAAGTAGATTAGCAGGAAGAGTAGTTTTGGTTTCATAGTGTAATGTATTGTTTAAAACATTATTATCTTTAAAGAATTTTTTAGTGCTTGGTTCTATGTCTACTGATGGTTTAGATAATACTTCTTTCTTTTCATCATCATCAAAAATAGAAACCATAGATAAATATGCTTTTTCTGGATTTGGGGATAATAAGTATTTGTTTAGTCTTATTTTTCCTTGTTCGCCTAAATCACTGCCATATTTGAAGAATTTTTGTTTAATTTCATCAGGTGCTTGATTAATAGCTGGAAAAATAACACTTTGCCTGAACGAATAGGGAAAACGTTTAATAAAAGATTGGTAGGTTTTCATCATTTTATACTGAAAATATCCTGCTAATGTTTCATCAGCGCCTTCACCTGTTAATACTACTGTGCATTTCTTTTTTGTTTCTTCGCTGAGTAAGTAAGTTGGAATACACGTTGGATCACTCATAGGTTCATCATTATGCCAAACAATTTTTGGTAATAATGAAGATGTATCAGGATCTACAATGATCTCTTGATGATCTGTTTTAAAATGATCAGCTATTACTTTTGCAGCAGGTAATTCTGAGTATTCTTTATCAGAGAAGCCTACTGAAAAAGTTTTAATGGGTTCTTGCATATGTTCGTTCATTAAAGCAGTTACAGTAGCAGAATCAATTCCTCCAGAGATGTAAGCACCTAAAGGAACATCACTCATCAAACGATATTTAATAGATTGTTTTAAATGATCTAAGAGTTTCTTTTTTGCTAGACGCATTGAGATTTTGGATTGATCAAAAACAAGATCCCAATATTTTGTTGTAGTAAATTTTCCGTTTTTGAATATTAGATAGTGTGCAGGTTCTAAAGAATGAATATTTTTGAACATGGTTTCAGTTGTTGGATTGCATCTAAATGTGAGGAAATTTGATAGTGCAGTTTGATTTACAAGTCTTGGCATGCCATGAACTAAAATAGATTTAATTTCACTAGCAAAAATAAAGTTTTTTTCATTTGTGTAATATAATGGTTTAATTCCTAATCTGTCTCTTGCTAAGAAAATAGTTTTTTCAGTTAGGTCATATATAGCAAACGCAAAACAACCATTAAGTCTGTTACACACATTTGGTCCCCATTCTTCATAGCCATGAATAATGGTTTCAGTATCAGAATTAGTTTTAAACTTATGACCTAGTTCCTCTAGTTCTTCTTTTAATTCTTTATAATTATAAATTTCTCCATTGAATATGATCACTTTTGAATTATCTTCATTAAAGATAGGTTGTTGACCTGTTGAAAGGTCTATGATGGATAATCTTCTATGGCCTAGGGAAATATTTTTATCTGTAAAAGAACCTTCTTCATCTGGGCCTCTATGCTGTAAGAGATCCATCATCTTTTTAATCAAAGCTTTATCTTCAAAATTAAAGCCGCAAATTCCACACATTTTATTTTTTTATTGAGTAAGGAGGAGTTTTATCTTTATAATAAATACGTATCATGATTTCCCCTAAAAATCCTAATACAATAAATTGAATTCCAAGAATAATTAGTAAAACAGATAATAGCATTAAAGGACCTACATTTAATGCGCTGGCTTTTAGTACAAATAAATGGAAAATAATATTTGCTATACCAATAACAATTCCTAAAAGCATTGTTCCAAATCCTAAAGTTCCGAAAAAATGTAAAGGTCTATTAGAAAAATTAAACCAGAATTTAATAAATGCTAAATCTAAGAAACCTTTGAATAAACGTTTCATATTATATTTTGTTTTACCGAATTGTCTTTTGTGATGGGAAACTTTGGCTTCTCCAATTTTGTAGCCTTTAAGTTGGAGGATGAGAGGGATGAAACGGTGCATTTCTCCGTATAATTCTAAATCTTTAATACATTCTTTTTTGTAGGCTTTTAAGGAGCAGCCTTGATCATGAATTTTAACTCCTGAGAGGAGTTTAACTAAATAATTTGATAGTAATGAAGGTATTTTTTTAGTAAAAAAAGGGTCTTTTCTTTTGTATCTCCAGCCAGAAACAACATCAAAAGTTTTTATTTTTTCTAATAAAAGGGGTATGTCTCTTGGATCGTTTTGTAAATCACCATCCATTGTTATGATAATGTCTCCAGAGGCTTCTTTAAAGCCAGCATCAAAAGCAGGGGTTTGGCCGAAATTTCTTGTGAAGGTAATTACCTTAGTATTTTTAGATGAGGCTTTAATTTGTGTAAGAATTTTAGGAGTTGAGTCTGTTGAACCATCATCTACATAGATTATTTCGTATTGATTTGGGAGTTTGTTTAGAACTGCAGTTAGTGTTTTGTGTAAAATACTCATATTTTGCTGTTCATTATATACTGGAATTACTATGGAAAGTTTCATTTTCTATATTGAGAGATTATAGATATGTTTATAAATATTCTTGTTTTTCAAACTCTATGAGATTATCAATTATTATGCCTGCGTATAATGAGGAGAAAACAATTACTAAAATTCTAGATAAGGTTTTAGCTGTAAAATTAGATTTGGAGAAGGAAATTGTTATTGTAGATGATGGTAGTAAGGATAATACAGTAAAAGTTGTTAAGGAATATATGAAAAGTAAGAAAGGTATAAAATTAATTGATAAAGGAGTAAATGGTGGAAAAGGAACAGCTGTAAGAGAAGGTTTGAAGCATGCAACTGGAGCAATAATATTGATACAAGATGCGGATTTAGAGTATGATCCTAATGATTATCCTAAATTATTAAAACCTATCTTGGAAGGTAGGACAAAAGTTGTGTTTGGGAGTAGGTTTTTAGGGTCTCACAAAGCAAGATATACTTTTTATTATTTTGGGAATGTTATTTTAAGTTTTTTTACTCGGATATTGTATTTTAGGAATATAACTGATATGGAAACATGCTATAAAGCATTTACATCAGAGGTTAAATCTGCTTTGAATTTGCATGCTACTCGGTTTGACATTGAACCAGAGATAACAGCTAAGATCATTAAGAAAGGTTTTAGGATTGTAGAGGTTCCTATTAGCTATTATTCTAGGAGTTTTGAAGAAGGTAAAAAAATAACTTGGCGAGATGGATTAATGGCTTTGTGGTATTTGTTTAAGTATCGGTTTGTTGATTAAGATGGGATCAAGTAAAATAAGAAGGTTAATTGAATCTTTTAAGGGAGTGGAATTAGATAGAAAAGGAGAATGCACTCCAGAAAAGTGTGAAACATTGAAAGGAGAAAAGGGTGCAGCTTGTTGTAAGTTAGGTTTTTCATGTCCTTCTTTAAAAGATAAAGGTTGTAAGACTTATACTATAAGACCTCCAAATTGTAAGGTTTTCCCTAGATCAAAAAAAGATCTACAACTTGTAAAGAATTGCGGTTTTTATTGGGATTAATATTCTGAATAATTGTAGTGTGGAATCCTCATCACCACCATAGGATTCGTTCACGGTCAAATTCCTTCGGAATTTGCCCTTGCAAGTAAAGGAATTTACCATACTTTGTATGGTAAATCCCTCTACACTTGCGAACTCATCCATGGTGATGAGGATTCTAGTTTTCTTCTACATTTGCAAACAATGAATAATTGGCAAGTTCTCTTTATAGTTGCAATTCACAAGCTTTAAAAACCATTCACCTTTCAAGAATATTATGGCTAGCGTTGTAAGGAAACTGTTTGCGAATACTTCTTATCAGATAGGTTCACATATGCTTGGTGGATTAATTATGTTGTTAGTGACTGCTTATTTAGCAAGGTCACTAGGAGCAGAGGTGTTTGGAAACTTTAGCTATGTGATTAGTTTTGTGTTTTTCTTTGTAATATTAAGTAATTTAGGAATAGATATCATATTAACAAGAGAATTATCAAAGTCAGAACCGGATGAACAGGCTTTAATAAACACTACATTATCCTTAAAAACTGTTTTATCATTAGCATCAATAGGAATAGTTGTTATTTTAGCATATGTGATAGATTTCTCAGATGACATTAGAATTTCATTGATTATTAGATCTTTTGTATTGTTATTTATGGCATTTACACAAACTTTTAGCGCTATCTATCAATCACGTATTAAACTTTGGATTCCTGCTGTTGGGAATTTTTTAAACAAATTCTTTTTCTTAATTATTATTTTAATTGTGCTTAGTTTTTCTAAAAGTTTGCCGTTAATAATTGCTGCGACTGCGATTCCTTTTATAATTGAATGTTTTTTACTTTGGTTTTACCTTAGAGAAACTTTACATCTACGATTTGGATTTAATAGGGTAATAGTAAAAGATTTAATCAAAGAAAGTATTCCCTTAGCACTTTCAACAACGTTCTACACTGTTTATTTGAGAGTAGATGTGATTATGTTAGATTATTTTAAAAGCGCTTCAGCTGTAGGTTTTTATTCAGCAGCATATCATTTAGCAGAAGCACTTAATATGTTTCCAGGAGCTTTTATGACAACTGTTTTTCCTTTACTTTCAAAATACAAAGAAATGGATATGGAAAAGTTTAGGTTAACCTTAAGATTATGCATGAAATTTTTATTTTCGATAATTTTTCCAATGATTGTTGGAGTGGTTTTGCTTAAAGAAGGTATTATTAGTTTATTTTATGGAGCAGGATATGCAGCAAGTGCGCCTGCTTTAGGAGTTTTAATTTTTTCTACTGGATTTATTTTCTTAAGTGTTGTATTAACCAAAATTATTATTATTGAGAAAAAAACCATGCTTGTAGCGTGGGTAGCATTGGCTGGAGCATTATTTAATTTTTTACTGAATTTTTATTTTATTCCTAAATGGGGGATTGTTGGTGCTTCTTATACAACAATGATGACTGAAGGGCTTATTGCTTTTATTTGGTTCTACTATGTGTATGTAAAGGAGAAGCATGTTGCTTTGCCATCATTTTTATTTTTTGTGAAAATAGGATTAGCAACTGCAATTATGGGAATAGCTGTGCATTATACGCCAGGGATTATCTTGTTTCCTATTTTAGTAGGGCTTATAGTGTATATACTCCTGGCAGTGGTGTTAAGATTGTTCTCTAGTATGGAGCAAGGCCTCATAAAAGAATTATTCCCAAGTATGAGTAAAATTTTTAATAGAATGAAAGATTAATTTGAGAAATTGTTAAGATTCTCTCTATACCATTCAATTGTTTCTTTAAGGCCTTTTTCAAGACTATATTCAGGGGACCAATTAAGAAGTTTCTTTGCTTTTTCCATGCTAAGATACATTTTATCAATCTCAAGTTTAGCTTTTCCAAGAACTTTAGGTTGGATGTCCTTTCCAATAATTTTAACAATGGTATTAAATAAATCTATAACACTTATTGGCTTTTGGGTTCCTAGATTAAATGCTTGTCCTTTTATTTCATCCCTATCAAGATTTTCTGCAATAGTTAAATGTCCTTCAACTACATCTTTGATATAGATATAATCTCTTTCTGGTGTTCCATCACTAAGAATTTCAAGTTGTTTACCTTTTAGTGTTGAACAGATGGCATCAGGGATAATCCTACTCAAATTCATATCAGCTCCCCCATATGCATTTCCTGTTCTTGTAATTGCAACTGGGAGATTAAATGATTCATGATATGATCTTGCTAAAATATCAACACATACCTTAGATGCATGATAAGCAGTAAGACCTTGTAGAGGTAAATTTTCACTATATTCAGGATTTTTCTGCCTACCATATACTGCGTGAGAGGAGGCAACAACAACTCTTTTTACTGTAGGATATTTTTTAGATGCTTCCAGAATATTTAGTGTTCCCATAATATTTGTCTCAAAGGTAGGAAGAGGGGATTTATCAGCAACACCTACAATGGTTTGTGCTGCAAGGTGAAACACAGTATCAATTTTCTGTTCTTTTATGATTTTCTCTATGAGTTTAAGGTCTAGTATATCTCCTTTAACTACGTTTACTTTTTTCCTAATATCAAGAATGTCGATATTGTTTTTCCCTTTTTTATCTCTTTCAATTATAGTTATGTTTGCTTTCTTTTCTACAAGGGTTTTAGCAATCCATGATCCAACAAAGCCTGTTGCTCCAGTTATGAATACATTTTTATTTTCCCAATAATTTTCCATATTAATCATCTATTTATCTTTTTCCCAAGAGTAGGGGATTGTTTTATCTGAAAGTTCTAAAGTTGCGGATTCCTCAGGATCATGAGGCATATCTGCACAATTTGTTAATAAGGCTTTTTTGTTATTAAGTGCTCCAAAAGCATACCAAATCATTGGAGGAACTTTTATCAGTTGATAATTATCTTCTCCTATTGAAACTTCTTGGATTTTTTTATATGTTGGCGATTCTTTTCTATCATCATAGAATACTATTTTCATATTTCCTATAGGAACTGCAAAATGCTGAGTCATCTTTTTATGTTGCTTCCAACCTTTAACTATATTAGCATTTACAAGCGAAAAATATACTTCACCAAATTCTTCAAAAAAAGGAGCATCTGAACGGAGCATATGCATAACTTTTCCTCTTTCATCAGGAAATACTTTTAGGGGATGTATTTGGATCCCATCGATCATTTTTTTTGTTCTCCTGTCCATATCAGTTTTTGTTGTATGGCTTGGTCAATAAAAAAATCTATTTGTTTAGTGGCAAAATCATATACACTTTTTTTATCAAAATAATTTTTATACCATTCAGCTGTTAGTTTTACTGTATCTTCAAAGTTAAGTGTGGGGTGCCAATTAAGATGCATAAGTGCTTTATCACAGCATAATTTAAGCAGTCCAGCTTCTTTTTTCTCATGTTCAGGAGGTATGTGTTTCCATGTTCCTTTTCCCCAATATTTAGTAAAAGTATCTATTAATTTTTGGACAGAATGGATCATTTTATTGTCTGGACCAAAGTTAAAGGCTTCTCCGGATATATTTTCTGGGTTTTGCAATAGATTAGCCCCAACTAAGAGGTAGCCTGATAGTGGATCTAGGACATGCTGCCAAGGTCTTGTTGATTGGGGATTTCTTAAGATAAGTTCTTTTCCCTCACTCCATGCTTTTACACAGTCAGGGATTATTCTATAATCACTCCAATCTCCTCCACCAATAACATTTCCTGCACGAACAGTGGTAATCTTAGTGTTTTTTTCTTTGCTAAAATAAGATTTAAAGTATGATTTACATGCAAGTTCTGCACATGCTTTTGAACTGCTATATGGGTCATCTCCACCAAGTGTGTCATTTTCTCTATATCCCCATTCCCATTCTACATTTTGGTAGCATTTATCACTTGTAATCATAACTGCAGCTTTTACTGAGGGAGATTTTTTTATACATTCAAGAACATTTACTGTTCCTCCTAGGTTTGTATCAAATGTTACTTTTGGATCTTCGTATGCTGTAAATACTAATGCTTGTGCAGCTAGATGGAAAACAATCTCAGGTTTAAATTCTTTAAATACTTTTTCCAATTCTTTGGAGTTTCTGATGTCTCCTTCATAATGTTTAATTTTATCTTTTATTTTTAACAATTGGAAGTTGGATGGATTTGTTGGATTACCTATAGAAAAACCTGCAACATTTGCACCAAGCTTCAGGAGCCAAAGTGTGAGCCAAGAACCTTTAAAGCCAGTATGGCCTGTAACCAATACTTTTTTCCCTTTATAGACTCCTGAGAACAAATTTGAGCTATTCACTTTAGCCTTCATTTTTATTTGCCTCCCATACTTTCCAGATAGCTTCATTATTTTTTACCATATTATTAAGATCCAAGGTATCCTTTAAGGAATTCATTGATTTCCAAAAACCAGGATGTTTATAGGCGCCAATTTCTTTGGTGGAAACCAGATGTTCAAAAACTTCTTCTTCTAATTCACCTTTATGGAGATATTCACTAATTTTTTTGGAAACCACCATAAATCCTCCATTTACCCAGAAGGGAAGTTTTGGTTTTTCTTTAAATCCAGCTAATTCGTTTTTTTCACCTAGCTCCAAAACTCCATAACCACATTCTGGATTTACAGCAGTGATTGTTACTAATTTATTGTCATTCTTGTGTTGTTCGATAACGTTATTGATGTTTACATCAGTAACATCATCTCCATATGATAAGATAAAGGTGTCATCCAATAGATCTTTGGCTTTAAGAATTCTTTCTGCTTTTGACATATCTTCATCACCTTCACTTATGGTGATGTTCCATGTTTTTTCTTCTCTTTTCTCAACAAAATCTTTTATCATGTCTGCTTTGTAGCCAGTGCATAGAACAAAATCTGTATGTCCATGGTGTTCAAAATACTTCATAAGATGCCAAAGTATGGGTTTGTCTCCTACCTCTATCAATGGCTTTGGAATCTTAACGGTTTTCTCGTTAAGTCTAGTTCCTTTTCCCCCACATAGTAAAACTACTTGCATTTTTTCTGAGCAGGAGTATACTTATTAATAATATAACACCCCTGCGAAATAAGATCTATTTGTGCCTTTATTAAAGTTATGGATTATAGAAACATAAACCTATTTAAATATGTTTGTTCTCGTTTTGTTAATGAAAAAAATAAGTATATCTGCAATACTGCTTGTTTATAATACTGAAAAAACAATAAAGGTTTGTTTAGATAGCATAAAAGATTTTGTAGATGAGATTATTATTGTTCATAACGGGCATTGCCATGATAATACTATTAAGATTTGTAGTAATTATACTGATAAGATTTATATTGGTGAACCCGTAGGGACTGCTGAGCCTCAAAGAAATTTTACTTTTTTACAAGCAAAAGGAGACTGGATTTTACAAATAGATGGAGATGAGTTTATAACTGAGGAATTAAAAAAACAAATTCTCAAAAATATAAAAAGAAAAGATATAGGGTCAATGGGTTCATTATGGTGTCCTAACAAACTACGAAAGAATACAGGCTTTTTTTCTCGTTCTGAGAAGTCTTTTATATGGAGAAAAGAGGATATGACTTTTGTTGAAGGAGCTCCTCATAGTATTCCTCAATTTAAGCATAAAGGACTTATTTTAGGAGCAAGACTAGGGCATAATGTTGGCGATAGACTTTATTTTTTTGATAAAACGTATCCAGTGGTTACTATTCATGCAGCGTATAATTTAATTTTTGATCCTAATGTTAAAAAAAAGTTTTTCTCAAAAGCATTCAAAATGACCTTAGGTATTCCTTGGATTTATCTTAGAAAGGGAATACTAGATGAGGGAATTATTGGAATTGGATATGTAATGTGTCAATTTCTTTATTATCTTCAGATATATCTATATGTTTTATTAGATATTTTTCATCTTCCTACTAAAAAATTAACTGAAAGAAAAAATTTTTTCCAAAAATTTTATAAAAAGACCACTTACACTCATTATAGAACTGGAAAAGTAAAAGTTTTTCATCCTGGAAAGGCTAGATTTTATTGAAAATAATTTTTTAAGAATTAATCCTTCGCTAAACTTTCAGAATCCCACTTATCACGAGGATTATCATCACGTTTTACTAAGAAGTTACCAATAACAAGGTAATCAATTCCTGTTCCCATCATGCATCTATATGCATCGTAGGGAGTGCAAACAATGGGTTCTCCTCGAATGTTAAAAGAAGTGTTGATTACTATAGGAATTCCAGAGAGTTTTCCAAATTCTTTAATTACACCATGATATAAGTAATTTTGTTCTTTTGTTATGGTTTGTAAACGTCCTGATCCGTCAATATGGGTAACGGCAGGGATTTTTTTATGATATTGTTTTTTAATTGGATATACAAAAAGCATGAATTTTTCATCTTCTTTATCTAATTCAAAATATTTCTTAGCATCTTCAGCTGTTACAGCAGGTGCAAAGGGTCTAAACATTTCCCTATGTTTAACTTTTGCATTAATAATGTCTTTCATATCAGG
>CALCXY010000016.1 GCA_937906345.1 Candidatus Woesearchaeota archaeon | reverse complement strand
ATCATTACACTCCTCTTTTTACAATACCATTATTAGCATCAACTTCAACAATCTCATTATTTTTAAGAATCTTAGAAGCAGAACCAGTACCAATAATTGTAGGAACTTTCAACTCCCTAGAAACAATTGCAGCATGACAAGTAATTCCTCCAGAATCTGTAACAATAGCAGCTGCTTTACTCATAGCTGAGATAATATCAGGACTTGTAGAAGCTGAAACCAAAACATCTCCCTCTTCAAATCCTTCCATATCTTCTTTTGTATTAACAATTCTTACTCTTCCAGAAGCCTTACCCTTAAACGCTGTTGATCCCTTAATCACATCAACATTATCATCAACTTGTAAACATTTTAAAATATCTTTTTCAATCTCTAAAGCATCATCACCACTTAAACACATAAAATCTTCATACCCTTGATACAAACAAATACATAATTCACATCTTTGGGATAATAATGCTTTATCGATCTTACTATGAACTAAAACATCCTCCATTTCACTAGGTAAAATCATTTTAGATTCACCCAAACTAACGCCAAAACGTTTACTTATCTCTTTCATAAGGTTATTCAAATAATAATGAAATTTGATATTTTGGAACTTTCTTTCAAACTTCCAATATCCTAATGTTCGTAATACCATAAATAAATATTGTAAATTATCAGATAATTTTAATTCTTTAATAAGATTCTCTTGATTTAATTTCCGATTTTGATTTTCATTTGTTAATTCATCAATTGATGCTAAAATCTCTTCTTTACTGTTGGAAAGTGCATTAAATTTTCCCTTAATATCTTCAAAACTCCATTCAGGTCCATCATAATTAAATCCCAACCATGCATATTTTTTCCAATGATTTTTTAATAATTCAATAACATCCTCACCATTTAATTTTTTTAATTTCAAAACATGTAAAGCTAATTTCTCTTCTTGTGAAGAAGTTTTCTCTGTAGGTAATGTAAGTATACTAAAATATTCACCAGCTTTTTCTTTACCAAAAAGAGTAGTAAGCTCTCCCATAAGTTTATTGCTTAAATGGGGGGTTTCAAATTCTAAAACAGTTCCAATGCCACTATATTCCATTAACACAGAAACAAGATCCATTGTCTTTTTATAATGATCAAATAACTCTTGCTCATTAATTTGAGAAAGGTCTTGATTAAAATAAGAAGATTCTTTTAACAATACTGGGATGAACTTATGATTATGATCTACAATTTTATTAATAAAATTTTTATCTTGCTCAAATTTCTTTAAAATCTTAACTCCCAAATCAGATAAAGCATTTTTACTTGTTAACCAACCAAATCCTTTTGAAGTAAAATAAAGTGCAAACACATTCGGAGGATGATCAAAGAGTTTACCAATTAACTGCACACATCTCCAATAATAATGAGTAGGAAAGATATGCCCTTTTTCCTCATGAGCTAATTCTACCCAATCTTTTCTTGCTTTAATATCATTAAAGTCCATATAAACCTAAATTCCTCTAAAATATATAAATATTAACCTAAATTAGTCAAATAATGTCATTACTTGTTTAACTCCGTGTATCACATTTTCTTTATTTCTTGCACTTACAGTAAAATATTTGCTTTTTCCTTTGCTGTATAAAGAACCAAAAACAGTATCTGTTTTGTAATTAAAAAAAACTCTATCCAACATACCCATCCTAACAATGCTATAACCATTAAAACCCATATATAGGATGGCATTCCAGAATGGAGAGAATGAATGTTTTTCACGTTCTTTATCCTTTCCCAAATGCTTATGAGTTATCTCTGTATTAGATGGCAAACCAATTTCTACAGAAGGTCGATATATTTCTCCTTCAGTGAGATAGAATTGATGTTTGAAAAGCCTATGCTTGCTTTTATTCCAGAATAATTTTGGGTTAAAATTAGAAGAATTATCAAATTTTGGAGGAAAATAACTGTAGACTTTAATCGTTGGATCTTCTGTGATAATAGAAGGATATGTTTGGTGAGTATTTTCTTTATCAAATTGTGCCTCTGCTTCTTCGAAGAGTTGTTCAACTTTTTCCCCTAATACATCTGTTTTAGGATTTGATTCTGGTACTTGTAGCTTATAGAATCCTCTGAGACAAAATGGAGAAAATGCAATAATTTCTGGCATAATGTGGGCAATTAGGAATATTATAAATACTTATGGGAACTGAAAGAAATATACTCTATTTAACAAGAAATTTCCCTTAACTAATAAACCACAAAATATATAAACCGTTAATCTCATTTATAAATCATGGCTGATCTTAATTTTAAGTCTACTGCTGAGCTGAAAACATCAGAAAATATTATTGGTCAAGTGCATGGTCAAGATGATGCTGTTGAGGTAATAAACAAAGCAGCACAGCAAAGAAGACACGTTCTATTAATTGGAGAACCAGGAACAGGTAAATCTATGTTAGGTTTAGCATTAGCAGAGATTCTCCCTAAAGAAAAACTAAAAGATATTTTATCTTTTCCAAATCCTAACGATGAAAATCAACCATTAATTCGAACAGTTGTGGGAGGAAAAGGCAGGGAATTAGTTGCTAGAGCAAAATTGCAAAATAATGCCATGTTTAAAAATCAAAACCTTATCATGTTTGTTCTTTTAATAATTGCAATGATTGCACCTTGGTGGGCGAGATCATATTACCAATCAGATGTTATTTTTGCTGCGTTGTTTTTAGGAGGTATGATGTTTTTAGCATCATTTGTTTTATTTTTAAATCTAGGAAAACGTGCACAAAGTGGATCTTCTCAAGCACCAAAAGTGGTAGTAGACAATTTTAAGAAAAAGCATGCACCTTTTATGGATGCAACAGGAGCTCATGCAGGTGCATTATTAGGAGATGTTTTACACGATCCATTCCAATCAGGAGGATTAGGAACTCCAGCTCATGAACGTGTTGTAGCAGGAATGATTCATAAAGCAGACATGGGAGTTTTATTTGTAGATGAGATAGCAACTCTGCAGCCACATACTCAGCAAGAATTATTAACTGCACTACAAGAAGGGAAATATCCTATAACTGGCCAATCAGAGCGTTCAGCTGGTGCAATGGTAAGAACAGAACCAGTTCCTTGTAAATTTATTTTGATAGCTGCAGGTAATCTTGAAACAATTAAAAATATGCATCCTGCACTAAGATCTAGAATCCGAGGTTACGGTTATGAGGTATATATGAAGGATACAGTTAAAGATACGCCTGAAAATAGAATGAAGATTGCTTTATTCATTGCTCAAGAAATTAAAAAAGATGGAAAAATTCCTCATTTTAGTAAAGAAGCTGTTTTGCAAATTATTCATGAAGCTCAAAAATTAGCTAATAGAAAAGGTCATTTAACACTAAGGTTAAGAGAACTTGGTGGATTAGTAAGGGCATCAGGAGACTTAGCATTAGAACAAAAATCAAAGATTGTAGAGAAAAAACACATTGAAGGAGCTAAAAAAATAGCAAGACCATTAGAAAAACAATTAGCAGATAAATATATTGAAAGGAAAAAGGAATATGAAGTTATTGTCACAGAAGGAAAACATATTGGAAGAGTAAATGGATTAGCAGTTATTGGATCAGAAGGTGCATTATCAGGTATTATTTTACCAATTGAAAGCGCAGTAACTCCGGGCGGAAAGGAAAAAGAGATTGTTGCAACTGGAAAATTAGGTGAAATAGCTAAAGAAGCTGTTTTAAATGTTTCAGCTATTATCAAAAAATACTTTGGTGAAGATATTAAAGAGAAATATGATATTTATGTGCAATTCTTGCAAACGTATGAAGGGGTTGAGGGAGACTCAGCTTCAATTGCAGTAGCAACAACTGTTATATCTGCATTAAAAAATGTTCCTATAAAACAAAATGTTGCAATGACAGGTTCCTTATCAGTTAGAGGAGAAGTTTTACCAATTGGAGGAGTTACAGCTAAAATTGAAGCAGCAATCGAAGCAGGAATTAAAACAGTTATTATTCCTCATTCCAATCAAAAAGATATTGTAATTCCACCTACAAAATTAAACAAGATTAAAGTTGTCCCAGTTCAAAATATAATAGAAGTTTTAAAAGAAGCATTGGATTGGAAAGGTAAAAGTAGTATTTTAAAGAAGATAAGTAAGAAGAAATAAATTTATTAAATTATTTCCAATACACCTCCACATCATCAGTTCTTAAATAAGGTTTAATAATAGCATCTTTAAGTTTCATTCTTCCATTATTTTGAAACTGAACAAGCCCAAGCCATGCAATCATTGCTCCATTATCCACTAAAAACTCATTTTGCGGAACAAAAAACTTTGCTCCTCTGTCAACACACATTTTATCACACATTTCTTGCAATCTTATATTACACCCCACTCCTCCTGCTAAGAGTAATTCTTTTTTTCCAGCATGAGCAAGTGCTCGTTCACTTACCTCAATAAGCATAGCAAAAACAGTTTCTTGAACAGAATAGGCAAGATCTTCTTTTTTAAATTTTTTTGAAGCTATTTTTTGCTTCAAATTTGTAAGCAAACCTCCAAAGCTAACATCCATTCCTTTAACAGTGTAAGGTAATTCAATATATTTTTTACTTTTAAGAGAAAGATCATAAATCTTTGGACCTCCTGGAAAACCAAGTCCTAATTCTCTAGCAAATCCATCTAAAAAGTTTCCTATTCCATTATCTAATGTTTCTCCAAAAATTCTATATTTTCCATTTTCATAAGCAATTATTTGAGTATTAGCACCTGATGCATAAAGCATAACAGGATCTTTTGTTTTGCAAATTAATTTTCCTATTTCAAGATGTGCTATTGCATGATTCACACCAATAATTGGAATATTATGAATAACTGATAAACTGCGAGCTACTATCGCACCTATTCTAAGACAGTTCCCTATTCCAGGAGATTGAGAAAAACTAATAAGATCAACATCTTTTATTGAGAGGCCTGATTTTTTTAAGGCCTCTTTAACAACAGTATCACAACATGCTATATGATGCTCTGCAGCTTTAAGTGGAATAATGCCTCCTGATTTAGTAGTCACACTATCCTTAACATTTGCTAATACCTTTCCTTTTGAATCTATAATTCCAACACCAAAAGTATGCGCAGTTGATTCAATTCCTAATGATATCATAATGATAAAAAGTATGCTTTAATTAATAAATGTAATGCCTTAAGAATGAGTTTTCAAATAATACTTAAACCTATCTCCTGTTTTAAATTGAGTGTTTTTCATTAAAACAGCTCTTAAGCAGTAGATTCTTTTCTTGATTTCATCAAGTTTTAATAAAAATCGATTTAATTTTTCTTCATTAATATATCCTAAAGATTTACATAATTTAAGTATTACTTTTGTTTCTGTTGAGGATTTATAGGCATAATTAACATGATTCAAATAATCTCGTTTTGTTAAAGCAGCTGATCCTTCAGCTATATTTAAGGGCATTGAAGCAGAAGCTCGTTTTAATTGTGATATTATAAAACTCGAATCTTTTCCTTGAAATGAATTTACAAGTTTATAGATATCAGCAACAAATGAGAAACTCAATTTATAAACTTTTAGTTTTTCATATCCATATTCTTTCATAAGTATTTGTAGCTATTATTTTTTTATTAAAGTTTCTAAGAATTTTCATAATTTTTTTTATGAATATTGGAGAGAATTTATTTATTTTTATTTTTTTTCGAAATAACTTAAAATTATCGGATGATGTGGGGTTTTTGTAAAAAGTTAAAGTTTATCGTCTATGATGTCGACTCATATTAAAAGGGTTCTAGCTGTCGCTAATATCTCATTAAAATTAAAAAAAGAGACCATGTATAAATGAGGATATGAACTATTGGGTTGCGCATGCTGAATACTTCGTTGCCTTAGTACTTACACACCGCATCCATTAAACCCATCTTTTATGGGAGTTCATGATATCTCTTTTCAAGGCAGGCTTCGAGCTTAGATGCTTTCAGCTCTTATCCCTTGAGGCGTAGCTGCCCTGCATACCTTGTAAGATAACAGGTAGACCAGTGGCCTCGAACTTTCGTTCCTCTCGTACTAGAAAATCCTTCCTTTCAGATATCAAACATTTCCAGTAGATATTAAACATACTGCCTCACAGCGTACTGAACCCAGCTCACGAACCCTTTTAATGGGTGAACACCCCCACCCTTGGCAGCTTCTGCACCGCCAGGATAGGATGAGCC
>CALCXY010000015.1 GCA_937906345.1 Candidatus Woesearchaeota archaeon | reverse complement strand
GCTAGGCGAGTAGTGAAGGCGGAAGGGGATCATAAGGGGTGTCCCCTTATTTCATAATGTCAGAATTTTCCATCAGTCTAGAATTGATGGCAAGCCTCGCTTGCTTTTGTCATTGGAATGCTGGAAAATTCTGAGCATGATCAAGAACCACCTGAAAGTCAGGTACGGAACGTGAAACTGGAGTATCACATTCCACCCATCTCTGATGGGTGGTTCTTGACATTACAACATTTTGAAGGAAAAGATTACTATAAATTTCGAATTGGGACATACAGGGCATTGATTGATGTAGATAAACAGAGAAAGATTGTTTTTGTGAGACACTTAGATCATAGAAGTAAAATCTATAAAAAGAAATAAATCACAATCTAACACGACTGGCGCCGTGAAGATTGGGGTTAACCAAGAAACTATTAACCACAATCTTTAAATATCACTTTCATTTCAATAACTTCATGGTAGTGGGTGATGAAAGTGTTAATAGTGCGATATTGAGTTTATCTAATTTGCAAGCACAATTATATGAAAAATTTGTAAATTATATTCCTAAACTTATTGGTGTTTTAGTTATTTTAATTATTGGCTGGATTATTATTAAAATTATCAGTAAAATTGTTGAGCATTTCTTTGAAAGAGTTAATTTTGATAGATCGGCAGAAACATTTGTTGAAAATTTTGTTAAAGTTGGTATGTGGCTTATTCTTTTAATTATTATACTTTCAAATCTAGGTATAGATGTATCAGGATTAGTTGCAGGTTTGGGAATCATGGGATTTATAGTAGGTTTTGCACTTAAAGATACTTTAGGGAATTTAGCAGCAGGAGTATTTATTTTATTTCATAGACCTTTCAAAGTAGGAGATTTTGTTGAGGCAGCTGGAGTAAAAGGATCTGTTGATCGTATTGGTATTGCTGCTACGGAGATTCATACGTTTGATGGGAAAAAAGTTACTCTTCCTAATGGAAAAGTATGGGGTAGAGCAATAACTAATTACTCAGGATTAAAAGAGAGAAGGTTAGAGATGATATTTGGGATTCATTATGATTCTGATATTAATAAAGCAATGAAAATATTAGATGCTTTAATTAAGAAAGAAGAAAGAATTTTAGAAGATCCAGAGCCGCAAATTATTGTTAAAGAATTAGCTGATTCTTCAGTTAATTTAGCTATACGGGTATTTGTTAAAAAGGAAGATTATTGGGGAACAAAGTTTGAGATGAATAAATCAGTTAAAGAGAATTTTGATAAGAATAAGATTGTTATTCCTTACCCTCAAAGAGAAGTGCATCAAGGGAAAAGGGTTTAATAATCTAGAAAATATTGTCTAAAAAGTAATAATCCTGGAGCTCCTATTCCTTGATAAGAAACTCTTATTGCAAATGTAGTATCAGAGATTGCAAAGAATCTAGCTACTTCCTCTGCTTCTCCATTTTCTATTACACATTGGTTAGGAGTTTTTTTAGCAGGAAGTTTCTCAGGTGGAAGAATACCTTCCAAAGAGACTGGTTCACCCAATCCTTTAGTAAAATCAACAGATAATTTTTTATCTATTATTTCACCTAATTTTTTTGCAATATCATCAGGAAATTGAGTAGCACCATACCCTTTATTGATAACTCCTAATAATACTTGCCCTTCAAGGGATTCTACATGATTTTGTGGCATACTCTTTGGAGAATTAAAATTCTTTTATAAATCTACGCCTTAATTTTCTTTAGAATTATGGATTTTAGCTCTTTTATATCAGTTGTTATAGTATATTTTTTAGAGAATTCTTCAATTTGTTCTTTCTTTAAAATATCTGTTTTTGAAAGGTATAATGTTGTTGGTAATTTAAGTTCTTTAATCTTTTCATACAAAGCAATTTGATCTTTTAAGGGAAAAGGCTCTGTTAAGTCAAAAACGTAAATAATATGGTGAGTTAAATGTTCCAAAGCTAAAGAAGCTTGTTTTTCAATATTATTCATTTTTTCAAATCTGTTGAGTGTTCCAGGAGTGTCTAAGAATTGAATCTTTGTTTTATCTTTTCTTAAATATGCAATGTTTAATTTTTTAGTTGTAAATGCGTATTCATTTATCTCTGGCTTAGAACCTGTTAATTTGTATAATAACGTTGTTTTTCCAATATTAGGGAAGCCAACAATCGCAACTGTTGGAACATTTGTTTTAATTTGAGGAAATGCTTTGAATTCTTTTCTTGCTCCTTCTAAAATGAATAAAGAATCTTTCATTTGTTTTACAACAGATGAAATACGTCCAATATATTCTTTGTATAATTGTAATGATTTACTAGGATCAGTTGATTGGATAATTTTTGCTTTTGAGCTTTTAGTTAAGTCTTTAATTTTATTATTAGCCCAGTTTAATGCACCTAGGGCTTGTTTTACTTCTACATAAGGCAATGAGATTTTAACTAATTCTTGATAATAAGGTGCTAGTTCATCAATTTGAGGGAATGTTTTAAGAATTTGAGAAAATCTTTTGTAAATTTGTGAATGGATTGTGTCTATTTTGATTAAGTAGACTTGTTTTACTATTTGGAGTTTATCTCCTGTGAGTTTTTTAGACCTCATTCTTTCAGATGTTTTAGTAGCTGAACTGATAGCTACATCTAGATAGAATTGAGGTTTTTCTATTGTAATTATGTCTTGGAAAGCCATAAAAAGAAAGAAAAGAAGGAGGGTTTAAAAAGGTTTAGTTAGAGACTACTTTTCCAGCTAGGTGGTATCTATCAGGTAAATTATTTACATCATATCCTTTGTCAACAGCTAACATGACACCTATACCTCTATTGAATGTTTTTCCCATAGTTTCTTCATTTACTCTACCTATTTCTTGAATGTATCGGAACCTAGAGTTTTCGGGAAGAGAATGTATCTCTGCTTTTAATCCATCTGGAAATAACCTGTTTGTGTTTTTCTCAATTCCAGAACCTGTTATGTGAGCAGCTCCCTTAAGATCTGCACCAAATATTTTTCTAGAATCATTCATAGCTGCCCAATAGTTTTGATGAGGCTCCATTAATGCTTGTCCTACTGTCATATTTGTTCCAGGCATCATTTCATCAACTTTTAATAATCCTTGACTAACTAATTTTCTTACTAATGAATATCCATTTGTATTAACTCCAAAAGATTTTATACCTATAAGATAATCCCCCTCTTTAATATCATGGCCAGTAAGAAGTTTATCTTCATCAACAATTCCTGTTATGTTTCCAATAATATCAAATCGCTCTTTACAGTAACCTTTTTTAGAATGATGATGGAAACCCATATTTGTTAATAGTGATTCTCTAGCTGAATGTTGAAACACTTTTTCCATTTCAGGCCATGAAAAATCAGGGGCTGATCCAACATACATTCCAATACCTAAAGGTGTTGTGCCTTGGACAACAACATCTCCAACTGAATGTCCAATCATATCAAAAAATAATCCATTTTGTATGCCTAATCGTTGTCCTAACTCTGTTTTAGTTCCTACAGAATCTTTTGAGTAAACTAATATGTCTCCTTTATGATTTCTTATGCTTAATGAATTTCTTCTATTTTCATGAGATTGATAATTTATGACAACTGTAAATTCTAACCCTCTTTTTTTAATAACACCAGGCATTTCTGCAAATTCTCCTCCAATAACAGGAACATGAGTTCCATCTGGTTTTCTTGATCCTGCTACAACATCAATTAATAATTTTCCTGCAACATCACCAATTAACTGTCCATAAGCAATATAATCTGTTATAGCAACAGGATGATCTCCTCTAGAGAGCAGTTTAGATATTCCAGTATGCATACCTTCAACCATTTCAGCAGGAGTATCAGCACTGACCCATAATTGTCCTACTTTTTCTCCTTTATCTCCTTTATCTCCTTTATCTCTGTCTATTCTAATACCTGTTGAGAATAAGCCATCTAAATCATCAATAACAGTTTCATTATGAGTTTCTGGAATGATAAGTTTAGCCCATCTATTGGCAATTTCATTTTGTTCTAAATCAATTCCAGCATCTTTATACATGTCTCTTGTTTTTGGCATTGTTTATCACCTTTTTTACATATCTCCAAAAAATACTCCTTCAGTAGGAATTCCTTTATAGGCTACTTTAGTTTTTTCAGGATTAATTTCAAAATTACCATTTGCAATATTATCTAATGTTGGGCCAAAGATTACGAGATCACCACAGTGCTTAAGATAGCCTTGATTTTCACCTGCAATTTCGTGTCTTAACTCTTTGTCTACTTTTAATTCTTCGTAGGTATGGCCTCTTAGATTTAATCTTAATGGATCAGATATAATTAAGCCAGGACCAGTATCTTTTCCTTCATTTAAAATCATAGTTGAGGAATGAATATAAACTAATTCTCTAAGTATTGCTTTACTAATTGGAATATGATGAAGTCCCATTAATGCAGGTTTTCCATCTTCATCTTTTTCAGTAACATCACCTGGATGCATGTTTACTAAATAAAATGGTCCTGTTAAGGCATCTGAAGTCCACCATTCCCATCCAGCCATTGCACAGACAGTTATTCCTTCTTCAGCTAATCTAGTAGCGTAAGGCATATCAATATCTCTTCTTTGGGAAAAGTCTTTTCCTTTTGTAGCTTCATAATCTGCTTTAACATCTCTTATTAATGTAGGGATCTCAAAATCGTCTCCTAATTCTTCACATCTAGAAGTTGGTCTATCAGTTAATAGTAAGCTTGGTTCCCAAAGTCTTTTATCTTTAGGTACAGATAAAGCATATCTTATCAATGCTTCAGCATTTGAGGCAGAGGAACTACAAAGAAAGATGCCTACTTTCATTGGTGTATCAGCACTATATATTTTTTGAAACATTTTACATTATAATGGTGCTTTACCACCATGATTAAAGTGTCTTGTTCCTGTGTGAATCATTGTTATTTTGTTATCTTTGCAATATTTATTCACATCTTTATCTGCATTAGATCCTCCTGGTTGGATGATAGTTTTGATGTTCCATTTTTGAGCAACTTCAACATTATCTTTGTCAGGGAAAAATGCTTCTGATGTCATTACACACTCTCTCATTTTTTTCATAGCATAATCAGCACTTCCTGTTTTAGTGTCATTATCTCTGATATATTCATCTCTAAAATGGTTATGAGCCATCTCACATGCTTCTTTTGTAGATAACACTCTATTTGCATTACCAATTCCAGCTCCAACAACAGCATATTGTCCTGGTTCATATTCATGGACAATTGAAACAGCATTGCTCCAATAGGGCATAACAGATGCTATTCCTGCTTCTAATAATCCTCTTTTTTGTCGAGTAGCAAATCTTCCAGCAACAACTTCTAATTTTTCATAGAGTTTATTGTCTTTAGTTTCTAGCATTGCACCGCCATCTACATTAACTATTTGTAATTCATCTGGATTAGAATCTTTAAAAGAATCTAATTGTAATGTTCTAATATTTTTCTTTTTGTGAAGAACTTTTAGAGCAGCAGTGGTATAGCTTTCAGCAACAATTGCTTCAATAAAAGCCCCATCTTTATAGTATAATTCTTGTATTTTTTCTGCATCTTTTTTAGTAACTTTACCTTTAATTGCTAATATTCCTCCAAAGGCAGAAAGTGGATCTCCTAAATAGGATTGTTCAATTGCTTTTTCTAAACTAGCTCCTGTTGCAAATCCACAAGGGTTTCCGTGTTTGACAGTTACAACTCCATTTTCTGCACCATCAAGAAGATACATAACACCTGCTGCTTTAACAGCTGCATCTAAATCTAAAATATTATTTCGAGAAAGTTCTTTTCCTTCTTTTAATACTTGAGCATTAATAACTCCTCTAGGCGGTAAAAAAGATCTTTTTTTATAACCACAAGCATCTTGATGACTATTTTCACCATACCTAAATTGTCTAAATCGACTAAAAATTTGAACAACTGTTTCATCGAATCGTTCAGCAGTAGTATCTCTCATTCTATAAAATTCACTAAGCATGAGTCTGTTAATTCCCATTTCTAGGTGAGCAATTCTAGAAAGATGAGTTTGAAATTCTTTTGAGAATTTTCCATCTTGTTGTAATTCTTTTATAGCTCTTTCATATTGGGAAGGTCTTGAAAGAATAGCAGCATGTGGGCTTTTAGCTCCAGCTCCATGTAATAATGTTCCTCCAATATCACAAAATTCAAGGGCAATTTCATCAGCTTCATCTGAATGAATATCTCCTCCTGCATCTAAAAATTTAAACATTGTATCTTCAAAAGGATAAAGATTATTAGCAACAACATGTATAGTTTCAACACCTTCAGAATCATTCCATTCTGTATATTGAGGATCTCCCTCTCCATGTAAAAGTCCTGCAGCAATTTTATGATGGATAGTTTTAACTTTTCCACCTCCTGATTCATCAACTCCTGTGATAACAGATATAGGATTTATTTCAAAAGAACAACCAGAATCTAATCTATCTTTTGTACCTCCAGTAGAATATAATAAAAAATCTAGTTTTCCTAATTCCTCAGCTAGGTATTCAATTTCACCTTTATCAGCAACACTTAGAACAGCTCTTCTTGGCATAACGCACCTCCCAAACTCATGCTGTTTTCTAAGAATTCCATATTTAAAAACATTTAGGGTATTGAAAGTATAGTCTTGAATATATAAAAGTATTTATAATGAAAAATTATTATTTTATTAATGAAAACACCTTCAACACTTGGTGGAATTGTTAGACGTTTAATAAGTAAACATGATTTTTCTCAAGGGAGTATTGATTTTCTTAATGATAAGGGGTTTAAACGTGATGAATATAGAACTCTTTGTGATTTTATTAATAGGCGTGATGAGACTTTTGCTGAATGGGCTGGGAAGAAGGACAGATTTGAGAAACTTGTAGAAGGAGGGGCTGCTATAAATATTACTGATGGTAGATATCGAAGATATACAGAAGAATTTCTTCATATAAGTTCAGAACAAGCTACTGTTAGAGAAAGAGTAAGGTTTGGAGTTGAATATGTTATTTCTTTAGCTGATTTACTTGGGAATCATCCTGATAATGATAAAAAATTAGTAAAAAAACCTTTTAGTAAAAGGGATCAACAAAAATTAAGAAGTATCTATGAGAATTTTACAACAAAAGATTACGCAATCATTAGATTAATTGAAAGAAAAACAAATCATGATATTGTTGCTGCAAATACTTGGCTTACTATACGAGCTCAACAATTAGAATTAGATGAAAATCTTATGAGGGGTATTGTTCATTATGCTAGAACCTCTGCAGATGTTGATACAAATGTTTCAGGATATCTTTACACTAAAGCAATAGGAGTTTGGGCAAAATCTATCTCTAAATTAATCTCCAAATTAGAAGAAAAAGCTATAGCCTATAAGCATGTTACTTGCATGGCAAGAACTCATGGACAGGATGCTCAACTCACAACTTTAGGACATATCTATGCTAATTTAGCAGATCAAATTACTCAACAAGCTGCTCCTTTACTTGGAAGAAAGCAATTACATATTGATGGAAAAATAGCAGGTGCTATTGGGACTGATGTTGATATGAGAGGATCCTATGCTCATATTCATCCTAAAAAAATGTATAAGGATTTAGTTGAAAAGCAGTTTGGTCTTAACTATGTAGAATTAGGACTTGATCAAGATTGTAGCAATGCATCACTTAATATAACTTTAGATACTATGGTAAATGTAGGAAATGTTGTCTTAAAAGCTGCTCAAGATACTTGGTTGTATGCTTCTCGGCAAGTTGTAGCGAAATTAACACAAGAAGGTGAAAGTGGATCATCTGTTATGGCACAAAAAACTAATCCTTTTTTAGCCGAAGGATGTGAAGCTTTAGTTGAGATAATGCAAGGGATGGTAACTCCAATTAAAAAATTAATAACTGCTTATCGAGAACAAGGTGATTTAAGAAGATCTGTAACAAAGAGAGAAGGTTTTCATCCTATACAACTATCTGTTATTGCTGTTGAAAGACTTATTTCTGAATTGGATAAGTATGAACCTCATATTCCAGGGTTGGAAGGGGAGATTTATGAATCAGGAATTAAAGCTGCTTCATCTTTAGTGAGTACTTATTTAAAAAGAAAAGGAGTTCCAGATGCTTATGATCAAATTAAGAGGGTAGTTATGAAACCAAAAGTAAGTTCTAGTGCGGTTTTACAGTTGCTGCATCAATTGCAAGAAGCAAAAAGAATAACAGGAGAGGATTCAAGATATATTTCTAGGACTTTATTGGGTGTTGTTGATAGAGAAAATCATCTGAAAGCATTTTTAGAATCAGAGAGCCCTTCAAATCTAGAAATATTCTATGAAAAACTAAGGGGGGTAAATAGTGATACAAGAGCAAGAAAAGCTTTATTGGGGGATGCTGTTGTTAATTCATCAAGAATGGTATCTAGGATTCCAAAAACTCAAGAATTATTAGCAAGATATGTTGCTTCAAATTAATTAAATTTTTAAACACGACAAACATCGTATACCTTATGTGGGTAATGAAACTAGAATTGCCATCTGAGAAGCAGTTTATTGGGAAGATGGCTCTCAAACATAAAGTAAGTGTAGTTGGGCAAATACTTTCTTATTATAAAGATTCTAAAAAATTATATTTAATTGCTTGCGGTTTTATGTTTGGACCTGAGAAGAATAAGGATGCACTTATTAGGGATGTGGGAAAGCAGAAAGAATATGTGAAGTATGAGCGTAAAAA
>CALCXY010000014.1 GCA_937906345.1 Candidatus Woesearchaeota archaeon | reverse complement strand
TGCATACTCTTCTTTACAAAGAATAATAGCTCCTCTAGGTCCACGAAGCGTCTTATGAGTAGTAGTCATCACAACATCTGCATAAGGAACAGGACTAGGATGTTGATTACCTGCTACAAGACCTGCAAAGTGACTCATATCCACAAACAAATAAGCACCTACTTCATCGCAAATCTCTCTAAACTGCTTAAAATCAATCTTTCTAGGATATGCTGTAAATCCTGCTTGAATCAATTTTGGTTTTTCAAGCTTTGCTAACTTTCTTATTGCATCATAATCAAGCAAACCATCTTTAGTAACTTGATAATGCACTGCATTATAATGCTTTCCTGAAAAATTTACGTGGTGCCCGTGAGTTAAATGTCCTCCATGATCTAATTTTAATCCTAAAAATTTATCACCCAACTCAAGCATAGCATGATACACAGCTTGATTACCTGGACTTCCTGAATAAGGCTGCACATTTACATGCTCTGCTCCAAATAATAATTTTGCACGATCAATAGCCAACTGTTCAGCTTCATCTATAAATTCATTCCCTCCATAATACCTTCTCTTAGGATACCCCTCAGAATATTTATTAGTCATAATTGAACCCATTGCATCTAAAACAGGCATACTCACAATATTTTCAGACGGAATTAATTCTAATCCTTCTCGTTGCCTGTTTAATTCTTTAAGAATTGATTGAAACACTAATGGATCACTCTTTTTCAACGCTTCTAACATAAAAAAAGTTAAGGATAAGTAATTTATAAGTATTTGTATATTATAGACACAATAAAAAACTATTCTACTCTAACAATAATATCATCTTTAAAAATTTTTCCAACTTCAATATTTAATTCCTTATACACTTCAGGAACTACTCCCATATCAGCTACATAGGTTTCTCCATAACTTCCTGTTTCCCATCCTTGTTTAGGCAAACTCAAACACAAAGTCCATTTGCAATGTATTGCTGGCTCAAAATGTATTCCTTCATCTGCATCCACGCCTGATGGAACATCAATAGCCAAAATATCTTTTTGAGAATCATTCGCAATTTGAATTGCTTTTCCCATATCACCTTCTGGATTTCCTCTTAAATTATACCCAATTAACCCATCTATAATCATATCACAATCCTCTATTTCTTTTTTAAGACTTTCAATATCATTGATAATATTCATTCCTGTTTGTTTTACAATGTTAAAATGATGTAAAGGCTCATCTTTTAATTCTTCATTCACAACAAAGAGAACAACATTAGCACCCCAATTTCTTAAATACCTTGCAGCACAAATACCATCCCCTCCATTATTACCCTTGCCAGCAAGTATAACAATTTTCCCTGAAAAACCTTTCTTCTCAGATTTCCCAAATAATTTCTTCTTAGCTTGAGGAGTTAACAATCTTCTAGCAAACTCAGCAACATTAAAACCAGCTATCTCCATCATCTGGATAACTCCAATCTTATACTTCTCAACCATGAGCTCATCTACTCTCCTCATGTCTTTTTTACTAATTGTAGGAATCGTCATAATAAACGTGAATATACTACTCTTTATATAATTTTAGAAAAAAAGAAAGAAAAAATTAATTTACTCTTGCCATGTCTAGCATCCTTTTTGCAGCCCCAGCAGCATTTCCTGGATCCAATACAGTCATAACAGGAACACCACTAGGTCTTCTCAGACTGGAATTCACATCAATCTGATAGGTAGCTGAATCACTAAATACAGGACAGGTAATAACAGGATACTCAGTATTCCCTGCAACTAATCCTCCAATAGTATTTCCTCTACCTGCAGCAGTTAAGAAAACAACAGGTTCTATGCTTAGACCATTTACCCTATCAATATGAGCTAAGACCTCTCGAGTTTTTTTCTCTGCAGAATCCCATGTAGGCTCAGTATAAGGCACACCCTCCTTATCTAAAGCGCCTTTCATCTTTTCCCAGTGAGGTCCATCTTTTATACTAGCTAACATAGGAATAACACATCCTCCATATGCCTGATTACTTTGAACTAAACTTCTCATAATTCTCCTTTCAACAGGTAAGTCACTTGGTGTAAATTGAAAATCTTCTCCTGTTAAACTTTCACACAGATTAATATATTGAAATGCTGTTTCTATTATTGCTTCATCAGACACAATAGGTAAGGTATCTCCATTATCATATCCAGCATCTTTTACAGCTTCCCTAAATAGCTCCTTTGATTCTTCTGTTATTGCCATCTCAGGTTTTGCTTTTAAAAGTTCTGTTACATTTTTATATGTTCCTCCTCCCATAGCTTTTTCTATTTCAGGCATTTTTTTCTCATAATCTGCTGAATCAGCATATCTAGAAGAATCTGGAGTCATACACTCATCAATTAACACCAAATTATTCATCTCATCAAAACCAAACTCAAATTTAGTATCTAATAATCTTTTTCCTTTTTTCTCTGCTTCTTCAGCACCCTTTTTGTAGAGTGCAATTGATATATCTTTTAATTGCTGAGCAACTTTTGGACCATGAACTGTAGCTATATCTTCTAAAGTAACACTTTCATCATGTCCAACCTCTGCTTTAGTTGTAGGTGTAAAAACAGGCTCATCTAATTTTTGATATCTTAGCATATCATTCTTAAATTCTACACCAGAAATGACACGTTCTCCTGTTTCGTAAGTTTTTGCAGCACTACCCCATAAATATCCTCTTACAACACATTCAAAACCTACATTTTTATGCTCCCTCTGAACTATCATTGCAGGATCTGGACTTCCTAAATGTGCTGTTTTTACTATACCTTGTGCCCAATCCATAGCCAAAACATTAAGCCTATTCAATACCTGGCCCTTATAAGGAACTAATTGACTTGATACTACATCAAATGCACTTACTCTATCAAATGCTAACTGATATACTAATCCATTATGAAAATGAAGTTCTCTTACCTTTCCTGATTTATGTTTTCCTAATTCCGGAATCCATCCAGATCGTATTACTCTGCTTAAACTTTCTGCAATTATAGCTTTATATTTTTCTTCTTTTGTTGGCTCAACCATTTAAAACACCTCGTATTGTAGAATAATTCATACAAAATCTAAAGAAAAACTAATATAAAAGCTTTTAGGAACAAGAAAATATACATTAAATCACTCACTCTCTACCCTAGGTGCCAAGATAAAACTTAAAGAAACCCTATCAATGACTAAAAACTCTAATTTTAGTGGATAATCTTTATTAAATTGAATACTCACCTCTTCACTTAACTTAGAACCATTTACCATTTTCTTCAAATACTCTATGGAATACTTTGATTTAACAACATCATTAGTATCTACTTCAAGTTTAACATCATTACTCTCTTTTATCTCAATTTTAGCTTTAGATAAATCTCCTTCAGCAGCTATTGTCATTTTTCCCTTTTCAGCCATAAAAGTTACAGATTCTGATACAATATCTACATCTTCAATTGCATCTGCCAATACTGAACAAGGTGCTTTAACATTTACTGCAAAGCTTAAATCAGGTATTTTTTGTTCTTTTTCTTCAATATCAATAATAGGAAGTGAAAATGTTCTAGTTGAAGTGCCTTTTAATTGAACTTGTAATTTATTTTCATCAGTTAATTCCATAGAAAGAATATCATTAGGCCCAGCTCTTCTAAGTATCTGCTTAAAATTAGCTAAATTAATCGCTATCTCAATATTTTCTTTAATATCATATTCAATAAAACTGCTAGAAAGCAACTTAAAGATTACCATAGCAACATTTGCAGGATCCATTGCAATTAATTCAATAGCATCTTTAGTAATAGAAAACCTAGCCTCATTAACTAATTCAGATATGATATTAATACTTTCTTTCAAATATTTAGGTTCAGCAAGAGCTAATTTCATTAGTAAGAGGTATACTCACGCTCTTTATATAGATTATGTAACTATAGAATATATAAGGATTTACACCTAAACAACCTTAACCTTTTGCCCATTCTTAATCATTTTAATATCTTCTTTCTCATATCCCATCTCTAAAGCTAATTTGAGTGTACCTTCTTCCATTTTTCTTTCACCATGGCTAGGAATAATCATTTTCGGATTAACTAAACTTATCAAATCTCGTAAATCCTCTTTTCCAGCATGACCTGATATGTGAATATCATCAAATATTCTCACACCTTGCTGTCGTAACTTATCACATAAAACTTCTTTACTTTTTCTATTCTCTTCAGTAGGAATAGTTTTAGAAGAAAAAACAACATGATCTCCATTTCTTAACTTAAATCGTATATCATTATGTGCAATTTTAGATAAAGTAGCTTTTGGTTCTCCTTGATGCCCTGTTACAACAAACAAATACTTTGCTCTATCCTTTTCTTTAACTTTTCCTAATCGTTTTCTAATCTTGCTACTATACTTTACAATTTCAATTTGTTTTGAAAAATTTACAATCTTAACACTTTCTGCTGCTTGCACATATTTTGATAAACTCCGACCTAAAAACACTACCTTCCTTTTCATTTTTTTACCAATTTCTATTATACTTTTTAATCGAGCAATATGAGAACTAAAGGTAGTTACAATAACTGCTTTGCCTTTATTATCAGTTCCTAATAAAACTTCTTTAAGCATTTCTTTTGCAACATTTTCTGAGGGCATTTTAATAGCTTCATTGGAATACAAGCACTCTGCAATTAAACATAATACTTTTTTACTTTTACCAAGTTCTCTTAATCTTTCAAAATTGACTTTTTTCCCAAGCGTTGGAGTCAAATCAAATTTAAAATCATTAGCATAAATAATAATTCCATATTTGGTATGTAACGCAACCATAACACTTTGTGGAGTAGAATGAGTTACGTTAATAAATTCAACTTTAAGATGATCAGATATTTTTACAGTAGCATTTACATTCACAGATTTAAATTTGTTAGGAAGATGAATATTTTCAATATCTAAATTTGTTTTAAGCAATGCAATAGTAAAAGGACTAGCAATGATAGGACAATTATATTTTCCTGCCATAAAAGGTATAGCAGCTATATGATCTAAATGCGCATGCGTTGGAATTATAGCTTTTACATCTTTTCTCCAACTTTTAATAATTTCATCATTAGGAATTGCTTTTGCAGCTTTTAATTCACTTGTTTTAATATTTTTTAAATCTTCATCCTCTGTAAAGGCAATATAATTCCCTACATGAATGCCCATATCAAGAATAACAACCTCATCATCTACTCGTATAGCAGTCATATTCCTACCAACTTCACCATATCCTCCTACTGGCATAATTGTTATTCCCATAACTACTTTTTCCAAAAATGACTATAAAAGCTTATCTAAATACCCTAAGGAGCCTGTTGACTAAGCTTAAAGGCTCAAATTTTCTATGGGTGGTGGCGGGGCATAAACGTTAAGCTTATAGTTTGCTGGTGGCTTTACCTCATCAAAATATTATTTTCATAA
>CALCXY010000013.1 GCA_937906345.1 Candidatus Woesearchaeota archaeon | reverse complement strand
GGATTAGCTAGCTGATGGATACTTGGGACTTTAGTCCCAAGAGGAGGTCATTTTAACTTATAAAACACCTCTGCATATTTAAAATGATTTTTTAACCCATTATAATAAGCCTGAAAATATACATTCCAGAGCAAAGTAATGATTGTAGGTTTTTGACTTCGATGTGCCATAAACGCTTCTATTTTTTTATTAAACGTTTTAGATACATCCACAATAAGTTTAGGACTATTCCGTTTTCTAAAATTTAAAGGATTCCACACATTAAAGCTATACACATCACCATTATATCTTAATTCTTTAACCAAATCCAAAACAATATGCAAAACAGCTCTATGGTCTGGATGAGGGTCATCTAAGTTATGTGTAAATATCTTGGACGGCTTCTCTTTACGAATAATCTCTTTTAATTTACTTTTAGCTTTATTCTGCTGAGAAGTATTCAAAAAATTACCCTCTTTAAGATCTAAAAAGGTTATACCATCACATCCTAATATTTTATCACTTTCATACGCTTCTTTTGCTCTTTCAGTTCTTACCCATTTAGCTCTCATATGAGGATGACTATTCTCTCCATAGGCAAAAACAACAGTTTTAACTTTCTTATTCTGCTGCTTAAATACAACCATTGATCCTCCAGCACCAATAATCTGGTCATCATTATGAGCACATATGATTAATACAGTATCTTTCTTTGGCATAAGTATAAAAAAGAAATAGCACTATAAAAAATTAACTTATTTTATACTAACCTTTTCCATAACAACATCTTTAACAGGCCTATCAGAACCATCAACTTCAACACTACCAATTTTCTCAACAATATCCATTCCATTAACTACTTTTCCAAAAATAGCATGTTTTCCATCTAACCAAGGTGTAGCAGCTAAAGTAATAAAAAACTGTGAACCTCCAGTATTAGGCCCTGCATTTGCCATAGATAATATTCCAGCACTAGTATGCTTTAAACCAGGTCCAAACTCATCATCAATGTTATATCCAGGACCACCTGTTCCATCACCTTTAGGATCTCCACCTTGAATCATAAAACCTGATATAACTCTGTGAAATTTAATTCCATCATAAAATCCTTTCTCAATAAGATCTATAAAATTCTTAGTAGTTTTAGGCGCTTTATCTTCATATAATTCAATATCAATTTCTCCCATGTTTGTTTTCATAATTGCGTGTCTGTTCATTGTAGAACCTCCAGTTTCAATCTTTTCTATTGCTTGAGTTTGCCCCTTTTCCAAATGTAAAGGTTGTACTTCATTTTGAGCACAAGCTAAAAGTAATATACAAAGTCCGATTAATAGTATCTCTTTTTTCATGATGAGGATGCGTCGACTGGGATTTGAACCCAGATTTCCGGCTTGGAAGGCCAAAGTCATTTATGGCACTTAAAAAGTGTAGCCATTAGACCATCGACGCATTAGTATAAATAGAATAAAGAATTGCTTTATAAATTTGTTGATTTATCTCTCTTTATACCTAAACTTAATAACAAAAAAAGCAATCAACGCACCAATTAAATTAGCAACTAAATCCAATGAAGTATTAATATAACCACCAACTCCAGTTTCAGGAACTATTACAACTGCTAAAAATTCAATTATTTCATTTAAAGCACCAGCACCTAATCCTGCCATTACAATAATAATCCCAATTCTAACCCAAGCCTTATCTTCTTTAAGCAAAGGTTGTAATAATTCATACATAACTAAGGTTGCAACTCCAAATCCAACCATATGCACTAATTGATCAAATCTAAATATAGGATACACACTAGAAAGTGGAATAATCATCAATTCATATAACCTTCCATCTCCAATAGGTATTGCCCCTCCAGAGAGATGCATAAATCCCCAAACAGTTAATCCCCATAAAACAGTATTTGAAAATTTAACTTTTTCATTACTATAAAGAATCGCTCCTAAAAAAAACAACACAACTCCTAAATAAATAATAAACTCATAATTTTTCATAGAAATATAAAAAAGTCCATAAGCAAATATATAAATAATATTCACCCATAATATTTTTTTCTGATCTTCTCTAATCATTTTCTCTTTTAAAATTTTCTACAAATCTATCAAAATCTTCTTCATTAACACAAAACCCACAAGCAAGCTCGTGTCCTCCACCATATCCTTCAATCCCAACTAATGCTTTTTCTAAAACTGTAGAGATTACTTTTTTAGCGCTTCGAACACTTCCTTTAACAAAACCTGCTTTTTTCCTTCCTACAAAGATAATCTTCTCAGGATATCTATAAATTAACTCATTACTCAAATCAGAGGAAAAACTCATTTTATCTGCCTCATAAGTGTAAATTAAATATTCTCCTTTTTTATTTTGTGCAATAGCAGCTTCAAGTAAATCTTCATATTTTCTATTAATTTTCTCAAATCGTTTATACACAAATTTTCCTTGAGCAGTTTGTTGATCTAATATCTCCATAGGATCAGCAACACGTGTTAATACTTTAATATATTTCATAGCATCATGCGTTGTTCCTTTCAAAATAAAAGAAAATATCCTTATTAATGTTCCTAATTTTGAATTAAATAATACATCTGGAGCTTGTTTATACTCTTTTGGCAACAATTTGGGATATTCTTTTTTAAAATCATCTAAAAGAGGAAGAATAAACCAATCTCCAATAGTTCCTGCTGCAGCTAACCACAAATCTTGCTTCACAACATTATAACATAAGCTTGATGTAGGCTCATGTTCATCTGGAGTAGAAACTCTAGGATTAAAATATTTTACTCCATTCAATTGTGAAGGAGTATGATGATCTACCCAAATAACAGGCCTTTTACATTGATCAATAAATTCTTGTTCAACAACAGGCACATCTAAAATAAAAATTTTATCTGGTTCATATTCTTCAACTTTTGGAATTAATGAAGTATCTAATTTAGGGTGTGTTTTAACAATAATGCCTTTACCTTCTCGTTTATATCTGTAAAAAAGCAGAAAACTACTCAACCCATCTGGATCATCATCAAAGAGAAATAAAGGCCTCTGACACTCATCTAGTTCTTTCCGTATTGCCTTGTAATCTTTTTCTGTTAACATTTGTTTTACCTAGTATAAAAAAATATATTAAAACAAAGAGGTAATTATTGATTTATAAATGTATGGGAAATAAGAGATGGTAAGGAGCTTGTAACTCAAGCTAAAATGCTCCTTCATTTTATGGGTGGTGGCGGGGCAGAATAGTTAAGCTTAAAGTTAGCTGGCGGCAGTCACCTCATCAAAACATCACCTAATTTTATTACTTCCACAAACTTAATTAACTTAACCACAAATCATTAAGATTCACCTTAAAACATTCTCAGCAAATTGTATCTCATGTATAGGCATTATCCTCTTAACCAAATCTTTTTTTACCAAGGCATTTTCAATTTTAGAACCAACACCAACATACTTCTCTTTTAGTTTTTCCTTAATAAACCAAACCTTCTCACTCTCAGCTACTTTCCTCTTTAAACCTTCACCAGAAACAGCATCAACTTTAGCCTTAGCAGATTCAACAAAAGCATCATACCCATCCAACTTCCTAATATCAACTTTTGAAGATAATCCTAAATCCTTAACAATTGAATCAGTTATCTTACTCTCATTCAAAAGCAAAGCTTTAATCATATTAACATACTTCTCTGTTTTAACCTTACTTTCGCCAACTAATTTCTGTCCTTTACATTTATTTAATTCAGTAAGAACAGAATCCGCTTCATCTGCTTTTTCAACTAAAATCCAAAGAGGAAACAATCTACAATTCATTGGTCTAGCAGAATACACACTACACCTTAAACCAGAACGAAACTCACAAGGAATATGTAATCCTAAATCCATTTCATAGATAAACTCTTCCTCAGTTTGAAAAGGCACTATTCCTACATATTTACCAAACATTGATTTAATTGAAATCCCTTTTTCCTTACTCAAACGAACAAGATCTCCAACTGTTATATTAATCTGAGTAGCAGGATTAACACAACACTCCCCACAATGAAAACATTTGAACATAGGAGAAGATAAACAACAACCTATTTAAAATCTTCTACATTCAAAACACACAATGAAAAAAATATACCAACAAATATGGAAACTAGCTCTACCTTATTACAAAAAAGGGCGTTACGGAGACACGCATCATATTGAATGGATGATGAAAGAAGCAAATCAAATTATCAAAAAAGAAAAACTAGATGATTCTATTTTCTTACCCTTAGTTATTCTCCATGACATCGGCTATGCAATGGTAAAAAAAGACAATCCTTTCAAACTAGATTTAAGAAAAGCACATATGAAAGAAGGAGCTATATTAGCAGAACAAATCCTAAATCAAATCAACTACCCCAAAAACAAAACAAAAATAATAACCTACTACATATCTGTCCATGACAATTGGGCATTCAAAGATTATAAAATCTTCAAAAAAGATAAACTCCTAGGAATCTTTAATGATTTAGACTTTACATGGATGTTTACCCCTAAAGGCTTTAACATTGTTAGATCTTTCTTAAAATATTCTCCTAAAGAGATGGTAGATTACCTTATAAAACAAAGGCTCCCCACGAGAGGATTTTTCTCATCTAAAATATCCGAGCAAATTTATAAAAAATACTTTAAAAAAATAGAAAAACATAAAACCTAACTCTTTCTAAAAAACACTATGCAACCAAATCCTTCTTTTAACCCACTCAAAGACAGACAAGTAAAATTCAACAGTATCAAACAAAAACTCACTAAAAAAGACTTTTTTGGAGAAGCTCCAGCACCATTTGTAGGAAGATGGAACTATCCTAACATCAATGTTGGAATCTTAGCTCCAATTGATCTTAAAGAAAACACCTGGGAATATGACGCACCACGTTTTTGGTCATCACAAGAGTATCAAATACCAAAAATAATAGATTTTAGATCTGAATTAATCAATTCTAGATTCCAAACAAATATCAAAGAAACTAACAAGCTATTAGAGATCACACAAGAAGTAGGTATGGCTTCTAAACCTGTTGAAGTTGAAATTAATCTAAAGAAAACTCCTTTTTTTAGAGTTGAAACAAATAAATATGTTGCTCCAACAGGTCCTAAAGCTCATTTAGAAAAAGCTCGCATCACCTCAAACTCAAAAATTTCTCATAAAGTAGATCGTGTAGTATCTGATTATGCACTTAAGGCTCAAGACGCAACCATAAACCTCTACGAACATGGCTTTGATGAACACTTCATAAGCAAAATATTAAGCGTTGGTTCTTTAGGAATTAAAACACAGAGAAAATTAGTTCCCACGAGATTTTCAATTACAGCCTCTGATGATATAATTGGAAAGCATTTAATAAATAAAATTAAGGAGAATAATCAGGCGGATCATCAAACTTTTTTTGGAGGATACCTAGGAAATTATTATCTTTTTTTGATTTTTCCAGATCCATGGTCTTACGAATTATTTGAAACATATGTGCAGAACAATTTGCAGACAGAAAATAAATTGGAGTTTACCCATGATTTTGAGTTATTAGATGGAAGAAAAGAATACGTCAAGGAAACTGCAGGGGGTTATTATAGTGTAAGATTATCTATTCTAGAAAAATTGAAAGAATTAAAAAAACAAGGAACAGTTATTGCTTTAAGATTTATCACGAATGAATACACTTTACCACTTGGTTGCTGGGTCACTAGAGAAGCTGCCCGTAAATCCCTCCATTCTAAGCCTATTATTTTTTCAGATAAAGAATTAATGATTAATTATGCTCGATTATTAATCAAAAAGAAATTCAATTTTGATCTAGACAAAATACTTGAGAATAGTTATCTTTTGCGAAAAGTAAAACACCAGTCTAAACTAAATAAATTTTTTTGATTCAATATTTTTTATTACCATAACTACTATTTTATCGATTAAATTATGATTTTTCTAAAAGCTTTCCGATTTCACACTCTTAAATTCGGAAATCTTTCCACAACCACAAGACAAGTGCTAGTAGAATTTAAAAATCATTTACATAGTATAAATTAAAGATATCAGTGATAAAAAATGAATAAAAACTTTAAAACAATTAGATTGGATCTGTTTAAACTGCATGATTCACAGGATAATACTAAAAATTGGATTCTTGCCAAGGGAAAAAATCTCAAAGATATCTTGAAAGATCTAATTGAAAAAACCATATTTTCTCACACAGAATTAGTTAAGTATCTAATGAATAAACATAATTTATCAATAGCCACTGCTGAGAGGTTAGTGTATCTAAAAAGAGAATGGTATCCGCTAATTTTCATCAAAGAATTGGTTGATTTAACAAATTCTCCAAAATATGAAATTCAGGATCAAATTGAGATCCTTAAGTCTGTAAAGCCTCCAGTTGTTGAATATGTAGCTATAAAAGAACTAACAATAAATTTATGCAAGATAGCAGGGGCACATGCAGCAGATGGAACTATGCATGATTCTTACATTGCTATAACTGATGGACACAAAAGTAACATAATTGCATTAATCAACTGGTTCAAAGAATTTCAATACAACCCAAAATTGATTAGAATCAGTGACAGGCAGTATGGAATCAAATTCAGTAGTCGAGTCATTTCAAGGTATTTGCTAAAATACTTTAATTTTCCTTCGGGTTGTAAACAATACACTGTTAAAGAACCAGAAATAATTAAAAATGCACCAATGGAATTAAGAAAAGCCTTTGCTTTAGGTGCATTAACTTTTGAATCAGGCGTTGGAATAAACAAACAAGTTGCATTATGTGTTTCAAGTAAAGCTTTCAGAGACTCAATAGTTGAAATTTTGGATGCATTTGGATTCAATTATAATTCAATGGAAAAACAAAGTGGAAACTATTGGAGATTCTGGACCAATACTATAAATAAGGAAGAAGCTTCTAAATGGATGGAATTATTTGAGAAGAATACTGAAAAATGGTTCAAATTAAAAGATATTATTGATGGATATTCAAGGCAAGTAAGCTCATTTGAAGAGGCCGTTCAGATATTGAATTCAATTTATCCTAGACAATCTTCCAGTAAAATCATTCTAAATGAGGTTCTCTCTGCATTTAAAGAATTAAGAAGAACCCACCGTTATAAATTAGCTAAATATCTCATCCAGAAAAACAATCTTGAATCTTATGGCGGAAAATGGGCACATTCATTGAAATATTATTTAGACATCTTAAAATCAGCTAACATAATCTCTATGGAGAAAAAAAGATTTGGCCCAAAAGCTTCATTTGGTACAATTGTAAGGGAAGAGTACATTTTTAATCAAAACATAAGTTCATGGAGATTACCTGATAGAAAATCTCTACTAAATTAAATACTCCTCCAAACACTTTCAAAAAACTCTTTATACTTTTCAGCTAATTGTTTGCTGTGAATCAAATATCCAAGTGGCTTTTCTCCCCATGTAAAAAATGCAACCTTATCATTACACACACTCATTTTTGGAGGGCTGGGTGTAGTATTGTATTTCATTTCCATAAATCCTTTGCGAACTCGGTCTTCAAAAAGATGTTCAAGCCTGAGTGGAGCAATCCCCCTAATCAGCATTCCCTTTCCCTTTCGCTTGGGATCAAACCGTTTAAAGAAATCCTGGATCTCTTTATTGTAAGGTTCGATATCTCCAGCAAAAAATAACCATTCATCTCCTTTTTCAGCATCCTCTATGGTTTCAAGAAGCATCACCATTACACCTTTACTTCCTTCATAAACCTCTGCTTCATTCTTCTCATCACTTAACTTTCTCTTAACAAGCAGCTGAGGCAATATTTTCTCAAAATTCTTTTTCTTATCATCAATAAAATCAATAATATGTTTAGGATCACTAGCCATATACACCCTAATTTTCCCCTTCTTAACATAAGAAAGAAGCCCTCTATCCAATAAAGAATGCAAGCAATTATGCACCACACTGCTCTGCAAACCAGATTTCTCTATGATAACACCTGCTTTAGAGCTTCCAAGCTCTAGAAGGCTCAAATACACCTTAATTTGACCTTTGGTAAGTCCAATGTCCTCTAATGCACTAATATCCATATACACGACAAAATCTTTAAAATATATAAAACTTCCTATAAGCTCTCCAAAAAAGGAGAGCTATTAGTTAAATAGTAAATAATCATTACTATCTTCTAAAATGGTAAAAGCAGTTAAATGGTTCTGGGCAATGAAAAAAGCAGCAAAACCATTACTCTATTCAACATTCTCTACAACAAACAAAAACTCTGCAAAGTGCTTTGAAATTTCCTATCACACAACACCTCACAAATGGGTAGATGGTGATATTTATTTTTGTGAAGAAAATATCAATAAAATAAGAGCTGCTATTAAAAACAATATTGAAAAAGATTCCAATTACACAGAAAGGATTGCAAATAATCTCTACAAGATGAGGGATAAAGTCCTAGAAACTTCAATTTATCTCATAAATCAAGATCTAAAATCACTATCAAACAAGAATCTTTTAGAATCTTTTGAAAAATCTTTTGAACAGATTGGATTAATGGAATGTTTTATGAGTTATAGAGGAACTATTCAATTAGCAGAAATTCTAGAAGAAAAAGTAAAACAAATACTAGCCAAAAAGCTCAATAAGTTAAACAAACTAGAACTCCTAGAAGAATTCTTCCTTATTCTTTCAAAACCCAGTGAAGAATCTTATATGATCAGATACAAGAATGATTTACTCAAAGCAAAAATATCAATGAATCAATCAAACAATACCAAGATTATAAATAATCTTTTAATGAACTATAGTTGGATTGGCTGTTCCATGTTTTCCGGAGCTCCACTTACCAAGGAAAAAATAATACAAGGATTAGATCAACTAAAAGATCCACAAACAGAGTTAAGAAAATATGAGAAGGACAAGGACTTACATCTCAAAAAATTTAAAAAAATTGTAAAGGATCTTAATTTTAACCAAGATGAAAAAAAACTTATACATAATCTACAAAACTGGTTTCATCTTAGAACTTATGCAAGGGATATCATAAATAATGTCATAACAAATAACATGCCTCTTTTATTCGAAATAGCAGAGAGAGCATCCATATCTAAGCAAAATATCCCTTACCTCATAAAGGATGAGATCCTCAATATTTTCTCTCTGCCAAGAAAAGAGTTACTAAGCAATATAGTCAAGAGAAAAAAGAAATGGGCTGCTCTTGTTATCAATGACAAAGTAACCTTTTTTGCAGAAAACATTTCTCAATTAAAAGAAAAAGAAAAAATAGAACCTACAAATGTAATAAAAGGCAAGATAGCTGCAAAAGGATATGTTAAAGCTCCAGTTATACTTATGAATGATGCTTCTGAATTAGATAAAATAAAACCTAACCACATCTTAGTTACTCCTATGACAACAACAGATTACACACCTATCTTAAACAAACTAGCAGGAATAATAACAGACGAAGGAGGCTTAACTTGCCATGCTGCAATTGTAAGCAGAGAATTGAATATTCCATGCATCATCGGAACTCAAGTAGCAACTAAACTCTTAAAAGACAACCAACTTGTAGAGTTAAATGCCAATAAAGGGATTGTCAAAATCCTTAAGAGTTAGGGCTTACATATTATTAATTTTCTCCAATTTAGGGCTTACACTATCCCCATTTGGAAAATATCTTGTCCCAAGTAAAAAGCAATTCCTTGTAAAAGAACTCAACAATATATTGATAGTCATCACTAACTCCTTGTAAATCTGCTTTATGCCCTTTATCTAAAGCTGCATAATACCTTTTTCTTTTCTTCTCTTCAATGATCAGAGGAGGAAATCTCTCCCTAATAAGGATCAAATTGCTTAACATTCTTCCAGTCCTGCCATTCCCATCATAGAAAGGATGAATGCGTTCAAATTTTTCATGAAACAAAGCTGACAATACTAACGGATGAAGCTTTTTTCTGAATTTTCTATACCATTTTAATAAGAGATCCATATCTATCTTAACATACTTAGCAGGACTTGGCAAAAACTCCGCTCCAAATACTCGAACTCCCCTAGTTCTGTAACCTCCAATCCTCTGATCGAGATCCTTCAAAACCATTCCATGAATCTTTATTACGATTTCATGTGAAATCTCTGGTTTCTCTTTTAAAATAAAATCAAATGTATCCTTAGCATTGATGTGATCATAAACTTCCCTCAAATCCTTTCCAGCTGGAGTGGTATTTTTATTAAGGAGTAAGTTCGTTTGTTCCAAAGTTAGCGTATTTCCTTCTATAGTGTTGGTATTGAAGATATAGTATGTCTTAAAATCCCTGAACATGTCTTCAATAAGACTACTATCATGCTGATTAATCTTTTTATAAAAATCCTTCCTAATCTGCTCCAATTTTTCTAGCTGCTGTTCACTTAGAAAACTGATTAAATCATACTTACTCCTTATCCTTTGCAATTCCTTTTGAGAAAAAGGTCCTTTTCCCAAGTAAGCAACAGTTTTGGTTTTCACACTACCTTTATCCCTATAAGATTCCTTTAGATAGTAATACTCGCTACCATTTACTATTTTCTTTTCGATATACATAGAAAAAGTTAGGGATTACAAATATATAAATTTATCGATTTAGGGCTTACATTATAATTCCACTACTAAACCTCCTAATTCAACACCATAATCCTTATATATGTCAAGATTTACCTCCCATCTAGGATGAGAGGAAGAGAATCTTCGCACCATTCAAAGTTAGGAGGTAAATCTTGAGCATGATCAAGAATCACTCAATTTGGTATTGGAGTATACGGCAGAGCCTTAAACGCCAACCATCTGCGATGTGTGATTCTTGACAATCCAAATCTTACTATCTTACTATGCCATCAAACTTTTTACCAGCATTAGGAAAATTAAAAGATGCAGTTACAAATCTCATCAAAAATGATGTAGATTTAGAAAAACAATTAGATGAAAGTAAATCATTATATGATTTTAAAACCAAACAAAAAATTTATCATTTTGATCATTATAAAAAAATTCTCAAAGAAGTAAAAGATCACTCATTAAAATTAACTTCTTTGGTTTCAATTCCGGATAATGAATCAATAGTAAACAATATTATGCATCTTTTACCAGATTTAGAAGCAAAAAAAACTGAAAATGTACACAAAACCATTGAAAAATTAGAAAATTTATCTAAACAATTGGATTATCCACAAAAAAATATTAGTTTTAGTAAACCTGAAACTATTCCTGATGAAATTAAATCAGATCTTAGTGCAGATATGGAAGAACTTCAAAAGTGCTTCTCAAATCGTTGTTTTAGATCTGCTGTTATTTTATGTGGAAGAATCATGGAATCTGCATTACACTGGAAATATTATAATGCAACCGGATTTGATTTATTAGAAAAATCCCCTGGAATTGGCTTAGGAAATATTATAGCAAAATTAAGAGAAAAAAACGTTGAAGTAGATCCTGCAATAACTCAACAAATCCATCTTATCAATCAAGTAAGAGTCTTCTCAGTTCACAAAAAACAAGAAGCCTTCAATCCTAGCGAAGAACAAACTCACGCTATTGTCCTCTACACAACTGATATTCTAAATAAACTCTTTGCAAAACAATAATTTTATAAATGATGTTTCTTAAAAGTGTGTTATGGTTAAATTAGAACTAAATTTGTCTAATAAGGTGGTCTAGGAAGGCATAATCTTCCTAATACTTTGAATATAGACCATAATGGATACGTCGGCATCGCCACAACTGATCCTAAATACCAACTAGATGTTGGTGGACCTATATCAGGTATTGCTTTAGATGGATCAACTGGCACCCCTAATGCTGGTGTAATTCGTTTTGGTGATAATACAGGATGGAAACTTCATTTTGGTCGTGCTAAAGAAACATAAGGTGGTTTAGATGGTCCACTTAATACAGGAACAACTGGTGTCTTAATGACCATACAAGATAACGGCAGAGTAGGTATTGGAACTATGGCTCCTACAGCAAAACTAGATGTTGATGGAGTTATTAGAGGTAAAACTCCTTTTGCATATGTTAAAGATCATGTTGGCCGTGAGATTCCATCTGCTAAACGCCCATCTACAATAGATCCAAATCTTGTTTTAAATATCATTGTTAAAAATGGTGATATTGTTTTAGTCCAACTATCTCCAACAAATCTTATACATTCTACTGGAGGAACGTGTTATATGAAAATTATTAAACAGTCAGGATCAGCTACAATATTAATGGATAGTGATTGGGTGACATCAGGAGGGGTTGGATGGGGATCTGGTGCTACATCTGGTATTTACAAAGCAACAGCAGATGGAAACCTACAATTTAGAACATTTTGGCATGGAGATCCAGCTCCAAATACTGGAACTTGTGGCACAACTTACCGAAGTATGTATGCTTATGTAATAGGAAAAGCTTAAAGATATTCTCAAAACAATAAGTTTTATAAAAACTCATAATCACCTTATTCTCATGAATACTAAAGAATTAAAGAAAAAATACATTGCATTCTTCCTATCCAAAAACCATAAAGAAATCCCATCCGCATCACTAATCCCTGATTTTGACCCAACTGTCTTATTCACAACAGCTGGTATGCACCCTTTAGTCCCTTACTTGATGGGCCAACCTCACTCAGAAGGAACTCGCATAGTAGATGTACAAAAATGTATTAGAACAGTTGATATTGAAGCTGTTGGAGACCCTCACCATTTAACTTTTTTTGAAATGTTAGGAAACTGGTCATTAGGTGATTATTTTAAAAAAGAATCTTTAGAGTGGAGTTTTGAATTCCTTACAAAAAAGAAATGGCTTGGAATAAACATAGACAAGTTATCAGTAACATGCTTTAAAGGAAACAAAGATGCTCCAAAAGATACAGAATCAGCTAAAATCTGGCTCAACCTAGGCATACCAAAAGAACGCATCTACTTTCTTCCAGCTGAAGACAACTGGTGGGGTCCTGCTGGAGAAACCGGTCCATGCGGTCCTTGTAGTGAAATATTCTACGATACTGGTGCTAGACCATGCTCCAAAAAATGCGACCCATCTTGTTCTTGCGGTAAATATTTTGAAATTTGGAATAACGTATTTATGGAATACAATAAAGATGCTCCTCAAAAATTCTCAAAATTAAAACAAAAAAACGTAGATACTGGAATGGGTGTAGAAAGAACCGCAGCTGTATTAAATGGTTTCAAAACAGTATATGAAATAGATATTCTCCAAGAATTATTAAAAAAAATAAAATCATTAACAAAGGTAGAAAACGATTCATCAATAAAGATCATTGCAGATCATATTCGCTTCGCTACATTTGTATTGGGCGATGATAGACGTATAGCACCCTCTAATGTTGATCAAGGCTACATCCTAAGAAGACTATTAAGACGAGCTATTAGACACGCTAAACAACTCAGTATTAAAACTCCTTTCCTAGGAGAATTAGCAAAAATTGTAATCAAACAATACAAAGAACAATATGATGAATTAGAAAAAAACAAATCCTTCATTTTATCTGAATTAGAAAAAGAAGAGATTAAATTCTCAAAAACATTAGAAACAGGTTTACGAGAGTTTGAAAAACTTGCAAAAAATAAAAGTATCAACGCAAAACAAGCATTCCTCCTCTTCCAATCATATGGATTTCCTTTAGAAATGACTGTTGAACTTGCTACTGAAAAAAACATCAAAGTGGATGAAACCGGCTTCTCTAAAGAATTCAAAGCTCATCAAAAACTAAGTAGAGTTGGAGCTGAAAAACGTTTTAAAGGAGGCCTCGGAGATGCAAGTGAAGAAACTATTAAACTCCACACAGCAACACATTTACTAAATCAAGCACTAAGAAAAGTCCTAAAAGATCCTAACTTAAAACAAAAAGGTTCAAACATTACTCCAGAACGTTTAAGATTTGATTTTAACTTTGATAGAAAATTAACAGATCAAGAAAAAAAAGCAGTAGAAACTCTTGTAAACAAAAAAATCAAAGAAGCAATCGCAGTTGAGCGCAAAGAAATGACATTTGAAGAAGCTAAAAAACTAGGGGCTCAAATGGAATTCGATAAATATCCTAAAATAGTTTCCGTTTACAAAATAGGCTCTTTCAGCTTAGAACTCTGCAGCGGCCCTCATGTAAAAAACACTAAAGAACTTGGAACCTTCAAAATTAAGAAAGAAGAATCCTCTGCTGCTGGAATTAGAAGGATTAAAGCTGTTGTTGAGTAATTATTATTCTTTTAGTAAGGCTCCTTTTTTCCAGTGTTGTAAGATTTCTGGTTGTTGTTCGGCTGCTAATAATACTAAATGCTTGATGCCTCCTTTGTCATTAAGATTAATGCGGCTTTTGTTGTAAAGTCTTCCTGGTCTTCCTTGGTAGTGTTTGTTAAGTTCTTGATTTTTTATCAGGTATGTTGTGTTGAATTCGATCCCTTTTTGTTTGTGGTGTGTTTTCCAGTGTTGGTAGTAGGTTTGGAGTTTTAGTGTTGCTATGTGTTCGTTCCAGTGTCCTGTCCATGCTTCTGCTATGCTACTGTCTTGTTGTACTGCATCCATTAATATGTAGCTGAAGCCGTCTTTGTCTTTGAGGTTGTAGTTGTTTATGTCGTAAAATTTCCGTGGTCTTCTTTCATAGTGTGTATTGAGTTCTTCATTTGTTTGCAAGTAGTATGTGTTGAATTGGATTCCTTTGGGGTTGTGGTGTTTTTTCCAGAATTCATAGTATGTTCGTAGTTTTAGTGTTGCTATGTGTTCGTTCCATGGTCCTGTCCATGCTTCTGCTAGTTCTGGTTGTTGTTGTGCTGATAATACTGCTATGTGGTTGATGCCGTCTTTGTCTTTGAGGCTGCGTCTGCTGTTTGTGTAGAGTTTTTTTGGTCTTCTTTGGTAGTGTGTGTTGAGTTCTCCATTTTTTGTTAGATAGATTCCATTGAATTGGATTCCTTGTGGTTTGTGGCTTTTTTCCCAGAATTGGTAGTATTCTGTGAGTTGGTTTGCCCATCTGATATTGTTGAGTGTGTTTCGTGTGTGTTGGTTCGAAAATCTACTGCTCAGACTTTGTTCGTCATTCCCTTTCCCTTTTAAGTATCTTGGATGTTCTTTTTCCCATTCTGCAAACTGTTCCATCTCTACAACAGGAATTCTTAAGAAATCAGCTAGTAAGGAATAATCTCTAAACACAGTAAACTCTTCTAGAATTCTAGGCCGTTCTTCTCTTTCACAATTAAACCTATTAATTAAAGATGCGGCTTCCGGAACAGTAAGAATGTCATCAGGTACTGTTCCTTGTTCCACGTATGCTTGGAGGATGTCTTCAAGTTGTTTTTGTGCCATTTTCTTGTAAAGCTCCTCTTCTCCAGTGTTGTAAGATTTCATGTTGTTGTTCTGCTGCTAATGCTGCTATGTGGTTGATTCCGTTTTTGTCTTTGAGGTTGTGTTTGCTGTTTTGGTAGAGTTTTTTTGGTCTGTTTTGGTGGTGGGTGTTGAGTTCTTCATTTTTTTCTAGGTAGTTTGTGTTGAATTTTATTCCTTTGTGTTTGTGGTGTCTTTCCCAGTATTTGTAGTAGGTTTGGAGTTTTAGTGTTGCTATGTCTTGGTTCCATTTTCCTGTCCAGGTTTCTGCTATGTTGTTGTCTTGTTGTGTTGCTTGGAGTAATATATGGTTGATTCCGTTTTTGTCTTTGAGGTTGCGGTTGCAGTTTGGGTAGAGGTTTCTTGGTCTTTTGTTGAAGTGTTTGTTGAGTTCTTCATTTTTTTCTAGGTAGTTTGTGTTGAATGGTATTCCTTTTGGTTGGTGGTGTGTTTTCCAGAATGTGTAGTATTCTGTGAGTTCTTTTGTTGCTTTGCTTGTGTTGAAAAGTGTTCTCTTTTGGTATTTCCAGTCTTGTTGTATGCTCGGTACTGTTTTTGCTGCTATTGTTACTATATGAGTGATGCTGTCTTTGTCTTTGAGGTTGCGGTTGCTGTTGTTGTAGAGTTTTTTTGGTCTTTTTTGGTAGTGTGTGTTGAGTTCTTCATTACCTCTCAGGTAGTTTGTGTTGAATGGTATTCCTTTTGGTTGGTGGTGTGTTTTCCAGAATGTGTAGTATTCTTTGAGTTGGTTTGCCCATCTTATTGTGTTGAGTGTGTTTCGTGTGTGTTGGTTCGAAAATCTACTGCTCAGGCTTTGTTCGTCATTTCCTTCCCCTTTCAAGTATCCTGGATGTTTTTCCCCCCATTCTGCAAATTTTTCCATCTCTACTACTGGTATTCTTAGAAAGTCTGCTAAGAGAGCATAATCTTTGAATACTGTAAACTCTTCTAATATTCTAGGTCGTTCTTCTCGTTCACGATTAAACCTATTTATTAATTCTGTAGCTTCTGGATTACTTAAAACATCTTCTGGTACTGTTTCTTGTTCTACATATGCTTGTAGAATGTCTTCAAGTT
>CALCXY010000012.1 GCA_937906345.1 Candidatus Woesearchaeota archaeon | reverse complement strand
TTTACTTTAGCATTAAAGGCAAATATCTTCTCTTTTTCCCAATACTTCTGCCATTTCTTTTCAGCTTCTTTACTATCGTATCTTTTAGGTAAATCCATAGAGAAATAAAAAGTGAGGACTTATTTAAACGTTATGCTACCTTTCCTAGAATAAAATTAATTTATTTTCCATATTTACTACTAAAAAGAGACAAGAAGGGAAAAGTTTATATAGAACCTATGCTTTAGTATTTTTAATATGAACCTAGACAATAAATTTAAACATAAAGGGACAATTTCTCTAGGCCATAGACTTTCTAACACACAATATTGGGTTTACCAATAATTGAGTGTTTATACCTTAAAAGCTGTATAACTAAAGCTTATTTAAGATTATATTAAAATTTTGAAAAATAAAGTAATACACGCTTTCTAGGTACAAAACCATGATAAAAAAACTAACTAAACAGGAAAAAGTATACTCTTTTGTTGTTACTTCAATAACAACTGGGAACAGCTTAATGATAGTAAATGCTCTAAAAGTAAGAGGATCGTTAATTTTACCTATAGCCTCAATACTAGTCTCCATATTCATGATGAGATTAATAAAAAGAGACTTAGACAAACAAGAAGTAAACATTGCTTTAAAATTAGAGCAGGAGGGATAAACATGTAACACACAACTAAACAGAGGATCGAGAAAAGGTTTTGGATACAATAATATTTTTTGCTACAATAATATTAATAAACCCCCTTCCATTACCTTTTCTCATGATCCCATTTATTAAAAAATATATGCCAAAGAATAAAGAGGATATTGTAGGTCAATCTTCTGCACTTTTACAAATAGATGATTTTATAACCAATTTTAAAAAACAAAAAAAGAAATCATTATTCTTATGGGGTCCTTCTGGAACTGGAAAAACCTCATCAGTCCATGCCTTAGCAGATAAACATGAATTAGAGATTATAGAGATTAATGCATCAGATGTAAGGAATAAAGCTCAAATTCAAGAAAAACTAGGAGCTGTATTAGCTCAACAATCATTATTCTTTAAAGGAAAAATAGTTTTAGTTGATGAAATAGATGGATTATCAGGAACTAAAGACCGTGGAGGATTATTAGCAGTTTCAAAGTTAATTGACACTTCTCCTTATCCTATTATCCTAACAGCATTTAATCCATATGATTACAAACTCAACACTATTAAGAAAAAAGCTTCATTAATTGAATTTAAACCATTAGATTATCTTTCTATTTTTGAAATATTGAAACACATTGCAGACTCTGAAAAAATCAAATATAATGAAGATGATTTAAAATCTTTAGCAAGGCGCTCTGGAGGAGATGCTCGTGCCTGTATAAATGATTTTCAAACCCTAAGCAAAGGTAAAGAGCTTACTAAAGAAAGTTTGGATACGTTACATGATAGAATGCGTATAGAATCAATGATTCAAGCGTTACTTAAAGTGTTTAAAACAACAGATCCCCTGATAGCCTTACAAGCATATGATAATGTGATGGAAAACCATGATCAGATTTTTTTATGGCTAGATGAAAATATTCCAAAGGAATACACAAAACCTCAAGATTTAGTAAGAGCATATGATGCTTTATCAAGAGCAGATGTGTATAAGGGTAGAATTAGACGATGGCAGCATTGGCGTTTCTTAGCATATATTAATCCTTTACTATCAGCAGGAATTGCTTTAGCTAAAGATGAGAAATACAAAACATTTACTCAATATGCTCCAACAACTAAGCTTCTTAAAATTTGGATGGCAAATATGAAATTAGCTAAAAAGAAATCAATTGCTCAAAAAATCGCATCACATTCACACACATCTACAAAAAGAATTTTAGATTCTTTTCCATTTTTTAAAGAAGCCTTCAAAAAGAATAAAACTTTTGCAAATAATATGGCAGATCTTTGGAGTCTTGATAAAGATGAAGTAACTTGGATGAGAAAATAAACAGTATTATATTTTCTTAACAATCCCTTTATCAGCATCAACCTCTACTTGATCTCCATCTTTAAGGGCAACAGTAGCATTACTTATACCTACAATACAAGGTTTTTTTAGTTCTCGTGCTACAATAGCTGCATGGCATGTTAATCCTCCCAAATCTGTTACTATAGCAGCTGCTTTCTCCATTGCAGGAACAAGAGTAGGATTAGTTGATCTACTTACAAGTATATCTCCTTTCTTAAATTGTTCCATATCTTTTAATTCATTTACCATTCTAACCATGCCCTTCACTTTTCCAGGATAAGCTGTTTGACCTTTTAATTCTTGATCTTTATCAATTCCAATTATTTTATCATTATACATTTTTTTAACATCAGGACTTAAGGGGATAGATTGTCCATTAAATTGCATAATAACAGATTTTTCCATCCTCTTATGAAGCAGCTCCTTAGGAAAACTACCTAAAGCTAAAGCAGCTAAAACTTCATAAGCAAGCATAGTTCTTACTTCTTCCATAGTTAATCCAATTTTCTTACCAATCTCACTAAGTAAAAATTCTGAATTATAATAAGATTCAGCAAATATTCCTTTTCTATAGAATTTTAGAAAAACAATTCCTGCTCCTATGTCAAATAATCTCTTCTCTTCTTTATTAAACTTATATTTTGAAAATAATCTCTCTCGATCCAATGGAACTTGTTTCTTTGATGTGTTATAATCCTTAATTAATTTTTTATGATCTTCAATACTCTTTTCCAAAATCAGCTTTTTTACATCTTTTTGAGTTAAAGCATCTCCCATAAATGTATAGTTAATCCATGCATACTTTTCAACAACATTACTAATACCTTTAGTAATATCATTTCCTTTTTCTTGCTCAAGAGCAAGTTGAGCAATCTCTAAATTATAAAGCATAACATAGGAATCTTCTTGTGGTGTTGTTAACATACTAAATACTTTGTTCCTCTCAACAGGATTTTGTATCTTTGTATCAATAATCTTTTTTAATGTTTTAGTCAAAATATTTGATGCATGCTCCATAGCAGTTGGTAAACTAGACCACATTCTCATTTGCATAAGAATCTCTACAAATTTAAGATATAATTCCTTTAACTCATCATGAGATTTTCCCACATAACTCATTTTTTTAAGATTCCTGGAAAAATCTATTAATTTTTTTGATCGATCCATAATAGTATCATACATCACTGGGAAAAAATCCTCATCTTTTATTTTAGTAAAAATAGCATTTGAGATTTTCCCATCATTACTAGGATCAAATAATAAAGTAGCTTCTCCATTATTCATCTCAGTGATACATAATCCATAATTCACTCCTGCTGTTTGTTCAAATAACGCAGTTCTAACATCCATAGCCATATACATTGCAATGATAGTTCCTGGTTCTGTATAATAATGCTCAACTTTTCTTCCCTTAATCAATTTAGGAATATTTATTTTTTCTAACCATTTTTTATATACAATATCAACCATCTCATGAGCTGTTTTCACATCTACTTTGATATACTCTCTTCCTCTTATTTTCCATCGATGTTTTGTAAGCAAATACTTACTAAAATTTTCAACATTATTCTCCTTACAATATTCATGAACATGTGTAGAATTACTCCATGCTATAATATCAATATCCTTACCAATCTTATCGATTTCTTTCATCAGAGGAATAAAGTTTTTCTGTTCTTCCTCACCCTTCTTATTAGGAAACATACCATCACATACTAAAAAATCAATATCACACTTTTTTATAACTTCAAGTGCATCTTCAAAATTATCAGCATTATGAACATACATTTGTTTGTTCAAAAATTGCTCACTCAATGATTTAATAATTTTAGGATCATCTTCAACATGTAAAACAGTTATCCGAGGTGTATATTCAACTTTCTCACCACTTCCCTTATCCACAATTTTAATCTGTGCATGATCTGCCTTTACTTCTACAAAATCTCCATCTTTAAGCATTTGAGTTGCAATATTAGTACCAATAACGCATGGTATCCCTAATTCTCTTGAAACAATAGCAGCGTGACAAGTTACTCCACCTTCATCTGTTACTATAGCTGCAGCTTTCTTCATAGCAGGAACATACTCTGGCCTAGTCATACTCGCAACTAAAATTTCTCCTTGTTTAAAATTATTAATTGCATCAAGACTTTTACAGATCCTAACAATTCCAGTAGCATATCCAGAACTCGCAGTATTACCATTAAATTCCTTTACTTTACTAGTTTCTTTTCCCTTAAGTATTTTTTGCACTCTCAAATACTCATTTCCTGTATATATTGCATGCTCATCATCATTTGTTACAAGAATCACGCCCTTCTTACGTTTTTTTAATTCATTTACATTTAGATTTTTTAATTGATCAAGATGAATTTCATGTGGAAATAAATATCTCATATCTTTTAATGAAATATTAACCCGTTTACCAATCTCTTCTAAAAATTGATCGATAAAATAATCACTCATTAAAATATGTTTTTTCCTAAGATCTTGCCATGCAATTATTTCTTCAGTTAGGTGTAATAAAAAATTCACTTCTTCTGATAAACCTAATTTTTTTGAAAGCACTTTTTTATCTTTGATAATCTGTTGATAATTAATAGTAATATCTCCATTCATGATCTTCTGCATTTCTTTTTCAAAATAAGATGCATCTAATTTTTTTGAACCAGCATAACTATTAAGGATCCAATGAAACTCTTCTGCATGTTTTTCTAATAGTTTTTTAACATTACTTCCTTGTTTAGCTTTTTTACCAATTTGCATTAAAGCATGTTCTTGCTCATTCACCCAAGATTCTTTTACAGGACTCATCAATAAAGTAATCTCTTCAGCTTTTTGAGTATATGATTCTAATTTTTTCTTAATCTCCTCATCTTTACTAAGAGAAAACGCTTCTATAAGGTGAGTAATTCCCATAGCTGAAAAATATAATGAATTAAATGTATGATAAGCCTTTAAGAGTTGTTGTGTAGAGAGTGAAGAAAGATTCTTAGGACTCTGTTTCAATGCTTTATTAAAGGAAAGAGTATAATGTTTTATCAATTTTTGTAAAAATCCCTTATCCTTGTTAAGATCTTTAAGAAAATGATCGCATGCGTCTTTACCTTGCTCAATAGAATAATACATTTCACAATAATCATTCTTAATATCAAAGATAAATGTCTTATAACCATATCCTAAATACTCATTCATAGGAGTGATAGTCCCTGCACCTATATACAATAAGTTAGGCGAAGCATTAAACCCTTGAATCATACATTTCTCATGTATTGTTTTTGTAATGTTTAATTTCATAGTAAATAGTACTTCCTGAGTATATATAAACATCTGTAGTTATAAATATTACTACAAACCAATAAATTTAAATAATATACATATTATTGAATGATTATGGACTTAATGAAAGAAGAAACCTTAGTAAAGGTAGGTTTAACTAAGAACGAGGCTAAAGTATACCTCTCCTTATTGAGATTAGGCTCTGCATCTGTTGTAGAGATCACAAAGCATTCTAGAGTCCATAGAGTCAATGTGTATGATGTTTTAGAGCGTTTAAGAGAAAAAGGCCTTATCTCTTCAATCATGCAATCAAATAAGCGTATTTATGAGGCTGCATCTCCAACTCAATTAGCAAAACTCATTGAAGAAAAGCAAGTTCTCCTCAATCAGATTATGCCAAATTTAAAGGAAGAGTTTAAAATAAAAAAGAGTCCCCAAGAAGTGCATCATTTTATTGGTCCTGAAGGAATTATGCAAGCCTACTATATGATGTTAGATCAAAAAGAAACCATTTACGCCTTAGGCACATCAGGATTAAATAGAACATTCCTTAAACATAGACATGAAATGTGGGACAGAGAAAGAAAAAAACGAAATATTAAAGGTCAATTAATATACTACGAGTTTAAGAGAAAAGATAAAGTATGGGGTGTAGATAAAACAGTAGAGTTACGCTACCTTCCTGATTCATATAAAACCCTAGGCTCTGTAGATATCTGTGGTGACCTTGTTGTTAACTTACTCCCAGTTGAAAACAATGTCATGGCTATAGTTATTGAAAACAGAATCCTAGCTGACACCTATAGATCATTCTTTAATTTTATTTGGGATAAGGCGAAGAAATAATTATCACTCTTTACTTAATTGGATTACTTCTTTCATAAGGGCATTTTTTCCATGAAGATGTGCTTGAAAATACTTTCCAGGAGTATGATTTTTAGCTTCAGCAATGTCTCCTATAAATTCCCTAAAAATAGGATCTAATGAAGGAAGTAACAGATAGGCTTGTAGACGTACAGTTGGTAAATTTGAACATTTTGCAATATGATCTAACATATCATCAAGGTCAGACACAGAAGTTGAAGAATCAACATCAAAAGTCTCCTCCCGATTATCTAAGACTATAGAAAGACATCCATTCATCCATGATCCATCTTCAAAAGAAAAATGATAGTTCATACCACTATGGATTCCTGAATTCGGTAAAAATATGTCCAATGTAATATAAGTTTGGTCATATTCTGTGGTAACCATATTCAATTTTAGAGTATGATCATTAACTATTCCTCCATTTTTGAACGAAGGAGAAGTATATTCCCAAAAATTTTGATCAAATTGTCCAGGTTTGAAACGCCATCTACTGCTGCTAACATCATTCAAAAGCATAGCATCTGAAAAGCGATGATTCTGTTGACACCTGGAGTAACATCTATTAGTTAATGAAACACCCAAAGAATACATAGTTCTATCTTTATTAATGATAGGTTTAAAATTTTCTGAATCTATAGATTTATAGTTCTGTACGAGTTCTCTTCCAAATAATTCCATCTGACGTCGTAGTAATTCTAACGTGTAATACTCTACTTTTGCATCTGATTTAGAATCAAAAGATGGCACCAGCTTTTTAACCAAACACAAGTCTCGAGCATAAAGCTCTATATCATCCTTCTGAGGTGTAAAAATACCTTGTGCAGCATGTTCATCAAAAGTTTTTGCCAAAGTACGAAAGTTATAAGCAATCCTTCTATAGGAGTCTATTGGTCTTTCAGTTCCGTTAGGTTGTTTTAACTGCAGCGTTGCATTCATAGTCGACATTATCCAGTGAAGAATAGATGTTAATTTAAAAAGGCTTGTATTTTAGAATAATAAGAACAATTACATAATTACCTATTTCTTAAATGTCGTAACTGGCCTACTTTGAACAATGTATATTTTACCATCTTCAATAGCCCATTCAATATCTTGTGGAAAATTGTAATGTTTCTCTAATTGTAAACCTAACTTCGAAAGCTCTTCAATCTCAGCATCATTCAAAACTTGAGACTCTGGATTTTCTGTTTCTTTTTCAAAATTCTTACCATCTGGACCTCGAAACATACCTTTACTTTTAGATCCAATGTTAATATCTTTAGCTTTCAAAGTATCTTTATCAACAATATAACTATCTGGTGTTATCTGGCCTGAAACAACTAATTCACCAAGTCCAAACGCACCTTCTATAATCTTTTCTTTTTCATTATTAGTAACAGGATTCACAGTAAACATAACTCCTGCTTTATCACTATTAACCATTTTTTGAACAACAACAGCTAAATGAACATCTTCATGCTTAAAATTATTTTTCTCTCTATAATACATAGCTCGTGATGTAAAAAGGGAGCTAAAACACTTAACAACATAATTTACAACATCTTCATTACCTTTAACATTCAAATGAGTGTCTTGTTGTCCTGCAAAACTAGCCTCTGGAAGATCTTCTGCTGTTGCACTAGACCTAATAGCAACAAACTCACTTCCCATTTTTTCATATTCTTCTATAATTAACTTCTTCATCTCAGGACTTACTTCCTGACTAAGTATTAATTCTCTAATTTCAGCACTAATCTTATCTAATTGCTCATTATTTTCAACATCTAAACCTTGTAATTTCTCAATTATTTTAGGTTGTATATCTTTAACAAATTCTTTATAAGCTTGTGCAGTAACCACAAATCCTTCTGGAACATTAACTCCTGCATTAAACATTTCTCCTAAGCTAGCACCTTTTCCACCAG
>CALCXY010000011.1 GCA_937906345.1 Candidatus Woesearchaeota archaeon | reverse complement strand
TTTATAAAAGATGAAAAACCTTTTCCAGAAAAAGATAACAACCCCATTATAAAAAGGAATATTCCAGCCACAAAAATTAACCATTCACTTTTAATAATTTGTATTGATCTTTCGCCAATAAAACCTGCTATTATACCCATTGTGATAAATGCTGAAGAAAAACCAAAAAAGAACACAAGAGTCATAAAAGTTATGTTCTTCTTCTCTTTAAATGTATAAGAAAAATAAGCAGGCAGAAATGGAAGTATACAGGGAGATAATATCCCAATAAGTCCTGCAACAAAAGCTATGAAAAAAGATATCTTAACAGAAAAATCAATAGTTGATTGTTTGTTATAATCTATTATTTGTTGTAATCCAACAGAAACATTTGATTGAGCAGAAATTAGATTAACAAAAATAAAAAATACGAAAATTGAAAAAAAAAGTTTGTAATTCATTCTCACCTAACTATTAGTTGCCCAGACATTCTGCCGTGACCTGAGCCACATGACACACTACAATAAAATGTAAATGTTCCTTCTTTATCTGCTAAAAACTCAACTGTTTGCTCAGATCCATCACTACCAAGATATAAATTCACTCCAAACAAAGGAATTGCCAATCCGTGCGATACATCTCTGCTTGAAGCAATAATTCTTACAAGGTCGCCTTTATCCACTTCTAAAATACTCGGATTATATCCAAATTGAAAAGCTGTTATTATGAATTCTTTAACCTCTCCTGTTGGAATTACTTCGATATCAGAATTTTTTTCATCAAAAAGTACAGTCTCTACTTGCTGATTGCAAGCAACCAAAAAAAGTAATCCAAAAAATATTAACATTAAATTTTTATTCAAAAAAAACCTCTTACTCATGGTTGAATTATTTCTCCTGAACTCAAATCCTTATATGTTTGTCTAGCAACCTCTACTTGTCTGAAAACATATACTCCATCATCTTCAACAGATCCTACACCTTGCCAAGCATTAACTAGAACAGGATAAACTTCAGGTTCACCTTCTAAAATAACTGTTGGCACTTTTGTTATTGAATACTTATCTAACAAAGCTTGTCCTTCAGAACTTGAGATATCAACTCTTTTCTCTTCTCCAAATACAACACCCATTCTTGAAAGTATTGGTTTGTGAAAATTGTCAGGATCATAACAATCAACACAAGATTCATCCTCTAATATAGTCATAGATACAAATCCAACAACTCTATCTTCAATCAAATCAACATATGGAGGATATGTTAATGTTGAAACATATGCATCTGATTCAATAGTTCCAATTTGATTCCAGAAGTCAATTATTTCTGAACTATAAACATCCATATCAGAAGATAATATTAGCACTGGTAAAGATTCAAAATCGTATTTGCTTATCAATGATTGTCCTTCTGCACTGTTCCTGTCAATAGTTTTTTCAGAAACAATTGCAATACCTGACTCTTTTAAGCTATTAAGAATTTGAGTTAGATCAACACAAAAATCGCATGAAGAATCTAATAAAATAGTTGATGAAACCCTTCCTTTAACATCGCCAGTTGCAGATTCTGTATATGGAGGAGTTAATTCTCTGAATACAAGTACATTATCACTTTCTTCAAGATTTCTAATATTTACTTTTTCTATTTCTCCAAATAAAAGAACAGATGGAACTTTATCTACAGAATATTTTTGTATCAATTCAATTGCTTCGTTTGAATCAAAATCAATTATTTGTTCAGAAATAATATTCACATTAGATTTTTTAATTGAATCAATAATTGTTTGTATGTTAAAGCAATCATCACAATTAATATTTTGTATAATTGTCATCTGTAAATCTGCCGGTCTGGCTGCTTCTTTTGCTTCAGCAAGTTTTTCATCAAACAAACTTAAAAAAGATGATGTCTGCAATATATTGTAAAGAGCAAACAATATTAAAAAAGCTCCCAAAGCAATATATAGATTACTATTTCTATTTGATTTTTTTGATTTACTAAATTTTTTTACAACATGTTTTTTCTTTTTTACCATTTATAAACCACCTAAATAAAATAAATTAACATCCACCAACCATTTGAGGCAAGTTTTGTATGCTTGCTGGTAAAGTAGCTGGTTTGCTTCCACCACTAGTTTCTGAAGATGAAGAAGTTGATTTTACTGAAGTTCCTAAAGCAAGTTCTCCTTCGACAACCTTTGATTTCAAATTATTTAATTGTACAGCTTGTACCACTGAAAGCACTACCAACACAACTAAAACTAATGTTACTATTGTTGCTGATTTCATTTTTTACACCTCGTCTCACAATTTACATTCTGTAAGTGCAGCCAATCTTTCAAATGATTGCACTTTTTCATATCTTTGATTATTAATAATCCAAGTAGGTCTTAAATTAAGGTCTTCCTTTATTTGATAATTAATATATTTGAATGATTTACCAAACATGTTTTTTTGTCCTTGAGTATATTGACACCAATCTTCACCATACATTATAGCACCTTTTTCTGTTAAACATTTTGCAAACTCATCCCAATCTCCTGGTTTTGATGACGAATAAATTCCCAAAGCAAACAAAACAACAATTATAACTACAGATGCTGAAACATACACTTTTATCTTTTTACTTTTTGTTTCTTTTCTAACATTCCACTCTGTTTCTCTTTGTTGTCTATTTACTTCAAAGTTTTTTTTAGCTTTTATTTCCTGCTCTCGTCTTCGTTTCCTTCTTTCTTTCTTTGAAACCATCTTTATCAGCCACAACCACCACCAATAGGACCTGAAGGAGGTGGAGGAGGTGCATTGCTATTTCCAGTAGTGCAACCAGTAATAACTATGGCTAGAGCCACTACCAATATCATTACAAACAAAAATTTATTCCTAACATACAACAATTTCATAAAATTAATTATTTCTCTCATTCTAACATCCCCCTACCATACCAGGTAAATTATCTAATGCAGATGTATCTCCACCTGCAACAGTCATTCCTAATTCTATCATATTCTTTGGGAAAAACAATGTTTTCCATCTCATCACTTCTCTCAAAATTTCTCCATCATTGTAATCTGTATATGCTGTTAAATACAAAGTTAAGGATAATAAAGCAGGATTGTGCTGACAGCCACATTTTGAATTTCCATTTTTATCTGCACCTATAGGACCTATGCCACAACAAAACTCACAAGATACTCCGTATGGATTTGAAGCTAAATTAACATATCTATCGTAAGCATCAGGATTACTTTTTTGAACTTCTGCTTGTAATCCACTAAGCATTTTTGCTAACACAGATAATGAACCAACAGGGTCATCATAACTTACACCTAAAGATTCTCCGTAATCAGGTGTTCCAGTTGGAAAAAATATTGCCATAGCATCATCTGCAGATAAAATATCTTCAACCGGAAAAACAGCTGCAAGCGTATGACCAGTTGATTTTAATTGAGACAAATCAAGATCAGCTAAATCAACACTTCCAGAACTAATAGAAAAAGGTGCAAACAATTTTTCAGAAACATCATTTATCTGCATTTGATTAAATAACATAACCAAAACAGAAAATACTATTAAACTAATTATTGGTTTTGTCAGTACGTGTTCATTTTTACTTTTTCTTCTTTTACTTTTTCTTCTTGTCAATTTGTCAAATCCTCTTTATTGTTCTTTTTTTCTTTCTTTCAAACAAAAAAAATTATTTT
>CALCXY010000010.1 GCA_937906345.1 Candidatus Woesearchaeota archaeon | reverse complement strand
CCATAGTCTTTAAATCTTCTTGTAATTTCTCTTTCCAGTCTTTTTTATATCTCGCTTCATATTTATCTTTTGTAGTAGTTTTATTTGCCCATTCTTTAATATCTTTTCTGGAAACTTGTAAAATGTTCTTATCCTGTATGCCATCTATCATTTTTCTTGTTACTCTTTGTTTAAGATTCTTTTTCTTTTCACTTGGCACATAAGTGGTTCCACTATAATTTGGGTCATATCCTGGTTCACCAGGTGTCATCTTTTCTGTATGTTTTGCATAATCATGCCCTATATCATAAGATTCTTTGAATTTCTTTCTTTTTTCTTGTAATTCATCTGATATAACTCCCTGCATAGGAACAACATCATAAATCCAAGATTTGTGAAGTTTATCGTTTACATCCTCAATAACAACATAATTTGTTCCTCGTCTTACAATAACACCTTGAGCATTTGTTTTTATATTTTCTACATAATCACCAATATTGTATAAATTTTCTCTTATGTAATCATCTCTTGCTTCTGCTTTTTCATACTCTTCCATACTCGCAATTGGTTTCATACCAAAAGCAGGTCCATCTAATCTTGTTGCTGGATTATTAGTTGCAGCCAAAGCCATACCTTTTCTTACCATTTTAAAAAGAGCTTGAGCATCTCTATCAGTTAATGTTCTTGGCAATCCTAATTTAAAAGATTTTAAATCTTTTTTCAGAGCAGCATCTCTCATCTTACTTGATGACATACCTGTTGCCCCTTCTTCATCAGGATCCCTTTGGCCAGCAGAAACTATGTTTATCTTTGTAAATTTGTAATATCCGTGTCTTGATTTTACATCATTATACTTACTTAAAAGTAAATCAAATTCTCTTGTTCTATCACTACCAACTACCATAGTTATTTCATCTACATTTTGTCTATACAATTCAACTAAAATATCAAAAACATTTCTGATGTTACTTGCATGGGATATTTTATCAGAATGTCTAGAAAACATTTTTTTCATATATGCAACCTTTATATTATATTGTAAAGGATTTTTCTTTGGATCCTCACTTTTACTTACAAATACTTTATAATCATCAGCAGGAACTCTTGCTAATTTATCTATTAACTTTTGATGTCCTATTGTAGGTGGATTAAATCTACCAAAAGTAAATGCAATATGTTTGCCTACTGCTTCTTTAATATTGCCTACTTCATCTGGTTGTAATTTTTCATCATCACCTAAAACATCTTTTAAATCTTTCTTTAACTTTAAGTAATAATACTTTTCTAACATTTTATAGATAACATTTTTAGGTAACTTATTTTTAACACCAAATTTTCTTATTTCATCTGGTTTCATATCTTTTTCAAAAGATGCCCTTCTGTCATCAAAAGCATCACTTCCTATTTTAATAATAGTTTTAATATTATCTTCTACTTCTTTTAACTTGTCATCTACTTTACCTGATAAATCATCAACTTCATCTTTATCTAATTTTTTTAGTTCTTTGTAATCTATTAAATCTCTTTTTAGTTCACCTCTAACTACATCTAGTTCTTTTACTTTCTTTTGAAAATCTTTTAAATATACTTTAGGGTCAAATCCAAGGTCTTTTGGTTTTTTAATCCATTCATCTTTCTCAATATTAAAAACGCCATCAGCCATTTCATTTGCTTTTTTAAATACATCTGGATCCACAATAACATAATAATTAACAGGATGTTTTGTTCCTGGTATATTTTTTCCATTATAATCTTTTAAACTTTTTCTTAATGTTTCTAAAGTTTCTTCTCTCTTATCTTCTGGAACATCAAATAAAATATTGATGTCTAAATCTGCATCTTCCCTATATCTTTTTGTGAGAATAGAACCTATCAACCCATACTTAATAACAGGTGCAAATTTATCATTAAACAATTTTATCTGCTTAATTACAATTTTTTTAATTTTATCTTTTACTTTTGGATTTTCTTTATCGTGGTCATCAAAGACATCTTTTGCATAATTCTTTCTAGGAATATCAATAATAGATTCTTTTACACTTTCAACTTTTAAATATTGAATAACATCTTGAAGAGTCAAAGCACTAATATTAAACATATTAGCTGTATGAATTAAGGCATGAGCATCTCCTTGTTTTTTTGATTTTATATACTGTTGGACTGCAGCTTTAATTTTAAGTGGATTTAAAGCAATATGTAATATTCTTGTAACTTTAGGAAATACATGAGAACCTAAAGAATCTTCTAAAATAGATATTTCTTTTGCTTCTGTTTCTACTATTTTCTGATATATGTCTTTAATATCTTTCATCTATTTCCAATTCTTTGCAGCTGTAAAGTTTCTTCTACTAAATGTTAATCTATCTACTAGTTTTACAGCTTTTCCTACTCTATCAACTGCAACATATCCTTCAGGACTTGTTACTTGATATCCATCATCTGTTTGAAAAAAAGTGCCAATCTGCCCTACTTTATCTAATTTATTAACTAACATACTTTTTGCTGTAATTAAACTTAAATATGTTGCAACAGCAAAATATATCTCAACAGCATACTTTTTTAAATCAGATATTCCTTTATCTCTAATTTGAGCATACTTGTCTTTTGTTGCTCTTGTTTTCTTTGAATTAATTATATCATCTATAACATCTGAATAATATTTTTCAAATTTTGCAACAATAGCTTTTGTATTTGCTAATGTTTCGCCTTCTCTTACATAAGTGTTAAAAAATGTTTTTAACCTAAATGCTAAAGACAAATCACTTGTTTGTGTCGCAAATAAATTCAAAAGTTTTGTTGATTTTAATAAAGAACCTTCAGCCATTCTTAATATAGCATCAAATCGGTCAGATTCTGCTTTTGTAAATAAAACATTACCTGACACATCTCTATAACTAGCATCACTATAAAAAACAGAAGGCACATTTCCAAACTGCGAAATATTAACTCCAAAGTTAGCTTTCATAGTTTGTAATGTGCCACCTGTATAGGTTGTATGGAAAATAAGACCTATTTTAGCTCGTAATATTTTACTCGCCAAATCTGAATCTGAAGGAACTGCATATGTTATGGTGTTGGGTGTAAAAGCAATATGAGAAACTCCTCGTATTGTTGCTTTTTTAATTTCGCCTGGGGTGAATAGTAAGTCGCCTTGAACAACTCCCCTAATATTCAATTTTTTTAACTCTTTTAATGCAACTATTAATTTAGCCGCAAGATTACCTTCGTGATTTTTCTTTATATCACTATTAGTATAATTGACTTTTGGGGTAACATTGAACACAGATTTCGTGCCAACGAAAAATTTACCGTTTTCTGGATTTGTGCCACAGATTACAGCAGGAGCTCCGTCCCACTTTACTGACACATTGACTTTCCCACTAGAATTACCTACTAGCATATCCCTAACAGATTTTAGAAAATTAACGGCATTTCTGCCTCCAATTGCTCCATAATTTATGATGTCATCTTCTAAATGTTCTATGTGGGTGTTTTTTTCTTCAGTTAGAAACTGCTTGAAACTAAACATATTCTCCCATACACCTTTGTTTCCATAAATATAAATTACTTCAATACATACTATTTATATCATTTTATTATTTTGCTATAACAAATTTGCCTGACATTTTTGAACGGGAAGTTATATATTCAAAACAAAGTCTTGCAAATTTGTTTTTTTCTTTTTGGTTTAATCTCTTCAACCAATCACTTAATTTACTCATTACATTATTAAGAACAAATAAGGCACTAACTTCTCCCCTAAAATGATTAAAAGCTTTTTTACTTTTTTTTTCTAAT
>CALCXY010000009.1 GCA_937906345.1 Candidatus Woesearchaeota archaeon | reverse complement strand
TAATCTCTGTTAGGATCTTTAGGGTTTTTTGGATTAAAATTTAAGATATTCCAATACAATACTGCATAAATATCTGCTGTAGATAATGAGCCTCCAGGATGGCCAGAACCAGCTTTTGCTATTAATTTTATACTTTCAATTCTAATATCTGCTGCAATTTTTTGTAACTCTTCAATATCCTCTACTTTTTCCATTAAAATTGAGTAAGGGCAGGATATTTATAAAGTTTGTTAAAGTAAGTTAAATTTTGTTTTGAAGGTTATTTCGCAAGTCGATGAAGAATGAGTTTTTTTTGTTTAATATCAGGGCCAGTTAAGAAAGAGCCAGCACAAAACATATTAGCACCAGCTTTTTTGGTTTTAATGAGTGTTTCTTCATTAATGCCGCCGTCAATTTCAATAAGTAATTTTTTATTGAGTTTTCTGATGGCTTTAATTTTGGTTAACACAGAGCCTTTAAAGCGTTGACCTGAAAAACCAGGAGAAACAGCCATAATCATTAATCTATCAATTTCTCCCAAAAAGGGTTTAATTTTAAGGGTAGAGGTTTCAGGATTAATAGCTAAACCTGCTTTAATTTTTCTTTTTTTAATGAAATTAATTAAAGCTGCTACCTCTTTATTATCTCTGCAAGATTCATAATGGAATAAGATAGCAGAAGGATGTAGTTTTAATGCTTTTTTAATATGAGTTAAGTTATCCTTAACCATTAAATGCACTTCGTATTGAAGCTTAGAACGTTTAATATTATCTAAAGGAAGAGTTTTATTAGGAACAAATTTACCATCCATTACATCTAAATGGGCTATTTTAAAGTGCGGCTTTAATTCAGACCGTCTATCAATGAACTCTTCTTTGGTTTTCACTAAAATCGTAGGAACTATCATTTGACCCCCTTTTTAGGTATTTGAGAAGAAGTAGCATATAAATGTTTACTTTTTGAATGTATTTTGGTTAAAAATAAGAGTTTTTAGTGTTAAAAGCAAGTTTTTTAAACACATATTCTAGAAAATAACTATATGACAAGGTATATTGTATTAGGTGACCAGCAATTATTAGTTAATATAGATAAATGGCTTCAAGTAAGAGATATTTATTTTCCTCATGTAGGGCAATATAATCATTTAGGGGGTCATGCTCATAAGATCATTGTTATTGAAAATGATCATCATTCTTATGTTAATAAAGATGAATGGGAAAAATCGTTATGTTATGGAAAAGAAACGCTTATCACTAAAAGCAAAGCAGTAAATCAACAGATGAAAATACACCTTCACTTTGAAGAAACTGTTGAAGATAATATTTTCTTAAGAAAAATTAAAGTTGAGAATAAAGAAAATAAAAAACGCTCTATTAGAGTTTGTTTTCATCATGATTTTCATTTATTTGGAGATGGAGTAGGAGATACTGCTTTCTATAATGCATCTGAAAACGTTGTTGTGCATTATAAAAGAGATGTGTATTTCTTAATTGGTTTTTGTGATGACACTAAATGTGAAGCTATGGCTGATTTTGACATTGGAGAACATGTTACTCCTGGAATGCATTTAGGAAAAAGACCAATACATCAGGGAGAAGTGGATAGTGTAGTTGCGATAGATCTAGAGTTGCCTGCAAATGGATCAAGAACATTTTATTATTATTTGGTTGCTGGAACACATCTCAATGAAGTTTTAGATTTAAAAGATGATTTATTAGATCAAGGATTTTTAGGTTTTGTTAATGATTCTAGAAAAGAAGAAAAGAAATGGCTAAAGCAGATAAAAGCACCTATTCAGATACTTCCAAAAAAATTACAAGATTTTTACAAAAGGTCATTGTTAATTATTAGAACTCAATGCGATCATGATGGTGCAATTATAGCAGCCAATGATTCAGATAATATGGAATTTAATAAGGATACATATTCTTATATGTGGCCAAGAGATGGTGCTTTAGTTGCTATTGCGCTTATTAAAGCAGGATTTGCTCGTGAGACTGTTAAGTTTTTTGAATTTTGTGAGGATGTGTTGTATGAAGAAGGATGTTTACTTCATAAGTATAATCCAGATAGAAGTGTTGGAAGTTCTTGGCATCCTTGGGTATTACATGGTAATTTTTCTTTACCTATTCAAGAAGATGAAACAGCATTAGTTTTAGTTGCACTTAGAAAATATTATGAAGCAACTAAAGATAAAAAATTTATCAAGCAGATGTATGCAGGATTAATAAAACCTATGGGAGAATTTTTAGCAAAATATAGGCATGAGAATGGTTTACCCAAAGAAAGTTTTGATTTATGGGAAGAAAGAAGAGGAATTTTTACATTTACTACTGCAGCAACACTTGCTGGTTTAATTTCTGCGGATTTTTTAGGTCATATTGTTATGGATAAAAAGTTTTGTGAGTCTTGTAATATTGGTTATGAAGCAATAAAGCATGCAAAAATTAGTTATTTGTATAATGAAGAGAAAGAATATTTTAGGAGAAGTGTTAGTTTTGAAGGAGAACATATTGTTTATGATGATGCTATGGATGCTAGTGTCTTTGCAATAACTGAATTTGATGTTTTTGATGCAAATGAGGAGAAAGTTGTAAAGACAATGAATAAGATGAAGGAATGGTTAAGTGTTAAGACTCCTATAGGAGGAATTGCAAGATATAATGATGATCATTATATGCAGCAAACAAAGGATCTAGAAAAAGTTCCTGGGAACCCTTGGTTTATCTGCACATTATGGTATGCTAAATGGATTATAAAAAAAGCCAAAAAGAAATCAGAATTAAAGGAAGCGCTTGAAATTTTGCAGTGGTGTGTTGATCACTCTTTTCCAACTGGAATTTTACCAGAGCAGATACATCCTTTTACAGGAGAAGCATTATCAGTTAGTCCTTTAACTTGGAGTCATGCAGAGTTTGTTGATACTGCAACTGATTATGTGAATAAAATTAAGAAATTAAAGTGATTATTTTTTTCTCATTACTGCTATGTAACATATTGCTGCTAAAATATAAAATCCAAATCCTGTCCAATATGCTTTAGAGATTCCATAGGTCATTGCAATGATAATTGCTAAGATTGATGAGGTTATTGAGGTTGCACCATTAATTCCCCAATACCAAGGTAATTCACTTTTATTATTCCTATTTAATTTAATTCCTAATGGAAAAGCAATTCCCATAAAAAAACCAAGAGACGACATAATGAGTAAGGATAGCATAATTTTTGTGAAAATACTTGTTCCAATGAATGCAGAGATTATTGAGGGAATGATTAATCCTATTAATAAGATAACTCCTAAGAGTCCAAGGAATAGATTTCTTGCTTTTATTGATTTACTCTTTACATCTTGAGTAAGATAGCTTCCTATTCCTCCTGCTATGAGTAAGGAAAAGAGCACAACAGATAAACTATATGTTGGATGGCCTAAAAATAAGATTAATCTTTGAATCTGCGAAATTTCTATTAGCATGAAACCTAGTCCAATTGATGCGAAAAAGCAGATACTTGCTAATGAAGGTTTTATGGTTCTCAATTTTATAATGAGAGGTATAAGAATACACATAATGGTTAATAATAATACAACTCCAAAAAGTAAAATTAAAATAAATACTGCTTCTAAATTAAAATCTAAAAATCTTTTAGATTTTTGATGAGCATTTATCCAAGGTTTCCAATTTACTATGTCAGATATTTTAAGTAAATTGAAAAAATAAGGTTTATCGTCGGTTGGGGGCTCAATATTTAGGGGATAATCCCATGCAACAGGTTGAGTAAATTCTTTACGTGCAATATCTCCTAAATCAGTTCTTATATTATAGGGTGAAAGATCTACACTAAATCTTAAATGATCTGAAACATTATGGAGTTTATTAACATCATTTTCTGAAAAGGGAGTTTTAGATACAATCATGGCAGCTAATCCTCTTCCACCTTGATTACATCTTGAAACCATGATATTGTCTATTGGGTTTTCAATTCCTTTTTGCCTTAATGCTTCGCTTGCTAAAGAAACCATTCTATACACTTCTCCTGGATTTTTAGGAATATACCACATGGTTAAAGTGATAATTCCATTATCATTTAGTCTATTTAAGAAAAGGTCCCACGCTTCTAATGTATATAATGAATTTTCAGTTAATGTGTAAGCACCAGCAGTAGTAGCTGCCCAAGTATGCACGTTAATAAGTTGAATAATATCATATTTTTTAGGATTAGTTGTTAGGTAATTTCTTCCTTCAGCTTCTATAATATTTACTTTTGGATGAGTATGGAGGTTTCCTGCATAGTCTGCAAATTCTTTTGTGATGGCTTCAATAATATCTTCATTTAGTTCTATACCTGTTATTTTGCTTTGATTAAAAACTAGTGCTGATAAAATATCTCTGCCTCCTCCAGAACCTATAATTAAAACATCAGCATCTTTCTTAAGATAATGAGCAAGATTAATAACATCATTTTTCAGATATTGTAATGATTCGAGATTATCAAATTTTGTTATTGTTGTAAAACCATACCCTTCAATTTTTAATTTAATATGGGGTAGATGTGGAGTATCTTTAGGAACTGGTCCACACCACATGAATGGTTGTCGAGGTGTTGTTAAAGGTCCTTGAGCATAAATATGCGCATAGGTGTTCCATCTTTCAAACTCTGATTCTCTAAATGGAGATCCTTTATAATTATTAAATCTGATTAAGGGTTTGTGTGCATGAGCAAAGAGAACTAAAATTAATGTAATAATAGTTAATAGACTTACAAAAATTAAAATAGCTTTTTTTATTTTATAGTTTGTGTTGAAAATGAAACATAAAGAAGCTATAGCAGCTAGTAATGCTGTAAATATAATAGCAGTTGGACCATCTGTAAATTTTAAGATGAAGATAACTGTTAAACATCCTAGTCCTGCACCAATAAGATCTGAAGCGTAAAGTGTATTTACTCTTTTTGGAAATTTTGTTAAAGCAAGACAAATGCTAATTCCTGAGAAAATGAATGGAATTGCAAAGAGAATATAGGTAATTGTTAAGAAAAGAATATTTGCAGAGCGGAAATTTACTTCTGATGGTATTTTGATATAGATGAGAAGAGTTATGATTGTTGTGATGGAAAAGAGAATTGTACTTTGTGCTGTTCTTAAAATAATTTTTTTATTTGGGAACTGTTTAGGAAAAAGGTAAACAATAATTGCTCCTGCTGTTAGACCAAACATTGCTATACTTATAGCAAGGAAAGCAAAATGATACCACATCACAACGCTGAATATTCTAGTTAATAAAATTTCTAACATTAAAGTGGACATTGCTATGAAGAAAACACCTAAAAAATATGATTTGGAAAGAGGTTTCATTAAAATAAGTTAAATGTGTTTATTTATCTAGTTTTCTGATTCTTCTAATATATCTAGGAAGTGCTTTAAATTTTGCTTTTAACCATAGATCAAGGAGTTGAATTTGTTTTTTATGACTTGTGTTTAATCCTCTTAAGCAGGCTATATTAGCATTATCATCTGCAACAGAACCTACAGCTGTGTTTTTATCATAGATCATAGCCGCTCTTACACCTTTGATTCTGTTAGCAGCTATACTAACTCCTACACCATTACTGCAGATTAGAATTCCTCTTGTCTTATGTTTTACTACTTTTTTTGCAACTGCTTTAGCATAATCTGGAAAATCAGATTTAGTTTTATCTTGATGAACTCCTAAATCTTCCCATTCTATTCCTTTAGCTGTTAGATGAATTCTAATCTTTTCTTTAAGTTTAAAACCACCATGATCAGATCCTAGGTAAATCATAAGATTAATGTAAAAATAATTGTTTATTAACTTTGTGATTTATTTTGGGTAAGAATTAAATTAAGCAGTAACTTTAAAATCTAAAGGTAGGTCAACATCAATCGGTTTTGATTTTTTTGATCTTTTCTTAAAATTAAGAATAGTGAATCCTTTTACTTTTCCTGTTTTTTCATCCACTCTTTGGAATATATCATCTCCTAAGTTTCTCATATGTCCTTTAGTGGGCTTTCCTATTCTAAACTCTAACATATCTCCCTCTTGATCGTAATATATATGCAATTTTTGTTTCATTATCTATAAATATTATCATGGTGATCAAAATCCTCGAATGAAAGAAAGTCTTTGGATTTGTCATAACCAAAGACTAGAACAAAATGTCCAATGTGAACTCTTTTTGAATCTTTCATATTGTAACGTAGGTTTTTATAATGATCTACATCTGATGAATTTGCAACTTCTATGATCTTTTTCATGACAGCTTCAAATACATTCTTATCTTTTTTAGAAAGCTTCTTGAGCTTTTTGGCTAGAGAGGGCTTAATTTCATAATCATGCATTTTCTATTATCTTCCTGAGTTCTTGTTCGCTTTTAAAAGGGATTCCTTTCTCTTTCTTAATCTTTTTCAGCTTTTCAACATACTCAGGCTTTAACTCTGGTTCAAGAAAGTTTTCTTCATAAGTATCTACAACTAGGTTAATTGCTTCAGACTTATCTTTAAGCCCATATTTAGCTTTAACAATATTTAAAACTCTGTTACTGTTTTCCTCTATATTTATTACAGCTTGTACCATATTACATCACATATATAAGTATATATGTGGTATATATAAAGGTTTCTATTGTTGAAAAGGCAACAACGCAGCGCCAATAACACCAGCTGAATCTCCAAGTTTATTTTTTAGAATTTTTACTTTCTCTGTGTTTTTGTTAGGAGCATATACTTTAATTAGTTTTTTAACCTTTGGAATGAATAAATTGAAGGCTTTAGAAACTCCTCCTCCAATAACAATAGATCCAGGATCATATGCATTAATAATAGTTGAAAATCCTACGGAGTAGCCGGTTATAACTTCTTTTGTTACTTGTTTAGCTATTTTATCATTTGATCTAAAAATATCACTAGGATTAGGATCTTTTAAAGTTCCTTTAAAGTGTTTATATCTACTAACCATGTTTGTTCCTGAACAAAGTGATTCAAAAGTATAATTCCCAATAGGAATAAATCCCACTTCTCCAGCGCCACCATGAGATCCATGATAGATTTTATTGTTTATTATTATTCCAGCACCAATTCCAGTGCCTATAATTAATCCAACAGAATTTTTACAACATGAAGATGCGCCTAATGTATGTTCTGCTAACGCAAAGCAATTTGCATCGTTTTCTGCAACTGTTTTGAGTTTAGTTCTTTTTTGTATTTCTTTTTGAATATCAATGCGTTTAAAGCTAGGAATATTATGAATTGAGGTAAGTTTATTTTTTATTGAGAATCCAGGATGGCCAATGCCTATTCCAACAACTTTTTTAGTTTTTACAGCGTTTATTGTTTGAATAATATTATTGAGAATATGATTTTTAGATTTATTTGCTTCAGTAGGTAATCTGCATTTCTCTAGAATCTTACCTTTTTCATTCATTAAGATGGCTTCAATCTTAGTTCCACCTAGATCTATGCCTATTGAGTGTTTCATAACTTAAAAATTAAAAAAGAACTATATTAAAGTTTCTATGGATTTTATTTCACATTTGTTGTCTATAAATTATTTCTCTGATCAATAATTACTTTTTTTGTGATTTTTCGGCGCCTTTGTATTGATTTCCTCTTCATCTCTCCCATACCTAGGTAATGGGGAGATGAAGGAGAAAGGCGAAGCCAGTAACAAAATAAAGATTGTGGCGCCGAAAAACTGTTTACATTTCACGCTAGAATTAATTACACAACATTTAACTAAATCTTATGCAGTTTCTTCCCTTAACTCATTCCTAAAGCTTCTTTAATCTTAGGCTCATCAAAACCAATAATAATTGTTCCTTTTACATCTAAGACAGGAACTCCCATTTGACCTGATTTTTCAATCATTTCGTTTCTAGCTTTTTCATCAGTTCCTACGTTAAGATCTTCATACTCAATCTTATTCTCCTTAAGAAATTCTTTAGCTTTAACACACCAAGGACAAGAATCTGTTGAGTAGACTTTTACTTTATCACTTTTAGTATCTTTTTCATCTGCCATATTATCACCTAGTATTAGGAGGAGGTTAATGGTTTTAAAAGGTTTCGTTTTAATGTCAAAATAAAATTTTAAGAGAGTTAAATCTCTAACCTATGAGAAAACCAAACAAAAACAATCAATCCAATTAAGATAGAAGAAGTAGGTTCTCTAAAAGAAAGTGCATTAACTGCGATTGCTAAAAAAAGAATTATAGCTAAAATTTCCGCTGTTGTGCCATACTCTGCAATCATTTTTTTCCTGAAAGGAGGAAACAAATCTATGAGAAAAGGATTGTTTGGAATAGATCTTAATGCCATGATTAATCACTTATTACAAAGCCACACTTTTTACAGAAAATTTCACCATGCTCATTGGTGATTTTATCAGATTTACATTCTGGGCAGATTTTTTGAGCGTCTTCACTACCTACTTTTTGCATACTTCGTTCATTCCAATTTTGTGCCATACAATACTATTAGGATTCGTGTTTTATAAATTTAACTATTACGCCTTTTAAATAGATTCTGGATATGGTAATTGTAGGGAATAATAAGAGAATTCCAAGAATAAGCATAAGTAAAAAATTAATATTTCCTAAAATAATAATGACATAATTTATTAAAGTGAAAATAATTCCTAATAAAATAAAAGGACCTATAAGACTTTTTATATTTTTAATCCCAATGATAAATGTTTTCTTAAATATTGTTTTTGTTCTATAATGTCCTATTAAAGAATAGGATATTATTGCAAAATAAAATACAATAATAATTAAGATTATTGAAAAAATTTTCAAACCTTGTGGATTTGCTTCTCCAGCTCTTTCTAAAATAGTAAATCTGTATGAATTAACAAATTCTACAATTAAAAAAATAGTGTAGAGTAAAAACCAAGGAATATTCACTAAAAAGAATTGTTTAATGAATTTTTTATATGATAATGGGTGCATTAACTTAAAACTCAAATACCAAGAGGAGCCTTGCATAAATGAGTAGATAAAATAAATTGCAATGCCGAATAGGATAAACAAGATCAGGAGAGAGTAGAAATATTTTCCAATCAGAGGATTTTGATTAATTAAGGTGATAATACTTACTTTTCTAGCTAACTCAAGAGTAAGTTCTTTTGCTTGCTGCGAGGTTAGGGTTAAAAATATTCTAATAAAATCATAAATTTTTCCTAAAAATCCAGATGCTCCTGGAGCACCTCTCACAAAACCATACACTAAAAGAAATAAAATATCTAGGAAAACAATATATGCTACTGTTTTCTTTCTGTTTTTTACTAATTCAATAGTTTTGTTTACTTGATCTGTATGAAATATATCATCCATTATTTCACTCTCGTTAATTCTTGTTCTATTAATAATCTTAAAGTGGGTAAGGGTTGTAGTCCTTCAATTTTTCTTTCATTAATAAAAATAGTAGGAGTTCCTCTAACTCCATTAAAGGTAGCATCTTTAATATCATTATCAATTTTAGGTAAAGTAGTGAAGTTTTGCATGCACTCATTAAATTGTTCAATATTTAATTGTAATTCATCAGCAAACAAAATTAATGTTCCTAAAGAAAAATCTAATGGGCGTTCAAATAAGATATCATGATACTCTGTGAACTTTCCCTGATTCCTTGCGCATTCAGATGCTAAAGCAGCTCTAGGAGAATCTTTATTTTCATTTGAGGGATAATGTTTAAAGATAAAATTAATCTCATTAGGGAATAATTCTAAAAGTTGTTTAATTTCTCCTGAAAATTCAGCACAATGAGCACAAGTAAAATCTCCAAATTCTATGAAGTTAATTTCAGCATTAGGGTTAGTTCCTAATTCTAAATTGGTAAATTCAATATTAGGTTGTCTTATTGAGTTTAATGCATCAATATCATCACTTGGGAAAATAAGGTTGATAAACATTGTTACTAAAAGGATAAAAATTAAGGTGCTGCTCATTAATAGTATGAAAGAGGTATTTTTCCCCATACAATTTCTTAGTTGAGTTGGTTTATATATTTTATGGAGTTAGAGAAGGAATAATAAAGAAGAGTAAATTTTCGATTTTTATAAAAAAAATGATGATTTTTTTAGTAAATACATATTAAGGATGATTTATCTAATTATATCATGCCAAAAAATAAATGGGAAATAACAATAATTGCTTTAAGAGACAATGGGTATAAGTATAAGGTAACCAAAAGATATCCTTCTTTTTCTATTGCTGAAACTAAATTTTTCTCAAATAAAGAAGATGCGAAAAGACAATTAGAGGAATGGTTAAATTAAATTTGATATTTTTTGTTTTAAAGACTTAACTAATTTAGAATCATTAAAATTATAGATATCGGGAATATTTAAATTTAATATTTGTTTTTGTAAATATTCTTTAGGAAAACGTTCTGCTATAATTTTTCTTTGGCGTTCTTCCATAACAAAGATTTTGTCAGCCCATGTTAATGTTTTTTTATCAACAGAATGAGTATTAAATAAACCTGCTGATTTTGTTTGGTATTTATGTGAAAATATTTGAGCTGCGGTTTTGCTTCTATGCAAGTTTTGATTACATATGAATAATAGTTTCATATAAAGAAATTAGGATAGTGTGCATATAAATGTTACTCTAATT
>CALCXY010000008.1 GCA_937906345.1 Candidatus Woesearchaeota archaeon | reverse complement strand
ATTACCGAATTCAGGATACTTTTTACAAGAGTAAGCTAAAATAAAGTTATTTTTACCTTCTGTATTGATATGCTCTGGATCTATGACTAAAATTGCTGAAGATCTATCCTTAATATATCCAGTACCCTCAATAGTATCTTGCTGCATTCTATATCTCTTCCATTTCTTTTCAGAATGACTCCAATAATATCCTTCTTGCCAAATAAATCCTGCTTTTTGATTAACTTTGATATCTATAACAACTGGATCATCTGGATTTTGAATTATAACTGTATCAAAATCTAAAGAAGTTTCTCCTAAGCCAATTGTAAAAATTGGTAAAAATTGATTATCAATTCCTGTTTCAAAAATACTATAGGCAGGAGAATAACTTACTAAAGAAGCACTTGTAGCTTGTCCTAAAGGTGAGGAAGTTGCTGTTCCTGGTTCTCCTGGAGGACTTGGATATTCAGAAGAACTCTCAGAGGTACTACAACCTATTAAAATTAAAAAAATAGTTAAAAAAATAAAAAATTTTTTCATTTTTAGTTGATACTTGGAATGTCAAATTCACCTGCACTAGGTAATTCTGTAGGAGGCCCTAAACAAACATTAGTGCTTAGACACTTAATCCCACATTGATTTGCTACATATTCTCCATCATCATTACATTGGAGGAGAATATCAGTAACTACATTCCCATCTGCATCCTGAGTTGCACAAACTTGACTTCCAGGAACACATTCTTTACATTCTGAAGAATCTGATGCAAGACAAGTTCCAGCTTCACAAGTTTCTTCTACTGCAAACTCTCCATCTGCTCCACATACTAATCGATCATCCCCTTCACACATGGTATCATCAGGAACACATGAATGACACGCAGCATCTGTATCTCCTTCAGCTAGGAAACAAAGCGGTGCACTAGCTCCATTAAAACCGCAAGTTTCAATCTCCTCGTAGAAACCATCATCATTGGCTTTTTGAAGTGCACTATCAATTGCAATACATCTTATATCTCCAGGGTTACCTTCTTTACAACCCCCTGACCCATCAAAACATCCGAATTCACAATCTTCTATATGAGATAATCTATTTTGGTGGCATAATGTTGAAGTGTCATCTAGACAAAATTTATTTCCTTCAACTAAAGTTTCACAATAATCTTTTCCTAAAATATTAATTGTTGTATAATACCAATTCCAGTCAGTATATTGTCCTGTGTTAAGATCAAGTTCATTAAAAGCAATAGCGAGAATATATTCTCCTGTTAAAACATCTACTAATTGAACTGCATCTCCATCTGGAACTTCGAAAAATTTTGGAATTTCAATTTCACCATATACAGTAGGATGGCCACCATACCCTAAAAGTGCACCAGGATCTATGAAAGTAAAAAGAGCATCATATTGTGCAGCTAAGTCTCCAAATAATTCATCAAGAGGAAAATTATTATCAACTACTGATTTCATAAAACCAGAAACATCACCATCAGAATGTAAGAAAACTAATTTAAAGGCTAAACCCACTTTTGGAACTTCTGCTACTAAATTCAAAGTACTTCCAGTATAAAATCCATCTGGATTTTCAGCACCCTCAACTAGGGTTACACTAACTCCTTCTTGAAAAATACTACCAGCAAAACCAACAGGAACCTCTGGTAAAGTTTTTACACCATCGCTACAACCAATAAGAAACATAAAGAACATAAAAAACACCATAATTAGAATGCATTTACACTTTTTCATTTTGTTGATCCTCCTTATTAGCAGTATTTTTAGCATTACTACTATTATTTACAGAATTTGAACTATTTAAAGTTTTCTTTGGTTGAACACTACTATTAACATTGCTATTAGTAGGACCTGCATCTGGATTGCTTCTTGAAAATAAAGGTTTTCCCTTTTTATGCCTCCAACGTAATATTTCCAATATAATAACAATAGCAACAATAACTGCACCTATAATAATAAAGATAAGTTGACTAGTAGAACACACATCTTTATTGAATAATTTTTCACTAACACCCACTTCAATAAAACCAGAGACAATGGTAACCAATATAGCTAAAACCATTAAGATAATAGCATCTTTAAACACTTTCCAGAAATTAGGACTTTTAATACCTTCTTTAATAAATGCTTTAGCTAAAACTCCACCACCTATAGCAGCTAACAAATAAGCAGCCATCTCAGGAATTGCATGGAGCATCATAATAGAGATATTACACCCGCCTGCTATAATTCCAGCTCCCAAACCTAAAGCCGATGTTTTTAGTTTAATCACTTGTGTAATAACCGATGCCCATACAGATGCATTAAAAATAATGAGAAATAAAGCTCCAGCACCATAAAACAAGGATAATGCAAATGCAACTATCATTACATATAAGTTATTGAGGATAATCGAATAGACTTTCCCCATATTAAGATTAAGAAATGGTGTTTTTGCTAAACTTCCATCTCCCCCTAATACTGGAGGAGGTGGTAAATCACCTAAATCTGCTAAAAAAGCTAAATCACTATCTGCTGGAGGTGCTATAACAATTCCTGCATTGTATAAAAATGAAGTATTTACTAATCCTACTACCACAAAAATTAGAAAAACACCTAAAAAGAAATATAAAAAGATATCAAAGATATTTTCATGCTGCTTAAAAAAACTTTCATGAATCTCTGTTTCTATATATTCTTCATATTTTAGAAGAACATTAATACTAGGCAATGCTAACATGACTGTAAAAAAGATAGCAGCTAATCCTAACACACTTCTAAAAAGTAAGAATGCAGTTAAAAATCCAAAAACTGCAAATATCATTCCTAAATAAAGAGAATAAATAGGTCTTTTCTCTATCCAGTATGGTTGAAATATTTTTTCTAAGACCATTGTTGCATTGCTATTTGATAAGCTTGGTGAATTTGTTGATCAGTATACCCTTGTTGTTTTAAAACAGGATATAAGTGCTGATAAGTATAACCATGATGCATATTTGTTTTCATATAATATGCTAATGAGTTAATCATTTGCCCATAATTAAATTGAGCTTGATTTGTTGCTTGTGAATTCACAGGTTGTTGAGTATTTAAATTTTCCGGAATAGCATGTTTTTTATGATTGATAAATAAGACTGTAGGAACTGCAATTCCTAATGCAATAAGGATAATAATCATCATTTTTCCCATGAATCCAATTCCTCCTTCTACACTCGTTGCTGTAGCTTTTCCAACATTTGAACTGCCACTTAATAACTTTTCAGACTCTGCTTTCCCTAATTGACTAGGTAATCCTGATTCTCCTTCAAATTCTTCATTAAATTCAGGATCAAACCCTAAAGTTCTATCTGTTGTACTTTTAGATGATCGTGAAGATTGAGTATTTTGTGTTTGTTGATTAGATCTTGTAGATTGAGAATTAGTTTGCCTTGTATTAGCTTGAGAATTAGTAGATCTTTGTTGATTAGTTTGTCCAACAGATCCTGGAGATACTGGAGGTGTAGGTAAAAATAATCCTGAATTTTGAGTTGAAGTAGATGATCGTGAAGGTGTAGAAGTTCTAGTTTGAGTTGTAGATCTAGAAGTTTGTGTATTCGTTGATGATCTTGAAGGAGTTGAAGTTCTAGAAGGGGTAGAAGTTGTTGATCTAGGTGTTTGTGTAGGTGATGTAGTTCTACTAGGAGTGTTTGTTCTTGTAGGAGATGTAGTTCTACTACTTGCACCAGGAAATGAAGGAGCAGCAGGTAATGAAGGAGCAGGAGTTGTTGTTTTAGGAGTCGATCCAAAATTTGGTGCACTTGGAGCAGGAGGCATTAATCCTGTTGAAGGTTTAGTAGCTACTCCTAAATTAGTTTTCCCAGCAATAACAGATTCTAAAGAACTATCCCCATAGGTAATAGTTCCCTCAGCAAATCCTGTTCCTGAAAACACATATGAAACTGTTGCAGGCCCATCACTTAAAAAAATCCATTTAATTTCATTTGTCCCTTCAATTAAGTTTCCTTGTTCTCCAATATTAGAAGTAACAACACCTGTTAATTTTTCTGTTATAATATAGCCATCTGTTTGAGTAGTATCAATAGTAATTGTAACCTTATTAGCAGAAACACTTCTTGTGGCAATAACAGATGGAGTTTCATCAACAAATTCATCATCAACATTATCTTGAGTTCCTGAATCAGTAGATCCTGGAGTTGCTGGAGGAGGTGGTAAACCTGCTAACAAATCATTAAGATCCTCAGAATTGGATAATTGACCAAAAACTATCGAGATACCTAAAAGTAGCAATATCCCTATTAAAAGCACACCTTTTTTCATTTGAATATATAGTATTTAGAATTTAGGGTTTAAAAACTTAACTTTTATCTTTGAGCAACTCGACGAACTTTTAATTCAGGATCAGCTAAAACAGAGTTATCATTTAATCTTTGATTAGGTTTCATATTTCTCATACGAAAAAAACCAACATAGCCTACTTGATTTAATACTAGTCCTCCAGGAGTATCAGCTATATTAAATTGTTGAGTAGATGGAGGAATAACTACTCCATTTTCATCAATCATTTTACTAAGTTTTATACTTAAAAATTCATAGGGAATTATCCTAGATCCTTCAGTATCCTCTCCTGATTCATGACATATTGTTCCTAACCATTCAGACTCTCTATCATCTATACCAGTAAAAGCCCAAAATAATGAATCAGCAATTCCTAATTTTTCAGGTCCATAAATATCAAAAAATTGTCTTTGATGAACCCTTGAATTATAATAATTTACAAAAGGATTTAAATGAAGAAAACCCCTTTTCATTTTATCTAATGCAAATTGATAGGTGTTAAAAGTTTGATTTTTCTCTTCCAAACTACCAGTATTTAAATATTTTAAAAATCTCTGAGGATCAAAGTATTTTAATTGAATTCCTGGTGTTTCTTCCTGCACAACATTCATAACATATAGAAATAAATTCGATTATATAAATATTTCTCTCATAGATCAAATTCTGGGCATGATCTGCTTTTTTCGGCGCCACTTAATATTGTTTACGAAAGCTTCGCTTCCACTCCCTTCTTCTCCCACTTACCTGGGTATGGGGGAGAAGAAGGGATCAACCCAATCAAAGGCGCCGAAAAAAATAATATACATTAACATCAAACTTTACTTTGCCCTAGAAATTCCCTAAATAACTAATTCCTTACCATCAATATTCTTCAAAACACTTTTAACAAATTCATTAACCTTTACACCAAATTTAACCTTACCATCTAATGTCCTTACAGCTACTGTTTGGTTTTTCTCTTCTTTTTCTCCAACAATAACTATGAGAGGAATTTTATCAACTTGAGCATTCCTTACTTTTTTTGGTATGCTCTCATGTTTAAAATCTAATTCAACCCTAATATTATGACTTTCTAATTTTTCTTTAACATTTAAAGCATATTTATCAAAAGCATTTGCAACTGTTAATAATCTTACTTGCACAGGACTCAACCATAATGGAAATTTACCTGCAAAATGCTCTATTAATATACCAATGAATCTTTCAAAACTTCCTAAAACAGTTCTATGAAGCATAACTGTTCTATGTCTTTTCCCATCATTACCCTCATATTGAATATTAAAATTATCAGGCATTTGAAAATCTAATTGTTCTGTTGCACATTGCCAATCTCTCCCTAATGAATCTTTAATATGAAAATCGATTTTAGGACCATAAAATGCACCATCTCCTTCATTAATATCATATTTCATTTTACAAGCTTCAATTGCTTTTTTTAGAGTCTCCTCTGCTTGATCCCATTCTTCTTTACTACCCATAGATTTTTCAGGTCTTGTACTAAGCTCAACAGAAAACTCAAAACCAAATATTTTTTCATAAATAAACCTCACATGTTCTATATGGGATTGAATCTCATCTTTAATTTGATCAGGAGTACAAAAAACATGGCAATCATCTTGGGAAAACTTTCTTACCCTATTTAATCCACCTAACACTCCTCTTAACTCATTCCTATGTAAAGGAGCAAAATCAGTTATACGCATAGGCAAATCATGATAACTTCTAATTTGAGTTTTATAGATTAAAATATGAGAGGGGCAGTTCATTGGCTTTAAAGAAGCATCTTGATGATCCATTTTAAAAATAAACATATCATCTTTATAATGTTTCCAATGCCCTGATGTTTCCCAAATGTCTTTATGATATATTAATGGTGTAATCACTTCTTGATATCCCCAATCTTTATACAATGATCTTAAAAAATTTTGTAATGCAATGTAAATATGAGCCCCTTTAGGATGAAAAAATGGGCTCCCTGGAGAAACATCATTAAAACTGAATAAATCTAATTTTTTACCAAGGATTCTATGATCTCTTTTTTTAGCTTCTTCTACTTTATGCAAATAATCTTTAAGTTGATCTTTATCAGGAAACGCAATACCATATATTCTTTGGAGTTGTTTTTTCTTTGCATCTCCTCTCCAATAAGCTCCTGCTACCTTAGTTAGTCTGAATGCTTTAAGAAAACTTGTATTGGGCAAATGTGGACCTTTACATAAGTTATCAAACTCTCCTTGAGAATACATACTTACTTTATCTCCTGGAACATCATTTGTAAGTTCAATCTTTAGAGGATCTTTCTTATAGTATTCAAGAGCTTCTTTTTTAGAGATAATTCTATGTTTAATTTCAAACTTTTCACTAACAATTTTTTTCATTTCCTTTTGAATTTTCTTAAGAACACTAGGTTCAATAGGTTTCATCCCATAATCTTGGTAAAAACCATCTTCAATAGGAAATCCTACCCCTAGTTCAACATTTTGATCTTTAAATACTCTCAAAACTGCCTGAGTCATTAAATGACTTGCAGAATGCCAAAAAACTTCTTTGCCTTCTTCATCTTTAAAAGTCAATAACTCAACTTTACTATCTTTAGTAAGTTTTGTTGATAAATCAACTACTTGATTATCAATTTTAGCTGCAATAATCTCATTTTCTTTATCTGGAAAATCCTTTTTAACAATATCTTGAACAGTAACATTTTTCTCAACTTTTTTCGATTTTCCGTTTAAAGTGATTGTTATTGTCATTCTATCTAAGAAGTTTTTATAAGGGTATAAAAGCTTTTTGGGACAATGACATGGTTTAGCATGTCGTAGCAGTAAAAGTAGTAGAACTAATCAATTGAATAACCATATTTAATTTGTTCAATATCCTATCCATCATTATTCAAGAAGTAATTGTATATATAAAGGTTTCGAAAGGCTTTTTCCTGTTTTAGAATGAATTCAGCTTTAAAGAGGTAAAACATCTTAAATTCAATTAATTCCTTAAACTAGGAAAATTTAAGTTAAGAAAACCATCAACCCATTGTGCAGATTGTATTTTTTGAATCCCCTTTTCATCAATTGGAATATTTGGATCAAACATATGCCAACCAGGTGATCTTACAATATCTCTATATGTAATTGGAATTACTCTTTTTACATTATCTAAAGAAACATATTGAATACTAGAGTCATATTTCCCAGTGCCAATTTGAACTCTACCTCCAATATGAGGATTTGACGCCATTAAACCATTTCTCATTAATATGGCAAAACCAACACAACCCATAACCTCATCATGATAATCTGCCAGTAATTTTTTTAATGGATCAAAATGATTGTCACATAAACTAAAAGAATTTCTTGGACGAGAAACAGCTGTTCTATTTCTATCAGGATCATGAATTACTCCATGAATAAGAGGATAACGCTGATCAACATAGTCTGAGCATTCATGACATTCTTGTGACATAAATAGATAGTAATAGATTAATATATTTAAATTATGTGTTTTTAAACAACATAACAAGAATTATAAATACTGCTATTAATCTTTTTATTATGAAAATAGCAATATACGGATCAGCATCAGGAGATATTAAAGATGATTCTATTCAAAAAGCTAAATTAATTGGAAAACTTTTAGCAGAAAAAGGAAATACCATTGTAACAGGAGCTTCAACTGGACTACCTTTTGAAGCTGTGAAAAAAGCAAAAGAAAATAATGGAAAATGTATTGGATTTGCCCCTGCTATCTCATTGGTAGAACAAAAAGAAAAAAACCTCCCTTATGAGGAATTTGATGAAATATTTTTTGTTCCAAAAGAGTATGAGTATGCAAATGAACATATGGTTTTAACAAAGTATAGAAACGTCTCCACAGCTGCTTTTGTTGATGCTGCCATTATTATAGGTGGACGTATAGGCACAATGAATGAATTTACAAATATGTATGATATTGGAAAACCCATAGGAGTCTTAACAGGAACTGGAGGAATAGCTGATAAAGTTATTAAAGATACTATAAAAGCAGCAAATAAACCAGGACCTAAAGTTATTTTTGAGTCTGAACCTGAGAAACTAATTGATCAGCTTTTAAGTCTGCTTTCATCAACGTAAAACTAAATGTAGAACCTTCTCCAATCGTAGAATTAACCCATATTTTTCCACCATGAGACTCAACTAAATGTTTAGAGATAGCTAATCCTAATCCTGTTCCTCCAATAGACCTAGTAAATTCACTATCAACTTGGTGAAACTTATCAAAGATTTTTTCTGCTTGTTCTGGTAAAATTCCCATACCTTCATCAATAACATCCAATTGCACATGATTTATATTTTCATGTAATCTTAATTTTAAGTTTTTATTTTGTTCTGAAAATTTAATAGCATTTGAAACTAAATTTGTAAGAATTTGATCAATTTTATCTAGATTGCCTTTTATAATAATACTATTCGCAGGCCCTTCAAAATTAAAATTAAGTTGCTTTTCTTTAGTCATATCCTTAATTTTATTTTGATACTTCATTAAAAATTGAGTAAGATCCACATCATCTAATTCAACATTCATTTTACCAGATTCTATTTTAGAGATATCTAATAAATCACTTATTAATCTCGTTAACCTATTACTTTCTTCTTTTACAATCTCTAAAAATTCTTTTTGTTCTGGTGTAATAGGTCCAACTTCCTCATCAGCCAATAAAGAAACATAACCAACTATACTAGTCATAGGAGTTCTTAACTCATGAGAAACTATAGAAACAAAATCAGATTTAATTTTATTTAATCTTTGTAGTTCAACATTAGCATTTCTTAATTTACTTGTTGCAGTATCAATTTTATTTCTCAATTCTTCGTTAAAATTTTCAATTCGTTCATAAAATAATGCATTCTGAATTGCAATACCTGATTGATCTGCTAATGCAGATAAAAAATTAAGGTCATGATGAGTAAAATGATTCAAATGATCACTTTCTGCATTTAACACACCTATAATTTTATTTTTATATTTTATAGGAACACAAATCTCTGATTTTATAGGAGCATATAGAATAGAAGATCCATCCCTTTTATGAGGAATATATCTAGTATCTTGAGTAATATCCCCCACAATCTCAGGAATTCCTGTTTTAGCTACAGTTCCTGTTACACCATTTCCTAAAGGAATTGGATTTTTTCTCAAGTGTTCTTCATTACCACCAATAGTTTGACCTCATACAAGGTAACCCTTTTTAAGATAGAGAAAACTAACCATCTCACATTTTAATGATTCTGCAACATCACTTACAATTTTTTTCAGAATAGAATCAACATCTAAACTTGCATTAATTTCTTTAGATGTTTCATATAATTTTAACAATCGTTTATTAAATTGGTCTAGCGACTCTGTGATCTTTGCATTATTGATAGCAGCAGCAGCTTGGTCTGCAACACCCTTCAAAAAAAATAAATCTTCCTCGTTAAATGAATTAGCTTTTTTATTTTCTACATTTAAAACTCCTATAAGTTCTTTTTCAATCATAATAGGAACCGCTACTTCACTTAAATATTTTGCATCATGACAAAAATGAACATATCGAGGATCTTTACTAGTGTCTTTAATTAATATAGAATCACCTGTTGCAGCAACGTGTCCAACAATTCCTTCTCCAGTTTTTAATCTAATTTTTTTTAATTCTTCTTGAGAAATTCCATAACCTGCTTTGTTAACCAAAATATCTCCTTCTCTCAGCAAAATTGAACAGACATCATATCCAGATTCTTGAATTAAAATATTAACCAAATATTTAAGAATGCTATCTAAATCATATTTTGTATTAATAACTCTAGCTATTTCTATTAAGATGGTAAGGTTTCTTTCATGAAGAACACTATTTGATATATTCATTGATTTTTGAGAGGAGTTCGTCTTTGTCAAAAGGCTTTGTGAGGTAATCCATTGCACCAGATTCTAGACCCTTTACTTTGTCTCTATACTGTGCAGCACTACTTAACATTAAGATTGGTATATCTTTAGTTAATTCCTCTTTTTTCAATTCTTGAGCAACTTCAAACCCATCCATCTTCGGCATCATAACATCTAGAATTATCATTTTAGGAAGTTCTTTTTTAGCCATTTCAATTCCTTCCAATCCTATATATGCTTGCAGAACCTCATAACCATTATTCTCTAAAATAAAAGAAATAAGTTTAGAAATATTAGGCTCATCTTCTATCACCAATATCTTTTTTTGATCCCCAATAAGACGAGAAAAGTATAATTTCTATATAAGTGCTATGTATTAATTCGAACATGTAGTTTATAATTTATATAATAAAAGAATACTTTCAATTTAAGGTTTATATTGTTTAATTGCTAAACAAGCATTATGCCCTCCAAAGCCAAGAGAATTATTTAATACTACTTTAATTTCATGAGGAGTATGTATGGTTGTAGGAACTCTAACATTAATCTCAGGATCAGGAGTTTTATAATTAAGATTTGGAGGAACTTGATTATTTAGAATAGCCCAAACACATGCAATAGTTTCTAATCCTCCAGCAGCAGCTACAGTATGACCTATTTGGGATTTAGTTGATGAAACAAATATTTGATCTAAATAATCTGTAAATAAACTTTCAATTTCAAAAGATTCAGATTTATCATTATTAGGAGTAGATGTCCCATGAGCATTAATATAATCAATTTTACATTTAGATATATCACCTTCATTCATGGCTAAAACCATTGCATAATTTATTCCAGATGATGCTATATTTGTTATATGTTTTCCATCACTTGTTAATCCATAACCTACTATTTCTGCTAAAATAGGAGCATCTCTTTGAAAAGCGTGTTCTAAAGACTCAATTATATATATTCCAGCACCTTCTCCAATAACAAAACCATCCCTTTCTTTATCAAAAGGTCTTGTTGGCCCAAATTCAGATAAAGCGTGATTAGTGATAAAACCTGAATATACTAAAGGTGTAATACATGCATCAACACCCCCAGTTATAGCAACATCAATATCTCCAGATCTAATTGCTCTAATTGCATCTACTGTTGCGTAACTAGATGTAGCACACGCAGTCGCTATTGATTGAGCAGGACCATTAATTCCAAATTCAATACTAATATTTCCTGGAGCTGCATTACTCATAACATTAGATATCAAAAATGGAGAAACACCTTTAAACCCCTTCTCTAACATTTGAATATGATTAGTCTCAACAGTTGTTTCACCACCAATTCCAACTCCTAAAAAAACTCCAGCTAAATATGATCTTAATGAATATTTATCTTCATCATTAAGTAAATTAGCATTACTTAAAGCATGATACGCTCCAACAAGTGCAAATTGAGAAAACCTATCACTTCTTCTTTTTATTTTTGGTATTTTTAAATAATTATCAATATCAAAATCTTTTATTTGTGCTGCAACTAATCTATCTCTCTCAGGATGTTCCATAGCATCAAATTCTTTTCCTTCTAATAAAGAAACTCCGTTTTTACCAGTAGCAAGTCCATCAAAATATTCATCAATCCCAATTCCAATAGAACTCACAGGCCCTAGTCCTGTTATAACAATCCTTTTCCTACCTTTATGATCTAAAAAATCTGAATCAGGCATTACAATAGAGATTAACTTACAATATAAAAACTTTTAGTCTTTTTACAATATATTTATATAAGATTACATCATTTCATTTTTCATGAAAAAACCTTTAATATCACTAACATCAGACTTTGGTGTGCAAACCCAAGGAATAGGAAATATGCACGGTGTAGCTTTACAAATTAATCCTAATGCTAATGTTATTGATTTAATGCATGGTATAGCTGATTTTGATATTCAATCAGGTGCTAGAACAATGGAAACAACTATTCACTTACCAATTGGTTTCCATGTATGTGTTGTTGATCCTGGAGTTGGGACAAAAAGAAAAGGAATTGCAATTAAAACAAAGAGAGGAGATGTTCTTGTTGGTCCTGATAATGGAGTTTTAATTCCAGCTACAAGAATTTTAGGTGGATGTGATAAAGTAGTTGCATTAGAGAATCCAAAATATCAAAAGCTCCCTGTTTCTCCAATTTTTCATGGCAGAGATGTATTTACTCCTGCTGCTGCACATTTAAGCACTGGAGTAAAAATTGAAGAACTCGGAGAAGAATTAAAATTTGAAGATTTAGTTAAAGCTCCTTATGAAGACGCAATTATAGCTGATGATCAAATTCAAAGTGAAGTTATTCATATTAACAAATTTGGTTCTATTCATTTGAATATTTCCTATGCTTTATGGGATCAATTTAATCCGAATGAAAAAATAATCTTAGAATTCAATGAAAAAACTATTGAATGTCCTGTTGTTTCAACATTTGGAGAAGTTGATAAAGGAAAGCATTTAATTATGAAAGATGATTATGGCAGAATTGAAGCAGCTATTAATTTAGGATCTTTTTCTGAAAAATTTAAAATTAAACAAGGAGATAAGTGTGTTGTTAAGAAAAATTCTTCCCCTTAGGAGCATCTTCAAAATGAACACAGTATCTTTTAGTTTGACCATACCTATTTCTCATAGCAAAATATCCAAGAGTATGAGTTGCATTTAGAACAATAAGATCCTGTCTACCTATATCTGATGCCCCATTCTCATCTGATTGCAGCATTTGAGATAAGGGTTTAAGATCATCTAAAACTCTGATATCATTTGCATAAAACCTAATTAAACTCTGAGGTTGAAAACCAAAATTACATTCAGACGCTTCTTCAAGATCTGCAATTCCTATTCTCACTCTCCCAGGCATATCAACTCTATGTGTATGAATATCATAAGGATCTCCCCTTGATGGTTTAATTTTAAAAGAACCAGTTGATTTTAAAGGAACTCTTCCAACATCTACATAAAATCCTTTTGTACTTAAAAGCCTCCCTGAAGTTTTTGTACCAGCTTGTAAATCATAGAAAAAGGCAAAATCAGGTTCACCTTCAGGAACTTTAACTTTTTCTCCTTTTTCTAATTTACCAACCATATCTTTAAACAAAGAGTCTGGAAGACCAATCCAACTATAACTACTAATATTTACCAAAGAATTTAATAAATCATGAGGATTTAAACTTGTATACACATCAAAATGAGTAGCCTCTTCAGGAGTTAATACCTTAATCTCACCATCAACTAATTCCCCTATAGTAGAAGCTGTTGAAAAGGTTTCAACTGCAGCCAATACTTGGGTGCTGCCAGACCTAGTCTCATATGAAGTTTTACTTAACTCCTTCTGCACAGTAGTTTTCTTATAAGACATTCAAAAAATAATTATGATTTTACTTTTAAATCTTTATATTTTATAGAAAGTATGGTACGAAATTCATAAATAAAAGCCGATTTTAGTACTAATCCACTTTACTTTGTAGCTCAACCTTTACAGGAATCGATACGTTAAACTCCTTTAATCCTTTACCTCTTTTCTTAAATCCATGGATAGCAATACCTTTTACTTTTTTAGATCTATCTGTACGTTCAAAGATACCATCACCCATATTCTTAAAAGAACCACTTCTACTTTTACCTACATTAATCTCAAGAAAGTCTCCTTCTTCATCATAATATATATTTAAGTTTTCTTTCATTTTATCCTATCAGTAAAAAAACTAGTGATAATAAAGCCTTCACCATTTAAATATTTAACTGAAATAAATATAGACGACAAAACTATCCATTATTCTTCAAATAAACCAAAGTATCATACCCTTTCATAACTTGATCTTCTTTAGAAACTCCTAACTTCATTAAAAAAGCAAATAATTCTTCTTGGATTTTTTCAGCATCTCCTTCCTCTGCTAATCTCTCAACTTCAATAAAACTTCCTAGTCCAGAAACTTCATCCAAGCAAATCTCTAAACCATTATACTTTGCTTTTCTTCTTGTTTTAGAAAACTCTGCATATACTTTAAAGCCTAGCATAATGATAATATCATGCATTTGTTGAGCATTGTCTAATGTGATTTCTTTTTCAATACAATCTAATTCATTTTTTTGAGGCTGTTTTAGAGTAAAAGTAAGCTTGCCATCTTGATCTCTTATTCTTAACACATTTGTTCCAAGTGGAGGTTTTCCTTCAAATTGTTTTGGAATAAATACTATATCTTTTTGAGTTATAGGATCTTGCAATTCAATATTCATCTCTTTTAATTTTGATAAAATTAATTCTTTATCCTTAACCTTTGCTTTTACTTCGATTTCTTTCATGAAAGATAGAATTCTAAAAACTATATTAAGGTTGTGGTGCTGCCTTAGGCTTTGTATATTCTTTTGGATAAACATCCATAGGAGTTCTCATTTGATGAAATAATCCTATAGCTTCTAAATAAGGCCCATTATTTAATTTACAAGATCCCCTACTAGGAACCCAATCATTGTGTCCTATCTCTATATTTAGTTTAGATATTGTTGCAATATTAAATGCATATAACATTAAGTTTACAAAATAAGGATTTACAAAATCTTGAACATGATAAGTCCTATCTCCTTCCTCTTGAACATTAGGAGTTACAATCCTAGGAAGCATTGCCATTCCAATCCCCATAAAAATTCTTGGTAAAATATCTTGTACTGTTTCTGTATTAAGTAAATAAAGAGATTCTTTATGTGAAATCAACTTACATAAACGATCTTGATCTATAGTGCAATTTTTAACTTGGGACATAAGTGCTTTCATTTTTTGTTCATCAATAATCTCTATATGCAATAAGTCCTCTAATTCATACTGATAACCATTATTTTCAGAAAAAGGTGTTTTAGCTAATGATTTATAAATAGCGCTAGCTACATCTCTAATGAGTCCATCATATTTTCTAGCAACTTGTATACAGCCTTTATCCCAATCAGGAACATGAATAATGCCTTCAGGAATATGACATGCCATAGGATCATAATCAATCCCCTTACCAAAATCCATTGGAAATTTTCCCATTATGTAAGAATTATTATATCATATAAAAATATACCTTTTAACAAAGATTTTTAAACTTAGTAAGTTCTATAATTTACAATGAAAATAAACGTTGCTTCAATTAATGAAACTAAAGTAAATGCAGTAAAAGAATTAATTCAAGAATATCCTTTTTTGAAAGATTCTGATATTAAAGGAATTAAAACTGAAACAGGAGTTTCTGATCAGCCAACTAACTTAGAGGAATCTTTTACAGGTGCTAAAAACAGAGCTAAAAACGCTTTTACTAATTGTGATTTAAGTATTGGAACTGAAGGAGGCATCTTAGAAACTCCACAAACTAAAACAGGTATGATGAATATTAGTGTAACAGCAATTTATGATGGAAAAGAATTCTATTATGGAATCTCATCTGCGTTTGAACATCCTCAAGAGGTTATTAACCTTGTAAAACAAGGTAAGGATTTAAATGATGCTTATTTTGAAGCTAAACTTACTGAAAAAACAGATGTAGGTAAAAAAGAAGGATCTGTGGGAATACTAACTAAGAACCGCTTACCAAGAAAAGAGTATATTAAACAAGGCTTAATGATGGCTTTGACACAGTTGGAAAAATGAATAAAGTTGCTATACTCCTAGTCTTAATCTCAGCATTCTTCCATGCAGTAAGAAATTATTATACTAAAAAAGCATATGATAAACAAGTGTTCTTATGGCTTTTTGTTTCCTTTGCAGTTTTGCTTAACTTTCCTATTTTTCTTTATTATGTTTATAATCTAGGATTAGGTCCTAAAGTTGTCATAACATTAGGTTTAATCTCTGGAGTTTTAAACTCTCTTTATTTATATTTTCTCTCCAGAGCTTATGATCGTGGTGATTTGTCTCATGTGTATCCTATCATTAGATCTGCTCCACCAATTATTTTAATATTAGCTGTTATTTTTCTAAAAGAACAAGTAACTCTTTTAGGAGTAATTGGAATCTTATTAGTAGCGCTTGGCGTGTATAGTATTAACATGAAAAAAATATCTGATTTTTTTGATCCATTAAACTCATTAATAACTGAAAAACCAACACAGTTTGCAATAATAGCAATGTTTATGGTTGCATTTTATTCAATTGTAGATAAAGTAAATGTTTCTCTTTCTCATCCTTTAATTGTAGGCTTTTTACTAAACGGTTTTACTATCTTATTTTTTGGAATTTTTGTAATTTTAAATAAAGAGAAAAAAATAATTATAAATGAATGGGTAAAAAACAAAAAAGCAATTCTTTTTAATGGAATATTAGAATTTATTAGCTATTCTCTTATTCTCTTTGCATTTTCAATGGATAATGTAAGTTATGTTGTAGGTTTTAGACAAATCTCAATTTTCTTTGGTGTTTTAATGGGAGGACATCTTCTTAAAGAAAAACATATAGCTTTGAGATTAGTAGCTTCTTTAGTTATTTTTATTGGAGCTTTTATGATTGGGATTGCTTAAATATACCCTCATTTTATAAAGAAAGTTATATTTTAAATTCTTATGAACTTAAAAGGATCTGTATGTATAGCAGCTCATAATGAAGCACCAACAATATCAGCTATTATAGAATCTTGTATGCAATATGATTCTCCATTAGTAGATGAGATTTTAATTTGTGATAGTGCATCTACTGATAATACTGCACAAGTTGTAGAGCAATTTGCAGAAAGAGATTCTAGAATTCAATTACTTACCTCTGAATTAGGAAAACCAAATGCTTGCAATATGTTAATAGAAAGAGCAAGAAATGATGCTTTATTCTTTTTTGATGCAGATGTGGTATTAGGAGAAAATTGTATTAGAAATTTAGCTGTAACTCTAGAATCAGAAAGTTATATAGCAGTCGCAGCTAAGATGATGCCTTATTCAGCATTTGTTGGAAAGTTTCCTAGTATCAAAGAATTGATTGGAATGCCCATTGGCAATAATCTATTAGTAGGAAGAGGATATGCAATGAGAAAATCCACAATAATGGAAAAAATGAGAACATATAGATATAATGAAATACCTACTGATGTATTACACGAAGATTTATGGATTAATGCATTAGTCTCAGCAGATGAATTTACTATGTGTAAAGAAGCTACAGTATATTATGATATAGGGACAATTGCAGATTATGCTAAAAGTGTTGCTAGAGGGAATGTTGCCAAGGAACAATTAGCTAAAGATCATTTTGAAATATATGATAATTTTTTAAAGGAACACTTTGCCCAAGGTAGTAGATTAAAAAGATATATCCAAAAATTTGGTGAAATTGAAGGAACTGCTGATTTGATGTGTAGTATTGTCAGATTTCCTCTAAGAAAATCAATATTATTTGCTTACCGAAATATAATGAAAAGACATGAGAATAAAATGAGAAAAGAACTTCAAGAAAAAGGAGGTCACATTGTTCTCTCACAATCTGGAAGATTAGACTCAACAAAAAAAGCTTTTGAAACAAATCCACAAAAAAGATATCAATAGACTAGTGGTATATTTCTGACATGTCAAAACCGACCTGGACCTATATCACCATGATATTTTTTGTGTAAAAGATCATAATTAGTAGGAACTCCTTCTTTATCCCCATTACTTTTAGCATAATTATGAAATAGTACCCCTGCTTTTCTGGGAATCCAATAAGATAATCTCTTATACCAAGGATCATGACTCCAAGTTTGATGCAATTCTGTTTCTTTTTTACCTTTATTTAATTGTAAATTAACATTTTGAGCAACTAGAGAACCACCTACACCCCCTCCAATAATAGATGATAAAATGGATACCCGAATAAGTGCAACTAATCCAAAATTACGCATTTTGCTCATTCGCTTGTTTTGTCTCATAATAGAGGTAAATTTTAGTTTATTTAAAAACTTAACCCTAAACAACAAAGTATTTATACTCAATTTATATATATTCGAATATGGCAAAACTCGCCTCTCAAGCTAAAAAAACAGTTGATTCCTATTTTGCAGATTTAGAGCAAAAATTCGTTAAAAAATATGTAACAAAAATACCTTCTTGGTTAGAAACCTATCATTTAACATTATTAACAATCCTATGGAGCTTAGGTATTCTTTACTTTTCTTATTTAGCAAGAAACAATATAAATTGGTTATGGCTCTGCTCTTTAATGGTTTTATTACAATATTTCTCAGATTTATTTGATGGAGCAGTTGGAAGATTAAGAAACACTGGCTTAGTAAAATGGGGTTTTTATATGGATCATTTTTTAGATTATGTTTTTATGTGCAGTATAATAATAGGATATAGCTTTTTACTCCCACAATTCACATATCATTATTTAATTTTAGTAGCAATATCTGCTGGTTACATGATAAACGCATTTCTTCGATTTGGTGCTATTCAACAATTTAACATTACATATCTAAAAGCAGGACCAACTGAGATGCGTGCGTTTATAATTATATTAAATACAATAATAATATATTATGGAATTAATGTATTTGCAGATTACTTTAATCATTTACTATTTCTTTTAGGTATTGTATTAATAGGCATTGTTTACTTAGAACAAAAAAGGATTTGGAAAGTTGATATGAAGAATAAATGATTAAGCAGGAATTTTCTCAACTTGAGCATTACTAAAAGATACCCTATATCTTGGTTTACCATCTAACTGAGTTGAAGAGGTAGTATTAGTTAATTGTTCTAAATCAACTGGATTTCTTGTTAAAGATTGTACAAAACCCCTAGATCTATTTGAATCATTAATTAAAAAATAAGCACTTTGAGGTTGTGATGCTTGATCCCTAGTAACAGGTAATGATGAATCTTCTTTAAATTGAACTTCAAACCCTATAGTCTCATCACCAGATGAAAGCACATTAAACCCCCTAATAGGTAAAGGCCTTGTAGGAGTATATTTGGCTGCTCCATTATCTCCTTCAACATGAGAATGTATCCCATTTGATTGTAAAGAAAGCATTTTTTCAGAGATTGGAACATCTGGTAAACCTCTTCCAGGTTTAGTTACTAAATAAAAACCCTCATCAGGAACTCCTGCTATAATAATGTCCTTAGGAAGTGCTTGATAATCTTGAGACCCAGTACTAAGCTCATCTAATACTTTAACTGGAAGATTACTCTCTACAGATTCTCCATTTCTCGAAGCATAAACTAATCCTATCTCATATGCAAAGTGTAATAATACTACATTTACAGGTATCATCCCATTAGCGAAAAATTGCTTATATTTAAATCTTTTCATTTTATACTACCCCAGAATAGTAACAATAATTTAATCCTTCTTAACATACTTCTCTCCTTTATCCCACAATTGCTTAACTATTATACTTTTTCCATAAATAATCAAATTGATTTGAAAATGTTTTGACTACTTGTTCAGATTTAATACGCATAAGGATTAAATCTGGTTCATAAATGATAATTAACACATTATTGCCAAATACCACCCATACAATAGGCATATACACCTCTTCTGGCAGCCAAGTTACTTTGACATCACAAGTTTTCCCTGCTTCTTTTTTTAAAGCTTCAACTTTTTTAGTTTTTGTAGAAAAAAGCCTGAAAGGAACTTTCTTAAACCAATGAATATATTCAATAGGGAACGCTTCTTTCACTTGAAAATTACCAAAGCCTTTCCAAAATTTTGGTTTTTCCTTTAGGATTTCATTAATCACTGCTTTGTAAGCTTTTCTTCCTCTATAAACCTCAAAAAGTTCTTTTTCTTTAATACTTCCATATTTTGCTTTAAGTTGAGGCATTAATTCCCCAATTTCCTTTTTCATCATTTCCATCCTATCCAACTCTTTATTTTTCATATCCTCTAGAATTTGGGGAAGCTTTTCAGGATTAGTGGGAATAAACTGTTTTTTATTGCCTTCATAAATATATGTGCTAAGACCAACCTCTTCTAGTTTATCAATTGCATCGTAGACATTTGCTTTGTAGGTCTTTGCCCTTTTAGCTATTTTATCTGCACTAGCCTGCCCTAACTCTAGTAATGCCATATACACTTTGGCAGCTGTCGGGCTTAGACCAAACTTTTGCAAAAGATCATTATGTTCTACCATATTAAGTAGTAGTATATGACTACTATTTAAGTTTATCTATTAGTTGTATCCTACTAATTATTAAGTGGTAAAAAATGAATTTAGCAACTATATTAGTTATAGAAGATAACCCAAAACATCTAGAAGACGCAAGAGCATTCTTAGCTGATAAACCAGTTGAGGTGATGTTTGCTCAAACATATGAAGAAGCAAAGCCTCTTTATGATTTAGTTGATGGAGTAATTAGCGATATCTTTTTCCCTGAAAAAGAAGGCTTGGAAGAATCTGCAATGGCCCTCCAAGTCGCAGAAGATTTAGAGGGAAATAAAAAATTCGTCCTTAATACTGCAGGATATCATCATGGAGATAAATATCAAGAAATCTATGACCTTGCTGTAGAAGGAAAATGGGCTTTTGTTGATGTCTATCAAAGAGATAGGAATGCACCAGAAGCAATTGAAAAAAAATGGATTGATGCATATTCCATCTTAATGAAGGAATTAGGTCATATAGAAGAAGACCTAAGAGATTCTTCAGATGAAGGTAGAATTGTTAAGTTATAAAAAAATACTTGAATTATTAAAGTTCTTTTATGAATTTCAAGAGAATAAGAATGTTAAAAAAAATTAAGAATCAAAAGGCAAACATTTAAATATGCTAAAATCAAAATATTGTATATGTTAATTTAAATCAGAGGTGGATTACAATGAAAAAAATTACAATAATACTGGGTATTTTTCTGGTCATAAGCCTATTAGGATGTTCAACAGAAATTTCTGATGAAAAAACAACACAAGTAGAAATTCCAACAGTAAAAGTAGGGTATTTACCAATCACCCACCATCTTCCATTAATGATTGCTGATGCAAGAGACCAATTTACTA
>CALCXY010000007.1 GCA_937906345.1 Candidatus Woesearchaeota archaeon | reverse complement strand
TCAAATTTCCAAGGTAAATCAGCCCAAGTAGCACCTTTATATGAAACAGTTTTTATCATGTCTCCTCCAAAATTAAAAGGGTCCATTTCTTCTAAGATTTTTTTATTACCAAATAAACACCCAATTCCAGTTGGCCCTAACATTTTATGAGAAGAAAAAGCTAAAAAATCACAGCCTAAAGATTTTACATCAAGCTCCATATGAGGAACGCTTTGTGCACCATCTATAATGCTGATTGCGTTTTTTTCTTTAGCAAGATTAATAATTCTTTTTACATCATTGATTGTTCCTACAGCATTGGATATATGATTCATGGAAACAATTGCAGTATCCTCTGTTATTAATTTTTCAGCAGCAGCATAATCAAGAGTTAAATCTTTTTTTACAGGAATGAATTTTAACTTCATTTTATTCCTTTTAGCAAGTTGCTGCCAAGGAACTAAGTTTGAATGATGCTCTAACTCTGTTAATACAATTTCCTTTCCTTTTACATAAGAGCCTAATGAATATGCTAACACGTTTAATGATTCTGTTGTGTTTTTAGTAAAAATCATTTCTTCTTTTTTGGAATTAATCAAATCAGCTGCTAGTTTATGACTTTGTTCATATTTTTTGGTTGCATTCTCAGATAATTGGTAAACGCCACGATGAATATTAGAGTTTTCTCGCTCATAATACATAGCTATAGAATCAATAACAAAAGAAGGTTTTTGAGTTGTAGCTGCGTTATCAAGATATACTAATGGTTTTCCATCTCTTTCTGATAAGAAAATAGGAAAATCCTCTCTTAGTTTAGATGCTTTATCATTATTTAAGCTCATAGTATTATGCTAACCCCAACAGTTCTTTTACTTCTTCACTCGGTTCCCACACTGGTTCAAAAGTAATCTCAATTTTCGGTTCTTTATAACCTTTGTCCTCTAACACATACTTTATTTGCGCCATTAATTGAGGAGCATATGGACAAGTGGGACTTGTAAAGGTCATTGTGATTGTTATATTTTTATCTTTAATATCAATTCCATAAATTAATCCTAGTGTCCAAACATCTAAGTTTAATTCTGGATCTTCTACTTTTTTTAAACATTCTATGGCAGTTTTATAGGAGGGGTTGGTTTCCATTTTTTCTTTGCTTTCTGCCATTATTGCATCGCCTCAGTTAATGATTTGTGAATCTTTTCCTTTAAAGTATTATCTGAAAATAAATCCAAAATAGGAGTAAAATAACCTTCTACTATTTTTTCTTTAGCATCCTTCTCTGATAATCCTCGAGACATGAGATAAAATAATTTATCTTTATCAATTTGACCAACAGTTGAGCCATGAGAGCATTTTACATCATTATTTAAAATTTCAAGATTTGGTATTGCGTCTGCTTCAGCTTGTTCGCTCAATAATAATACATCTTGAGTTTCATAACCATTTGATCCAGATGCATTTTTTTCAATCTTAACTAATCCTCTGCTTAATGCTTTAGAGTTTTCATTTAAAACACCTTTAGTAATAATATCTGAATAAGTATTAGGAGATTTATGGATAGATGCAGTATAGACATCAAATTGTTGATCACTTGATCCAAAAAATAACACTTTATTATTTGATGTAGCACCTTCTTCTATTAAATTGGATATAACATCTGATTTTGTATATTTTGTTCCTAAACAAACATCAATCCAATTTACTATAGAATCTTTTTTGGATATTGCGTTCCTTCTTTGGAAGTTAATTGCATCTTTACTTATGTTTTGTATAGTTACAAAATCAATCTTACTATTTGGAAAAGTAATAATTCTAATATCATCTGCAATATAGCTTTGATTATTTTTATTGCTGTGTTTAGATAATAGGATTTGTGCTTCACTATTTGACTCTGCTAAAATGCATACTAAAGATATTGTTGGAGAATCTTTGAGATTGTAATCTATTTGGATTGGTTTTTTTAGTTTAGTAGATTTTGGAATATGGATTAATATAATATCATTGATAAAAGCTTGATTAAAATTAAATACTTTATTATTTTCTTCCCATTCTTTTGATAAGAAGGGTTTAACATCTTTTGTATCAGGCATTGCATTTCCTGAATATATTTTTACATTAGAATTTTTGTCATAAGTAATTTTTGGTAAATGTGTTTCTGGTTTAGGTGCTATATTAAAATCAAACTTTGGATCTAATTTAATAGTTAAGCCGTATTTTGGATTTGGCATTAAAGAGGATTTAATTTTATTAAAATAGCTTTTTCTATATGATTTAAACCATTTTGGTTCTTTTAATGGTTTACAAAAGTTTTCAAATTGTAAAGCTGTTATTTCCATTTTAACCTAAAGAACCCTCCATCTCTAATTCTATTAATCTATTTAATTCAACAGCATACTCTAAAGGTAATTCTTTCACAATAGGCTCGACAAATCCAGAAACAATCATTTGAGTAGCAGTAGCTTCATCTAAACCCCTTGACATGAGATAAAAAATTTGATCTTGAGAGATTTTTCCAACAGTTGCTTCATGAGCTAAATCAGTAGATGACTCATGCACATCCATATAAGGAAAGGTATTTGATTGTGATTTATTATCCATCATTAATGCATCGCAATTTACAGATGATTTAGCGTTTTTAGCTCCTTTTTTTACGCTCAAAAGACCTCGGTAAGATGAGATTCCTCCATCTTTGCTTATGGATTTACTAGTTATGGTTGAAGAAGTGTCTTTACCCATATGGATTGTTTTACATCCTGTATCTTGATTTTGACCTTTTCCTGCAAATGCTATTCCAATAAAATCTGACTTTGCTCTGTCTCCTTTAAGAATTGAAGCAGGGTAAAGCATGGTAACGTTGCTTCCTAAGTTTCCATTTACCCATTCAATAACTGCATCATCATGCACAATAGCACGTTTTGTGTTTAGATTAAACGTGTTTTTGCTCCAATTTTCAATACTTGAATAACGGGCTCTTGCACCTTTAAGGACATGGATTTCAACACAGCCTGCATGTAAAGAATTTGCAGTATATTGTGGAGCTGAACAATTATGAACTGCAACGCCTCCAACTGTATAGGTTTCATGATCTTTGACACCAAAATTGTAAACTGGAATATCTTTTACTGGCTTTTTTGTGATTTTTTTTATTGGGAAAAAAGCAAATTTATTATTAATTCCAAACATAGATGCACGATTTTTTTTATTTAACCTTTCTTTTACTGGAATACCTAAAATCTTACCAAAGGAGATCATGAAATCCCCTGTAACTCCCAAAGTATACAGCGTCTTTCTATTTTCCTTGGTTCTTATTTGTTTATTCAAGAAACTTACTACTTTTAATCTTAATAGAATATCTCTCCCTTGTCTAACTAATTTTTCAGATGTAGTATTGATTCTCAATGATTCTTTTAAAAAACCAGATTTTTTTGAAACTTTGTTATAATAATTACCATCCCCTCTAAACCAGCCAAGGATAATTTCCTTTTGATGAGGAAGAGTCTCAGTCATCATCCATGGTAGAATTGCTTTCTTATCAGATCTGTCTCCTAGCTTTTTAAACACTCTGGCTAATTCAACTGAGCAAACAACTACTGATATTCCATTATTCTTTTTGTGTTTCATTTCGAGAACTTTTTTAATTCCAAATACTTTTTTTAAACATCTTTTCACATCATTAATATATTCTCTTTCATGAGCACCAAAAGAAAAATTGAGATAGGAATTGGAGCTTACACTTCCTTCAGCTAAGTAATAGCCAACTAATCTAAAAAATTCATTTGAGAGGGGAACTTTGACTAGATACTTATTTAATCGTTTTCCACCAGACCCTTTTAGTATTTCAAAAGTGTGATATTTCTTTGTCCTTTTAATCTTATTAATTGGAACAACAAGATAATCACCTTTTTCAAATAATTTAGGGATATTCCATCCAGGAGAAAATATCTTGTTTCTCTCGTTTTTTCTCTTTTTTCCTACATACAAAAATGGATGTTCAGGAGTTACTTCTATTTTTTGTGTAGAGTCTCCATATAATTCAATAGTATAAATATCTCCAGTATATGGCATCATTTGTATATCTTTAGTCAATTTATAGACTCCTTCACTTGTTAAGACTTTTTCATTATCATTGATTTGTTCAATGCATTTATAATCTGGATTGGATGTGACAATATTTCCAGAGGTAAAGCAGCCCTCAATATACGAGACCTCTGCACCTTCATCAACAATTATTAAGGTGTGTTCAAATTGGCCTCCTTTTTTTGCATTCATTCTAAAGTAGGCTTGTAGTGGTAGTTTAACTTGGACTCCCTTGGGGATGTATATGAAGGTTCCTCCACTCCATACAGCAGCATGTAATGCAGAGAATTTATGTAGATTAATAGGAACACATGTAGTCATAAAGTATTTTTTCATTAAGTCTGGGAATTTTTTAACTGCTTCATCGCAATCTAAGAAAACAACGCCTTGCTTTTCTAATTCTTCTTGGAGTTTGTGGTAAATAACAGAACTTTCATATTGAGCACCTACGCCTCCTAAAGCATATTTCTCTGCATCAGGAATTCCTAGTTTGTCATATGTTTTTTTAATATCATCAGGAACTTCATCCCAAGATTCAGCGTTTGACTTAGCATTAGGAAGCATAAAAAAATGAATTTTAGTGAGATCTAATTTACTAATATCAGGGCCCCACTTTGGCATTTCTAATTTGTTAAAGAATTTTAATCCTGTTAAACGTTTTTGAAGCATCCATTCAGGTTCTTTTTTAGATTTTGAGATGGTTCTTACTAATTTTTCAGTTAAAATACCTTCAGGAGCTTTATACGATAAGTTTTCTTTATTATAATGATCATAGGTCTCTCTATTAATATTAAAATCTTTATCAATTGTTTTAGATGGTGCTGTTTTTTTTACCATAAAGATTTGAAGTTTTCCCCTATCATAAATATTGATTAAATACTTAACAATCGTTAAGAATGGAGTTGTCGAGAGTTTATAAAGGTTTCTTTTGATTTCCACCAAAAGACTTAAATATTGTTAAGTTAACAGTGTTAATATGTCGAAGATAAATATGGAAAATGCTCTTCCGCAAGAGATTGATGTGTGGTATGTATTGCCTGCTATAAGGAGAGAGTTAGCTAAGCTATTTATTCAACACTATGATTTAAGTCAAAAGCAAGCAGCTGAAAAACTTGGAATAACAGAAGCAGCTATAAGTCAATATGTTAATGATAAAAGAGCTCATGAATTAAAATTTAATCATAAAGAGATTGAAAAGATTAAAGGAACTGCTGAACTTTTTATGAAAGATGAGAAAAATAAGATGGCTCATTTAAGCAGATTATTATATTCTTTAAGAGGCTGTGATTCTATTTGTGGTTTGCAT
>CALCXY010000006.1 GCA_937906345.1 Candidatus Woesearchaeota archaeon | reverse complement strand
CTTGCTTCAAATCTAAAGATATGTTTACATCCTTCTGTTCTTTTTTCTTCCCTTTCTTCTTCTCACCTTTCTTAACCATCTCATCAGGGTTGGTAGTTATCAACTCATGCTCCTTTTTTGAAGCAATAACCTCTAATTCTTGATGTTCATTCTCCATAATCAGAATACCTTTGCCTTTATCAGCTGTTAACAAATACTCCTTCTCAGCTTGGCTAAGATTAAAGGTTGTCTGGACACTTCTCATAATAGCTGATTTTTGCCTCAGCAAATAAGTATAAGAAGTATTAGCCAAAACAGCATGCCCAGCCTTAGAATTTATTAAGTCAGCCACATCCTGTGTTATCATCAACAGCCCAAGATTATACTTTCTGCATGTTTTTACAATCTCGAATACATATGAGCTTTCTTCTGCTGTTTGCAGCATGGCCCAAGCCTCATCAATAACTAACAATTTTCTCTTTAAGGATTCTTTCATCCGCATATACACATAATCCAATACCAAGTACATTACTAGCGGCTTTACCTGCTTCGGCATATTTCCGATATTGAAGCAGATAAAGTCTTTACTGAAATTGATATTTGTATCCCTATTCAAAAAAGAGAACACTCCTCCCTCTGTATACATCCTCAACCTATTTAATAATGCCCGATAAGTCACTTTTTCTTGTGAATGGCAGTTTCGGTGCAGGTCTTTCATAACCATATACAAATCCTGCATTTTAGGAGGAGTCTTCGCTTTCCAAGTATCCCTGTTGATATCCTTTCTCGCATATGTCAGATCAATAGCCTTATCTAGAATAGCTTTCTGAATCTCAGTAAGGTCACCAAACATGATCTGAAACATATCCATCAATGACAACCTTTTTTCTAAATACTCATGACCCATCAAATCAAGAGGATTAATGATGGTATCAGAGTTTTTGCTAATCGTGATACTTTCTCCTTTGTAATGTTCAGTAATTGCAAGATACTCTCCTTGAGGATCAATAATAAGGATATCACACCCATTCAGATACTGTCGGGAAAGCATAAGCTTAGTAAAAAAACTCTTGCCTGAACCGCTTGTAGCCAAGCAAATGCCATTCGCATTAGTCAGAGAAAAAACATCTTTGATAACAGGAATCCTATTCTTATTCAAACCCAAAAGAATACCTGTATTCTGAATGTCAAGAAACGGACTGGAAAAAGGAAAGAACGCAGCCAAGCCCTTCGTATGAATATTCTTCTGGATATTGAGCTTGTTATTAGCCAGAGGAAGCATACTCGCATAGGCATGTATGGACCGAAATGCAGGCACTTTGTTCTGAATCATCAGCCCATCCAAATCAGCCTTCACTCGCTTAGCTAATAAATCAGCTTCTTCAACACTCTTACCCTTGCACATGATATAAAGAGAAACGTTAAAGAGCTTTTGCCTTCCTTTCTGCAAATCCTCTAATACTTTTCGAGTTGATTTGAACTTAATCTCTAAGCTAGGATTAATGATTCCTTTCTTTGTATCCTCATACAAGTCAAAACGCTGATCCTGTAAACTCCTATTCAACCGCACCATGGTCAAATCAATAGGAAACGGCTCAATATGAATACTAATATCATACTCCTCTCCAGAACTAATGATCTTGTCCAGAAAGCTCATATCTACTTTGTGAGGATACCCATCCACTACTAGAACTTTTCCTACAGCATCATCAACAATAAAATGATGCGACTTAAAAACAATCTTTTCAGGAGCATATAAAAAATGAGCAACATCGTCCACTTGCTCAGCTTGTATTTTTTTCTTTTTACTCTTCGCAATGTAGGCATGAAAAAAATGAGATAATTGCTCGGTAGAGAGTTTTCTTACCTTCAGTCCAAGACTCGTAAGGTTTTCTGTGCAAATCTTAACCTGCATAGCCAAATCAGAAACTTCCTTGATAATAATATAAAAATGCCTGTTACGAATATTATTGCCTTCCAAAACACCCCTAACAAAGCTGCAATAATCATCTACCAATGACAGGCAATAATTAATAGCCTCTTCACCCTCTTTCTGCTTCTTTAACTTTCGAATTCTAGTTTGTACTCTCTCATGCACATGCTGAAAATGCTGCTTTAAACTAATGGGATTGCTGCTGATATGCACCTGAATAGGAAAATCAAGGCTATTCAGGAACTTTTGAAAACCATTGATAACTGTTTCTTTATCCTCATCAGTTTTCAGCATGAAATTCATTGGAATCACTTCAAGAATAGCAAGCTTTGCGTTACTCTGCAAAACCATATCATTCTTCACTTTCTGAATGTCCACAATCTCCTTGAGTGTTGCACTCAACACCTCAATTTCTGGATTCCTAAAATGATTATACCAATCCTTGCAATGCTGCACACCATCAAAAAACATGAAAAAACCTGCCAACAACACAACAGGCATGGCAGGAATCCAAGAATACTGCAAAGGCAGCCCTGTCTTAAACAAAATGAAAAAGATAATAATCGCTGCTGGGATAGCATAGCCAATCTGTGATAGCGTAAGACTCCACAGTATCTTACCCTTATGCTTCAGTTCCGGCGGAATGTCATAATCCATTTTTTTACAATGCAAGAGCAAGGTATTTTGCAGTTTGCTTAATGCTCTCTTTTACTGAAAAATTGGCTGAACGATGCAGCACTAGCTTAATAGTTAGCCAAAGAGTATAATTCACGATAGAAAAACAAGCAATCATCACAAGAATCTTGAAATTCTCAAACAACGAAACTTGAATTATTAAACTACATACAAAAATAATAAGCAAATCAATGAACGTAATAAAGATAAACCATCCTAACACTTCCATGATAAACTGTCCAAAGCTTTTCAGGGGAGGAACAACCATGCAGAACAGCCCAAAGGGTAAGATTACTACACCAAAACACACCACAATATAGCGAATCACTAAAAGAAGCAATGTGCCCAACAAGACAAGCATATACACTCCTCCAAACACAAACTGCAAACCTATATTAACAATATTATCAGCAGTCAGTAAGAAAAAATGAGGATCAATAAAACCTACAAACGTACTGTTTAATGCAATGCTCAAATCCAATATCAGACCATAGAGATAGAAGGACGCTTGCACAAGCACAATCATAATCAGTGTGTTCTGCACCATGTCTTTAGCCTGTGCACGCTTCATAGGACTACTCCCAGAGAACAGATAAATATATCCTGCATAGACAAAGATGAACAAGTAAAAAAAGCTTAGCAAGTAGCGTATCACACTCCAGACATGATAAAACAAGTCAATCTGAACATCAGCCAATAACAAAGATTTAATTCCTGCCAACAAAGGAATAATTGTAATATTGATGATAACAAGCAGAAAATTGTAAATTTTCTCAGGAATACAAGAAGCAAGATTTGTAATGCCACATTTTTCCTGCTCCTCAGCAGCAACAAAAGGCAAAACCAAAATTAATAAGATAAAAAGAAGATTAAGCTTACCAAACTGTGCCTTACCGAGCATATAAAAAAAAGCTAAAAACACAAGAAAGAAAATAATCTTAATCAAGAGATCAATATCTATATCCTTTTCTGGAATTACTAAGGGCTCAACAATATCCTGATCAGTAATGAAATTACAAGGAAGCATATACTCATCAAAATAGTCCAAAGCCCATACGTCACACGTATCAAAGCTTTTAACAAAATACGATCCATTACTAAAGAAGAGATTATATGGTGTGATACGGGAAACAGGATGGGTTCTAAACGTAGCAAAATAGTAAGGCTTGTGGCTAAAAACAACATCATACCAATACTTCTGATGAAGTAAGCTTGCATTGTTGAAGATTAGCTTCAACAAACTGAAGTCTGCTCCAACAAAGCTTCCTTTAAGCGTATCAAAATACTCATCATGTACATACAGGCTTATTGAAGGTTCCTTAGTATAAACGCTTACTGTTATCGTATCTGAAATCTTCAAAGTATCTGTAATCGTGTCAGTATGATGATATTCACAACGATGATAGCGTCTCTTTCCTTTTTTGTGTAGCTTCCACTGATAATGCCTTACTTGAACAGTTGCTTTTATTGTTAGCCTAGCTTCAATAGGTCCATCCTGTTCTATACTAAAAAAGGAGTGTTTATTCTGTCCTTTCAGAATTCCATCATCATAATAATTGAGTTGTTGCTCTTCGGATACTAAAGTATATTGTCTTTTACAATCTCCTTGACGGGTCTCTGGATGTCGTTGGGATTTATAGTCTGGAGGTAGTTCAATCAAGTAATCAAAAGCACTTACTGCCTCTATATTCTCATTCACATATAAGGTTGAGTTCTCATACACAGAAGGAAAAACAGAGAGGAATCGTAGCCATGCATCTTTGATAAAATCAGAGCTATGGAGAGTTGTATTATCTGGAGGAGATGTTACTTCTATTCCTAGATTATAATTCTTTACAAAAGTATGATTAGGAATAGTATGCTGATCGTAGAGCAAGGCAGAATAGAGATTATCCCTTTCCGTAACTGTGAGATTGAGATCAACAATTTCTTTACAATAGCTTATATCATTAATTTGATCACAGGGAAAAGCACTTACCAGTGGAACTAAAAATAATACAATGAATAGTGTTGAGAGTGGTTTCATGATTATCCAAAGATTGCAGTAACTACGAATGGAGCTACCCAGATCAGGACAAGAGCGCCAATAACAGCCATTATGGTTAACTTTGCCTTTTCCTTCTTTCCTGTATCACCGCCTGAGGTAGCCAGAGTTATGGCAGCAAAAACAAGCATTAACACACCTACAACTGTTGCCGCATACTTGAAAAACTTGTAAATTTTCATCACAGGCTCAAGGATTTGATCAAATTGCTGCTCTTCCTCTGGTGTAAGTTCAGCGTCAAAGTCTATAGCTGCCAAGGACATTGGTATTACCAATAGCAGGGTATACAATATGAGTATTCTAAGTTTGTTCATTTTTCTTCACCTCTTGTTTTTTTGAGAATAATTTTCGGAAAGCAAGAAACTCATCAACGTTTGGATGATAGCTAATCTGAGGTACAGATGATTTTTTATTGCTAATTCTTTTCATCCTATGATACTCAAAAAGAACAATACTTGCAACCAAATAGCAAAGAATGATAATTAATCCTATCAACTGTATGACTGCTAATTCCATGAGGGTTCTTTGCTCAATTATCCATAAGACTGTACTCAAAGGTATGTAGGTCATGAAAAAGAGCATTGTAACTTCCAGTTCCTTTATCATAGGATACCACTCTCGCAAATTGTAGATGCTATTTTTTGAGATAGCCTTGGTGGAACAGCATTCCCAATCATAGTAGCCATATCTGTTTTTGTCCCGCAAAACGTAAAATCGTCCGGGAAACTCTGCAATCGAGCCATTTCTCTAGGAGTAAGAAAACGATCATACTCTGGATGGATAAAAATAGGATTAGTAGGAACAGTTCTGGAAGGCTTGTCTGGACGCAATCTTTGCCTCCCAAAATTAAAAGTAGAGTATAATTTTTCTCCCGACTTTAACTTCTTAATCTTTTCCAGCGTCTCTGGAGTGGTATCAAAGAGGATATGCCCATTGATCCAATGCTCATGCTCAGGAAGGTCTTGAATAGCCTCCATAGTAGTCTTTTTCTCAAACGTAGGAATAGGAAACAAGCTCAGCTTTACTGCAATGATAAAAATACGTTCTCTATTTTGAGGAATTCCAAACTCAGCAGCGTTCAGCTTCCGATAAGACACAAAATAATCCATCTGGATAAGATCATCAATAATTTTAAGCAGGATTTTTTCTCCATCTTTATCCTCCATGCTCAGCATACCAGCCACGTTTTCCATCACTACAACTTTAGGATTGATGAATGCTACACATCTGATAAATTCCTTGTACAATTGGTTTCTTTTGTCGTGTGGGTCTCTTTTACCACACATACTAAAGCCTTGGCAGGGTGGACCACCGACAATAATATCAACCTTGCCCTTCCATGTCAGAAGAGCTGCATCTGATACTTTAGTGATATCAGAGCCGAGATGCAACGCCTTAGGGTGGTTATGCAGAAATGTTGTTATTGCCGGCTTCCATGACTCCACAAATCCCTCTATACTACACCCTGCTTTTTGAAAACCATAACTCAGACCACCACAACCCGCAAAAAGATCAAGCACACTCGGCTTCATTTACTACACCTCTCATATGCTCGCTCCAGCTTTCTTCTCTGCTTGTCAGAATACTTATACTTATGAAAAGAACAGCACGTCTTGCAATATCTTTTTTCAGAGTTCTTGAGAAACTTTCCGCAAGTCTTACAATTTTTCATAAATCTCTATAAGACAAAAAAATATAATAAAGCATTTAACAAAAAGTATGTAACGGATACGTTAAAATAAATTTCATGAAATATGATCTCAGCATTCTCAGAAAGTCGTATTAAAGAATTTCTTATCTAAGGATGGAATCTCCTACTGCTTAAGAGCAACACCAAATAGAAGAGTATAAATAGCAGTTATACTATAAAGAGAGTTAAGAAACAACAAAGAATGGGATGTGTATTTGAATTCTTATGTCCGGCGGGGGCATACCTTCTTTAAAACCAAAAACTTTATAAATAAGCTCGACTTAGTTCAACTAAAATGGTAAACGCACTTGTAAAACTGGATGATAATACAAATAGGGTATTAAATGTAGTAAAAGCTACAAATGGATTAAAAGATAAAGGAGAGGCTATTCAATACGTTGTTGATAAATTTATTGAAGACCAAGATGAACCTGAATTAAGGCCTGAGTTTATTCAAAAAATGAAAAAAATTTCTAAGCAAAAGACTGTTAAAATAGGCTCCATTGAAAATTTTAAAAAGAGATATGGTATGAAGTAAATGTATTCTTTTGACATTAAAGAACAATTAGATAAAGTATTACTTAAATTAAAAAAGAAAAATCCTAATCAATTTAATATAGTATTTAATAAAATTAGAGAAATAATCAAAAACCCTCATCATTATAAAAATTTAAGAAAACCTTCACAACACCTAAAAAGAGTTCACATTGATAAAAGTTTTGTTCTTGTTTTTTCTGTAGATGAAGATAATAAAAATGTAATATTTGAAGAGTTTGATCATCATGATCGGATTTATAAGTAGGAGTAAAATAAACAACATTTATATAACACCCAAACATTCTATACTTGTCCTTCATCTGAAAGAGGCTCAAATGTTACCAAAGCGCTGTGCGCAATCTATATTTGTTGGTCTCTCACAGCTTGAAGGACACTTTTCTAAAAAACTAAAGATTTATATTAACAAATGAAACTATAACCTCATGTTAGACTTGATTTTAGCGTGTTTATTCTGGAAACCTATAGATTTTCCTAAAGAAAATAAACCCGCCCCTATTATAAGAGAAACTTACACAGAAGAAGATGATTTGTGGGCAAAATTATCTCAAGAGTATTTTGAAGCAGCTAAATATCAATCAAAAAACAAAAATTTAGAAGCTGCTCTTGAAACTGCAAAATTAGGCTTGAAATATGCACCTAGGAACAAAAGAGCATATAGCAATGCATTAAGCAATGTAGGAGTACACCATTTTAGAATTGCAAAACTCTATAAGAGATTAAAAAGCATAGCAACAGAGATACCAAAAGACTCACAAGAAATAGGTAAAGACCAAGCAGAAAAATTATATGGAGAACAATTAACATTATCAGAATTATATACATTTCACATAACAAAAGCCAGGGAAATGTATATTAAAGCAATTGAAATAAATGATAAAAGCCCTGTATTTCATTCAAATTTAGGAAATTTATTTTTACAAGATGAAAAAATCAAGGAAGGTGTTGAATTACTTAAATCTGCCATGGAATTAAGTCCTGAATCGGTTAAATATGTCTTTGAATATGGTAAAGCTTGCTTAGTTGCTAAAAAATATGAAGAAGCTAAAATGTACCTTAATAAATCAAAAACATTATTCCCTGCTCTAGAAAACAGAGTAAAACGATTACTTGAAACAGTCCCTACTTCTAAGAAATAATTACTTAAAAAACCCATACACTTATATATAAAAACACCACTTTAAAGTACTAACGTTGGGGATTTTAATGAATAAACGATTAATAGTTTTAATGTTAGCATTATTCTTATTAGGATGGTTTAGTCATACTGGTTTTTCTTTAGTAATTCCATCATCTGAAAATTCTGTTTTTGATATATTCAAACCAAATACATCTTCACAGCTACAACAAGTATTCTATGAAAGTTTATTTCAAATACCTGAAAAACCAAGCCCTGCAGATAGAATCAAAGAAGATCAAATCATAGTTACAAAAGACCAAGTTATTATCAACTTAGAAAACGCTCAATGGGCAAAATTTACTGATACTAATTCTATGGATCCTGTTTTAGATCAAGGAACAAACGCAATAGAAATAACTCCAGAATCAGCTAATGATTTACAAGCAGGAGATATTATTTCTTATATCTCAAATCAAGCTGAAGGCATTATTATTCATAGAATTGTAGAAATAGGAAATGATGGTTCTTGGTTTGCTCGTGTTAAAGGAGATAATATTGATTTTGAAGATCCTGGAAAAATCCGTTTCAACCAAATTCAAAGAGTTGTTGTAGGAATCCTATATTAAAAAATGAGTGATGAAGAATTAAAAGAAACCATCGAAGCTATTGAAGCTGAAGACGAATCAGAGCTAGAAGAAACTGCTAAAGATGCAGAAGTTATTGATGATGACCAAAAAGATTATAATGATCCAATCTCAGAGGCCTATAAAGAAGAAATGTATAATGAATTTGGAATTGTACGTAGATCAAGAAGAAATGAAGAAAAATGATACGAGAATCATACCGTAGAGCGAGAGAATATGTAAATGATAGATCTATTGAGTTGTATGTGAAAGGTTCTACTTTGCCTGCTATTGGATTTTTTGAGCCTATTAAAACTGAACAAGTTATAGGAAAAAGTGAACCCCACAAACCTAATTTGTATATAGAAGCAGGTATAAAAACATGTTTTGTCTCAGCAGATATTATTGCTACTATTGGTGCTATTGTAATGCATCATCAGTATCAAAAAACAAATGAAAAAAGATTTAGAACTGCAAGAAATTTTTTAGGACCAATAGCAGTATTATCATATATCCTAACATATTTAGCATTTTCTTAACAAAACTTTAAATATATACCAAAAAACACAACACAATGATCCCATTAATCTTAGACAAATTAATTTTTACAGATAAACAAGCTTATCAAGAAACAGATTTAATCGCTACTAAAAGTATAGAGCTTCTTCAACTTTTTTCTTTATTAAGAGGAATGAGAGACCTCTATCCTATTCAACAAGAAATGATAGATAATTTAGTTGAAACTCATAAGTGTATTAGAATTCCAAATGTAGTAATACCTGTTGAAAAAATATATGAAAGAAGAAAAGAAATACCTCATCCTCGATCTGAAAAAGCTAATACTTACGTAGATCTCCCTCCAGGATATCATGATACAGAATTAGTTGTATTAAGAAGATTAGACCAGGTATACAAAGGTCCTTCATTTATCGTTAATCGTTCTTTTAGATTATTCTCACCTCATGAAAGAATGAGTGAAGATACACTTAAAGAATTAGCACAAGCTCATGACAATCATTGGGGAAACATAATTGACACATTAGTAGAAAAACATAACTTTCAACCATTGGATATTAAAATATTCCCTTATGAAATGTTTGCAGAATCAGAACAAGCTGCAATGGAATTAATGGGTAAGTAAAACCACATCATTTAAATACTCATAATTTTATAAATTCTTAAAAAGAGGTGGTTGAGATAGAAAAAAGTAAGTTAGATAGCTTAGTCCAAATATTAATCCCTCCATTACTTATTTTATTAATGGTTGTGAGTATTTGGGAACTCTTTTTTGATGCTTCTAAATACTTATTTTTCATTGACATCTTTGATTTCGTAGTAATTGCTATTTTTGCTATTGATTTGTATTATCGTTGGTTTGAAACCCCTCACATAATCCCATATGTAAGAAAACATTTTCTAGATATTATAGCAACTATTCCTTTTAACCTAATTTTCTTAGGTGTAGATCACTTAATTTTTACTCGAGCTTTAAGAGGAGGAAGAATTATTGCGAGAGCTGGAAGAGCAGCTAAATTAGTAAGATTTAGTAGATTGCTTCGTTTAACAAGATTTGTTGCAAGAGCACCTAGATTTTTACGTATGAGAAAACATTTGAAACCTGGTAAAATTAGAAAAAAACAACCTCATGAACATGAGATGAAAGGAGTTTTAAGTTTTAAAGTCATTTTAATAATAACCATTAATTCAATCATGGGAACAGGAATTTGGTTCTTAACAGCTGCTGGAGCAAAACATGCTGGCCCAGCATCATTAATTTCATGGGGAATACTCTCTTTAATCTCTGTATATATAGCGATGTGTTTCTCTGAGTTAACGGCTATGTTTCCAAAAGCAGGAGGAGTTTATGAGTTTGCCAAACAAGCCTATGGAAGATTCTGGAGTTTTGTAATTGGATGGACTACATCAATAGCAGGTTCTGTAACTATAGCTATGCTCTTATTAGGTGCAATGCAATACCTTATTCCTTTAGAATATAGTGCATGGTATGTCCCAATCTCTATTGGTTTACTTGTATTATTTAATTATGTAGCATATAGAGGAATGCAAACCTCAACAGTCATGTTAGTGAGTTTTGCAGCTGTAACCTTTGTAACTGTTATAGCTATCCTTATTCCAAATATCTTTTCATTTAATTTAAGTAATTTAACTCCATTTTTTGTATTCCCTAGCATGAGTATTATCCTTTCGATATTTTTCATAGCTGAAACTTTTTTCGGATGGGAATCTGCTGTCTTTCTTTCTGCTGAGACTAAAAATCCATCTAAAGTAATGCCTCGAGCATTAATTTGGGGAACAGTAATAATTGCTGCGTTAGCATTTTTACTAGCAGCTACTTCAATTGGAATTATCCCATGGGAACAATTTGGAGAAACCGCTGCCCCTCTAAGTGCATTAGGAGAAGCTCATTTTGGTGGTGCAGGAAATATTATATTCACATTATTAGTTTTTGTTTCTATTATTGGCGCAGTAGCGTGTTGGGTAGTAACTGCACCACGATTATTAATGAGTTTAGCTGAGGATAAATTATTTTTTGTGCAGTTTGGGAAAATTCATCCTAAACACAAAAGTCCTTATGTTTCTATTGTATTTCAAGTAATAATCATATCAGGGTTGATTTTTGTAGGTGCAGGAAATTATGAAACCTTATTACATATGCTTATTCCTTTGATTCTTTTTGTGTATTCAGCAGTTCTATTAAGTGTGGTAATGTTAAGAATAAGACAACCAATGATCCCAAGACCCTATCGTGTTATTTTTGGAAAAATTGGACCTTTGCTCACAATTCTCTTTATGGGATTCTTATTATATATGTTTATTCACGAAACCCATGGCGCACTAGATGTATTAAGAGTCTCAGGAGCACTTATCCTGTTTGGTATTCCAGCTTACTTCTTTATTGAAATATTTTATGATGATAAATATGTTTCCATGAGAAAAGACTCCATGGCTCGATTTAAACATATCTTTCATCAAATGGGAACAAATGTTCCTCGATTTAATCATATTATGAATCTAGTAGGAACCCCTAATAAAAATCATGTTGTTGTTGATTTGAATTCTGAATTAGGAATTTTTACTCACTTACTCCATCGTAAAGGTATAAAATATAAAAAAGTATATACTGTTCATAACTCAGATGTAGAGCTTGAAATTTTTAAAGAAAAAGTGCATAAAGATCAGAAAAAGAAAGTTACACCAATTAAAGTAAGTGGTTGGGCAATTCCCAAACAGATTAAAAAAGCAGATAAAATTGTAGGATTTGGAGTGTTAGGAAACGTAAAAGATATTGATTCGTTTTTAAAACAATTACATAACACTCTAAAACCAGGAGGTCATTTTTGTTTCCATATCAAACATCATATGCTTGATGTATCTCCAAATGCTTTATTTGTTAATGATAAAAAACAAGTTGAAAATGCTTTCAAAAAAGCAAAACTACACGTTTCTTACAAAAAATTAAAACATGTCTTTAAAGAAGAGATTTTTATTCATGGGTATAAATAATTATTGAGGCTTTAATAAATTTCCAGGTTTTAATTGAAAATATATATCAGCAGATTGATTAATAAAATCAACTAAGTCCTCCATTGAAATTTGAGTTTTTAAAGAAATAGGATGTAATGCTTCTTCAAATTCAGATTCTGAAGTCATAGGCACATTTGTCCCTTCATTAGTTTTAACATAGATTACACCTCTATCTATTCTTCCAGGCCCTATTGGAAAAATAAGATGATCAACTCTTCCTTTTTCAACATCAAGAACTCTTAAAGAAAGAGTTTCTTGGATTGGATGCAATGCAATCACCTTATATTCATCAAAAGTTGGAAATGTATTATCCAAATAATTAAAATCAAAATAAAAAGTATCTTTTCTTGTTGATTTTGGCCAAAATTTGTGGACATTAAAAGATGTTTCAAATCCATCAAAAGAAAATAATAATTTACTTTTTTCACCATTAAGATGAGGAAACGCATCTACTTCCATTGATCCACCATTTCTCTTAACCGCATTTAGATTAACAGGTTCCTCTGACATTAAATAAGCATCAATAAAGTAAGGTTCATTTTGAAAATCCACAATAAGAGGATGGTGTCTCCCAAGGCTAGTATCTCTTAAATATCTCATAGAATCAAAACCAACTCCTTCAAGCCTTGTTTGTATTCTACTATTTTGATCTATACAATTGCATCCAAACTTTGGATCAATAGAAACTCCTGCAATTCTAAACATAGGCACAGCTGAACTATAAGGAATGGTATTCAGAGCATCAGCATATATTGCTCCTAAAACTCCCAAACTAGGTCTCATTTTAACTGTGAATTTAATGTGATTTAAAAATTTATGGTAATTAATCCAAGGTTTCTTCAACTTCTCTAAGATGTTCTGCTAGTTCTGCTGGAAAATGTTTTCTATACACTTCTTGAAGATCACATACCTCCTGAGCAGATTTAAATAATCTTTGCAAATTAAATAAAATTCGAATCTGATCAACAGGATGATAATATTTATCATTTGCAAATAATCCAAACTTGGCATCATTCATCCTTTCTCTGACTTCCTGAGCTAATGTTAAAAAATCTTCTGAAAATGATTCAGATAATTCTGCCACAATATCTGTATGTTCACTAGACATTGCAACTGTCTCTGATCCTAATGAAGTATTTGCAACATGAATTTGCTCCATAGGTACCTCTGATCCCAGAGGATATAATCCTAATCTCCATCCTGCACTTATGAAATTATTATTAATAACTAAGGATCTGCTGCACCCATCATATACATCTCTTTCGTATGGAATTTCGATGGAAGGAATAAATTCTTGAATAATAACAGATCGTTGTCCAACTTCTTTTACTAAGTGTAATAAATCTAAGGTCATATTTGTATACGCTGCCTCAACTAAATCAGGTTCTGTAACATGGCTTGTCATTCCCTTTAAAAATGTAGGAGTCCTAAAAAGTCTCAAACCTCTACCTTGCAGTCCATCAAATGGCTTTCTAATTTTTAATTGTCCTTTATAGTTCTCCATCCATTCCTTTACTGACTTAAATGAATTCATTCCACACCCCCATAGCGTAGAATCTGGAAAATATTTTTTTAAATCTACGGAAGTATCAGGAAATAAACTATCCAAATAATATAATAAAGCTTTATCTGATAGTAATTCTTCTAAAAATAAGTTATTCATATATTTTTCTCCTGGGACTACATCCTCCAACAAAGTATTTGAAAATCCATCAACTAGAGCTATATCTCTCCAACTCAAATAATTCCCGTTAGGAACTGCCCTAATGCTGGTAAATTCTTTAATTGCGTCTACGGTTTGAGTATTGGGAATCAGCGCATACCTAATACCATGTTCACTAAAATTATAACTTGCTATTTTAAGAACAACTAAATCTAATTCATTTGCCACATCAACCAATGTATCAACATTTTGATCAGCTCTTTCAAAACCTCTATCATATTGATTTCTCCTTTTTTGAGCGTATCTTCTTGGTAAGTCATCAACCCACTCAATGACTTGATGAAATGGATATCTTCTTCCGTAAAGATTATCAACTTTTTCTTGAAATTTTTGCATTATATCATTATCTGGATTTAATGGATTAGAATCAATATGAAAATAAACAAGTATTTTATCCCCTAGTTGCAAACTTTTTAAGTATTTTTTAAAACCATCACCATAATTTAGCATGGATATTCCAGTAGTTCGACCATTTCCTTCAATAACTTTTGCCTTTTCCCAAACCTCAGATCCTTTTGGATTAGGTAAAATTTTGGCATCAATTCCTAAAAGATATCTCTTCATAATAGTGGAGAATTATAATACCTTTTAAAAAAGTATGTAAAACATGGCAAGTTTTTTAAGGAAAAGCTCATTTTCTCATTAGTATGACAAAAATAGGTATAGCAGATACAATGTTTGCACGTTATGATATGGGTTCTTTAGCTATTAAAACAATAGATGAAAATTCTCCTTCAGCTGATATTGTTAAATATACAGTTCCTGGAGTTAAAGATTTACCTGTTGCTGCAAAAAAACTTATTGAAGAGCATAAGTGTGATATTGTTATGGCTCTAGGCATGGTTGGAAAACAGCCAATAGATGAAACATGCGCTCATGAAGCAAATCAAGGCCTTATCCAAGCTGAGTTAATGACAAACAAGCATATTATCAAAGTATTTGTCCACGAACAAGAAGCAAATGACGATGAAAAACTTAAAGCAATATTTGTAGACAGAACTAAGAAACATACTATTAATACTTTAAAACTCTTAGAAGGCATAGAAGCCTTGAGTGAATTCGCAGGTAAAGGCAAAAGACAAGGCAGTGATGATGCAGGATCCTTATCGTAAATTTTAAATAGGGTAATTCTTAAATAAGTTTATAATGGAAAAAAAGCTTTATTATACTTTGATTACTACTCTATTGTTATGTATAGCTATTTTAGTGGTTATTGCTGCTCCCGATAATGGTCATGATGTTTCTGAACTAACTTTAGATCCTATTTTCATAAGTGATGGAAAAGTAGGCATAGGAACATCAGATCCTAGTATGGGCGATAGTGTAGGAAGTATATTTACTGTCAAAACACCAAGTGTAGCAGAGCATACTGCAATTGCTGCCTATAATGGAGATATAAAAGGATTTGCTGTCAATGTGTTAAATGATGGAAGTTTTAGAATTTATGATGGAGCAGCTGGAACTTGGAAACATGGATTAACACAAAAAAGTGGCCAGGTTGAAATTGCTGGAAACATAAAAGTAAATGGAAACATCATAGGATCTCAAGGCTGGACTGATCTACCATTAATTATCCCATATGTTCATTACACAGATATTCATGGTACTTTTGAAAGAGCACAATATAGAAAAATTGGAGATATTGTCTATTTAAGAGGATTAAGCCTGTATCGACCAGGAGGAGTTAATACAGCACCAATAGAAGAAACCCAGTTAGGACAGTTACCTCTAGGTTTTAGGCCTCCAAAACGTCTTATTTTTTCTGCAAACAGTTGGACTGATGATGCACGAATAGATATTCATGCAGATGGTAAGATAACAGTTCTTCAAGCAGATATTTCTTGGGTGCCATTAGATGGAATATTTTTCTCAACTACTTAAGTTTTTTCAGTTAATATTTTACCAAAAACAGTCCCAGGCTCACCATTTGAATACAATGGACCTCCTGTAAAAATCTCTTTATATCCCTCACTCTTCACTAAATTCCATATTGGATCTGAATGTCTAACATCTGAAAAAATCGCCGTAGCTCCAGAGTCTGTGGCATGTTTAATAACTTCCTGGAGCAATGCCCTTCCAATTCCCTTACGCCTAAAAGATCCTGCTACAACTAGAGTATCAGTCATATAATCCTTTTTATCCACTTGATAATCACCACGAGTAAAAATAGTATCATAATATTTTACAAGAACTGAACCCTTACCAATCTTTTCTACTAGTCCAGCGTAATAAGCTTCATCTCGTTCCCTATTTTTTTCCTCACCTAAAGTAATAGTCATTAATATATGTTCCATTGATTCTTGATGCCTTAAAAGGGGAGTAAATCCATAAAAACCAACAGGAGTATCTCCCATATACGCTATGAACATTCTGCCAGTATCTAAAAGGTTCAAAATTCCCGAAATACTACCATCTAAATATTCCAATTCAAGTTCACAAAATTCCTTTCGATAATGTGTTTCAACAAAATCTGCACAACTAGAGTCACCAATGCGAATATTAATACCACTCATTATTCAAATAAAATATCAAACCTTTTTAAATACATACACAACAACAAGATTTTTAAGCAACACAGTATTCTTTTACAATATGACCCATAACATAGCAATAATCCAAGCAGAATATAATGAAGAACTAACCAATGAAATGGTTCAAGTAGCTGAATCTCAATTAAAACAATTAGGAGCAACTATAACAAATAAGATTAAAGTATTTGGAGTTTTAGATATGCCTTTAATAGCATTAAAACTTTTAGAAAAAGAAAATGTTGATGGTTTAATTGTAATTGGAGTTGTTATTAAAGGTGATTCAGATCATGATCAATTAGTTGCTAATCAAGCTACAGCTATTCTCAAAGATATTGAACTAGATGTAGAAAAACCTATTGCATTTAGCATCATTGGTCCTGGTATTGATAAAGAAAAAGCTTCTCAAAGAACTGAACGTTACGCTAAACACGCTGCTGAGACTATTGTTCAACAAATAAAAAATTTAGAATCATTAAAATGAAGTATATGGAACTTGCTTTAGAATTAGCAGATAAAGCAAATCCCTTTCCTAATCCTAAAGTGGGCTGTGTAATTGTAAAAGATGATAAGATAATAGGGCAAGGCTACCATAAAAAACAAGGAACTGATCACGCAGAAATTGCTGCAATTAAAAATGCTAAAGAATCGATAGAAAATTCTACTATGTATGTTACTTTAGAGCCTTGCAATTCTCATGGAAAAACTCCACCTTGTGTAGAAGAAGTAATTAAACAAAAAATTAAAGAAATATACATAGCTACTTTAGATCCTAATCCTAAAACTCACGGCAATAGTGTTAAAAAATTAAAAAAAGCAGGAATTAAAGTGCATGTAGGCTGTTTAGAAGAACAAGCTGACCAGTTAAATTGGGAATTTTTTACAGAAATTAAAAATAGACCTTATATATTACTCAAAACATCAATGACTGCAGATGGTTTCATAGCAAAACCTGGAAAACAAACTGCTATTTCTTCTGAACAATCAAAACAATGGGTACATCAAAAAAGAAAAATCTTTGATGCTATATTAATTGGTAAAAACACAGCACTAATCGATGACCCTCAATTATCTTCTCGATTAGAAAAAACTACATATCCTATTAGAATAATCCTTGATACAAAAGGAAATATCCCCTCTACCTTAAAATGTTTCAAGTTACCAGGAGAAACAATTATACTCACATGTAATTTAAAATATAAAAATAAAAAAGCAAAAGTTATTCGTTGTAAAAAAATACATTCTAAAATCAATTTAAAAGATGCATTAGAAAAATTAAAAAATGAAGGAATTACCTCAATAATGGTTGAAGGAGGCTCTAAAATTATAAAAGAATTTATTGACCAACATTTAGTCGATTTACATGCATATTTCATTAACCCAAGAATATTAAAAAATGGTATGCATTTTTACAAAGGAATCACACCAGATAATATTATTGAAAAATTAAAATTAAGAATTATGCATAGTTGTAAAAAAGGAGTAGATACTTTTATCTTAGCAAAAAATGATTAAAGCAATTATCTTTGATTTTGATGACACTTTAGTTAGCTATAAAGATATTTATCTGCATTCTCATAAAGAAGCTGCTAAAAAATTGAATATTAAAGTTCCTTCAGATATTGAATTATTAAAATATGCAGGTTTGCCTTGGAAAACTATGGTTTCTAAAATCTGGCCAGATATTAAATTTGAAGATTTTTATTCTGCTTATGTTGAAGTAGATGATATTATTGATAGAACTCCTGTTAAAGGTGCTAAAGAAGTAATTCTTCAACTTTCCAAAAAATATGATCTCTTTATTATTTCTTCTAGAGAAAAAGATTCTATTTTAGAATTAATGGAAAAATCCTCATTACCTATAGAAAACTTTAAAGCAATTTATGGAGATGATTCTTTACCTTACCATAAACCAGATCCAAGAATCTTTGATCCTATATTAAAAGAATACAAACCTGAAGAGTGTATTTTCATTGGAGATTCTGATTATGATTTAATCCCAGCTCAAAAAGCAAAGATTACATTTATTGCATATCTAAGTGGAGTCTGCCCTAAAGATGTTTTTGAAGAAATGAATGCTGATTTTATAATTGATGATTTGAGAGATATTCCGAAATTATTAAAAAATTAAGTGTATTTTTCCAATAGAACTTATTAAGAGGTATTATTCTTTAAAGTAATGGAAAATGGAGTAGTTACATTAGAGAGATATTGGAAAAATTTTAGGATATTTTCATATAGGAATAGAACATTGGTTGAGTTCTTTTTTATAGGAATCTACGGATTTGAGCAGTTAATGTTAGTAGGATTTACTTTTTTTTGGCCAGAGTTATTAATGCTTATTATTACTAATTATTCTATTATACTATTAACAACTTTTGCATTAAACAAATTAGTCATGGAATCTAGAATAAGAATTCTTGAGAATAATATAACAAATATATCTAAAAAATATGATATTCTTAAAATTTTATTTGATCTTGGGCTTGATCGAAAAGAAAAAACTAAAATTACAAAAGATTTAAATAGATACAAAACCCAAAAGGAGATGAGATGATGGTGAAAAAAATAATTGAAGAATTAGAGAAAGAAGATAGAAGATTTTACAGAAAAATCAGAAAATTGATGGATGAGAATACAAGAGAATTTGAAAAGTCTATGGAACAGATTAGGATTGGGTTAAGATAAATATTGACAACACTTATAAATTCTTAGAATTTCCGAAAACTATGACAGAAGAATTATATGATGAATTAGATAAACATGGAAAGCCTACTGGGAAAACTATTACTCCAGAGCAAGCTCATAAAAATCAAATTTGGCATGCTTGTGTGCATGTTTGGATCTATAATGAAAAAAATGAGATTTTACTGCAAAAAAGATCACAACAAATGGACATATGTCCTGGATTGTGGGATATATCAGCAGCAGGACATCTCTCTTCTGGAGAAGATCCATTAAAAACAGCTGCAAGAGAAGCAAAAGAAGAACTAGACATAGATATAAACACTCATGATTTAAAAAAAGTAGGATATAAAAAATTCAATAAAAAACTTCCCAGCATAATTGATAAAAATTTTATCCACACTGAATTTGTCCATGTCTATTTATGGAAACATGACAATCAGAGATTCATAAAAGATAAAAATGAAGTTGAAGAAGTTAAATTTATACCTCTAGATGTTTTTGAAAAAGAATGCAAAGATGAAACCAAATATGTCCCCCACAAAGAATATTATGATTTTGTTGTATCTGAGGTTAGAAAAGCCCTTAATTAATCCCAACAACCTTCAACTTAAAAGTTAATTTCTTACCAGCTAAAGGATGATTTAGATCTAAACTCACTTCTTTATCTGTAACACCAACAACTTTAACAGGAAATTGGCCTCCTTCTGGAGTTTGGAGTAATAATACCATACCTTCTTTTGGTTCTTGTTCTTTAGGAAACTGCTCCCTAGGAATATTTTTAATCATCTCAGCGTTTTGAGGGCCATAAGCATCTTCTGGTTCTAAGTTAATGGTTTTTTCTTCATCTTTTTTCATACCAATAACTGCAGCATCAAAACCCTTAATCATTTGGCCTGATCCTACTTCAAACTCTAAAGCTTTGCCATGTTTCTCACTAGAGTCAAAAACAGTACCATCTTCTAATGTTCCTGTGTATTCAACTTTAATTTTATCGCCTTTCTTAACTGTCATAAGGGAAGAAGTTAGGTTAGGATATATAAGAGTTACTATTTTAAGGGATTGAGCGGCGTGGACGGGACTTTCGAAGTTCCGTAGATTTTTCGAACCCGTAAAGGTCGGAAAACCCACCTGATTTTCAGTCAGGCCCCATACCGGATTAGGGTACCACGCCATTACTCAAAACCACAAAGTTTTTAAACTTTGTAAGCTTGATTTATGTTGGTCGGAAACCCACTTGGTATCAGTTAGGCTTCGGATTAGGATACCATTTTATTTATTCTTTATTTCTAATATAATCTTCTCAAAAAAAACATCAATTTTTTCAAGAATTTCGGAGAAACAAGAGACTCTAATCAAAAACTTACCATTACCTTTATATAATTCCATTTGTTCTTTCGACTTATGGAAAACCCAACTCTAGAAGATTGGAAAAAAGCTGGTAAAATAGCAGCTGAAACATTAGCCTTAGGTAAAAGTTTAGTTAAAAAAGGCGCAACAATGTTAGAAGTTTCAAATAAACTGGATAAATTTATTTATGATAATAAAGCTATTCCTGCTTTCCCATCTCAAATTAGCTGCAATGAAATAGCTGCACATTATTGTGCTCACCCTAAAGATGAAATTATTTTTGATGATCAATTATGTTGTATTGATGTCGGTGTTTGTTATAATGGTGCTATTGGAGATAACGCAGATACTATTGATTTATCTGGAAAATACTCTGATATTGTAAAAGCTGCACAAGATGGATTGAAAGCTGCTTTAAAAGTTGTACAAATTGGCACACCTTTAAATGAAATTGGTAAAGCAATTAAAGATGCTATTGCCTCTCATAATCTAAGTCCAATAAGAAACCTCTCAGGTCATGGTTTAGACACATTTAACATTCATACTTCACCAACAGTTCCTAATTATGATAATGGAAACACAGAAACCTTAAAAAAAGGAATGAGAATAGCTATTGAACCCTTTGCAACTAATGGTGCTGGAGTTATTTATGAATCTTCTCCAAACACAATTTACATGCTTGTCAACAAAAAACCTGTTAGATCTTTAATTACAAGAAATATTCTCAAAGAAATTGAAAAATTTAAAGGCTTACCATTTACAACACGTTGGCTTACTGATAAACATCATGAAGGTAAAGTTAACTTTGCACTAAAAGAGTTATTACAATTAGATATTATAAAAGATTTTCCTCCTTTAGTTGATAAAAACAAAGGAATGGTTGCCCAAGCAGAACACTCTGTCTTAGTTGAGGATAAGATTATTGTTTCTACTAAAGTTGATTAATCATCTAAGTTTTCTCTCACTTATGAAATGCAACATATGCTCTACACTTAACTCTGCAATCTCAGCTGCTTGGACAATATTGACTTTATCAGCTTCATAGAGAATTATTGCTTTCTTGATATTAATTTCTTTTTGAGATAATTCCATCTTTTAATTTTATTTTTTTAAGATTATAAAAGGGTGCGGTGAACTTATTTACCCTTTATTTATTGATAATTATTCACTACTTTTAAGTAAGAAAAATACATAACTTTATATAGAACTAATAATTCTTGTTAACAGTTAAATATTGGTAAAAATGGAAACAACATCTATAGATAATTTAGTTTTAGAACCTGATGTAGATACACCTATAGAAGAAGACCAAGTAGTAAGTCTTATCAGACAAATACAAGCTCATCCTACTTATGCAGAAAGAACTGGTGAAACTGTTACATTACACTATAGAGGAGAAACATACCAAATAAAAAAATCAAAACAAAAGGCAAAAATAAGTTTAGAAAAACGTCTTGCAATTGAACTAAAAAAATCAAAAATAGAATGTGAGAAAAAATTAAACCCATCAGGAGCCATGAATTTATTTGGATTATCATGGAGTGGATTATCAAGATATGGGAATAAACATTCCAAAATAACTTTTGATCAAGGAGATCCCATAAATTTTATAATATATAGTGATAAATTCAAAAATAATGACAGAACATTTAAAATACAGGAAAGATTTGATAATAAAAGTAACAACTTATTTACAGAACTTACAATTCCAGAACTTATACACACAATACAAGAAGATCCAGGATACGAACAAATAAAAGGAGAAACTGTCACAATACATTTCCAAGGACAAACATACACAATTAAACAAGCATCTGAAAATGTCCGTTCAGGATTGCGAAGACTACTGGGACAGAAATTAAGGCAAACTTCAGTAGATGTTGAAAAACGTTTACCCTCCTCAGGCAATTTATCAGCATTTACATTATATTGGAATGGCCACCGAAATAGAAAAGAAAGATTTACAAGAACGACTTTTATTAATGGGCACCCCTGTAAATGTGAAATTTACTCTGATATATATCATCATTCTGATGGAAGAGCAAAAATTGAAGAAAAAATAAATTTAATTAACCAAACTTCAACCACAGAACTTACAATTCCAGAACTTATACACACAATACAACAAGATCCTGAATACAAAAAAAGAAAAGGAAAATCCATAAAAATACACTACCAAGGACAACACTACAATATCAAACAAGGAAACGGAACAGGAAGGACTGCCCTTGAAAAATTATTAGGATCCGAATTAAAAAAAAGTAAAGTCTCTTTCGAAAGGAAGTTACCATCCACAGGTGAATTTAGCGCGTTCGGAATGACTCCATATTCCAACAAGAGACTGGCTGCTAAAAATATAAGAATAACATATGAAATGGATTGTCCAGTTGAGATAGGAGTATGTTCCAACATTTTTCCCCATTCTGATGGAAGAGCAAAAATTGAGGATGAAATAAATTTAATTAACCAAACTTCAACCACAGAACTTACAATTCCAGAACTTATACACACAATACAACAAGATCCTGAATACAAAAAAAGAAAGGGAGAAGCCATCACAATACACTATCAAGGACAAAGCTACAAAATCAAACAAGGAAACGGAACAGGAAGACCCACCCTTGAAAGATTACTTGGACAAAAATTAAAGCTAACCACAGTCGATGTTGAAAAACATTTACCCTCCTCAGGGAACTTTAGCGCATTTGGATTGAGATGGATTAGACAATCCAACGACAGTAATTCTCCCACCAAGGTTACCTTTGATAAAGGAAAGCCAACAAGGGCCCTTATATACTCAGAAAAATACTGTCATACAAATGGCATTCCAAAAGTCAAACAGGATATTGACCTCGTAGGTAAAATAGAAACCTCAGAACTCACGATTCTAGAACTTTTGAATGAAATAAAAGATCATCCCAATTATCAAGAATTTAAAGGAGGTAAAGTAAAATTAATCTACCAGGGTCAAACAATTTATATAAAACATGTTTATAATACAAACTTGGCAAGAATTTTGTGTGGAATGTTAGAAAAAGCATCAATCTCAGTAGAAAGATCTATACCCTCATCAGGATTATTATCTACTTTTGGCCTAACTTGTCAGGGACTGGAAAAATTCGCAGGCAATAATGCAAAAGTAACATTCACAAATGGCCATCCCACTAATGTTGAATTACTTGAAGATAAACTTCAACTTCCTCAAGATGTACCCGAACATGATCCTAGACAAACCCCTGTATCAAGAAATAGAAATGTACTACAAGAATTATATTTCCATGCTTTAGAGAAAACACCTAACCAAGAAGATACAAACAAAGTATTCTTTCAACTTTTATATCAAGGAAATGAAAATGGACACACTTTAGAACATAATTTTGCAAAAGGGAGAGCTTTACAAAAAGTAGTAACTTACAATCTATTAAGAGCTGGAGAACATGTTATTCCAGAAACTATGTTTCAATCTCCTCGACTAAGTTTTCCAGACCTGTATTGGCCACCAAATGACTCAAAACCAAGAATTGGAGATGTTAAATATGGAGGAGCTGTTCATAATATTAAATCTACAATTGAAAAATACCAAGAAATTGTAGATCTACATGATTTTGATCCTTTACAAATCTATCATTTAGTAAATGGATTCCAACATATTGATGTAGAATTTGTTAATCTTAGTGAACAATCAAGTAATGATGATAATACAAGACAGGTACTAAATTACATCAAAGAACTTGACCAAAAACCAGACTCAACATATGAATTGGAAGCAATTGATTCGTTATATAATAGATTAATAGCTAGAAATCTTGGTATAGAACATTCTCCAGGAGAATATGCTGAATTAACAGGAGAATTTTTTGATCCTAGAACATTTAACACTGATTTCAAAGAAGATGATCAAGACATTAATGACTTCTTAGAATCAAAAATTACAACCCCCTATGATCTACCAATGGAATCACATTATTATGACATAGCAGAAGATAGATTTGTAAATAAAGCACATTTAATTCCAACTAATATACAAAAAGTTATTGAAACCATATCTACTGAAAAAGAAAATTATCTAACATTCCCAGAAAGATTAACTCTTAAAAAAACGTATGAAAATTTAAAACAATGGGATATGCCATTAGATGACTTTTTAGATAGAATGTTGGATAGAAAAATAAATAATCCAAATAATTTTATGAAATATATGAATCAAGGAGCTAAAGAATGAAACAAGTATTTACTATTTCAATAGATGAAGAATTAGCTGTCAAGATTAGAGAACAAGCTAAAAATAGCCCTTATAGAAATAAATCTCATTTAGTTGAAGAAGCTATAAAGAGGTTTTTAAAATGAAACTAGATGAGATTGTAAAAAGAATTGAAATTAATAATTCTAGACTTCAAGAAGAAGAAAATGAATCTCATAGAACAGAGATTACTCAAGATATGGATGAAGTTCTTAGTATTCTAAAAGATAATCCTACTAATGTCCCTATTGAAATATCTGATAATTTAGGAAATCTGGCTCAAATTTGTGCAAATTTAAATTTAGGTGAAGCACGTAGAGAACCATTAGATATTATCTGTAGAGGAACGTATCAGATGATAGCCTATGAAAATAGAAAACCAAAAAAAATTGCTAGAAACGAAGATGCATTTAGAGATTATTTAATGTTAGATGATAGAGTAAAATTAGTCCAACCAGATCTTAAACCAATTGCAGCTGAAGTAAGTTTTCCTATAGGAAGAACTGACATTGTTACAACAGATAAAGATGAACACTATGTAATTTTAGAATTAAAAGTCAAAGGAAATAAAGATTACAAAGGATTAATGAGTGAAACTGAAAGGTATATTGGCGCTTTTAGAGAAATAGATCCTAAATCTAAAGTAATTATTGTAGCACCTATGAAAACATTACAAACTTTTTATGGAATGGATATCTATAAAGATCGATTAACTACATTATATAATGAGGGAAAATTAGAATTTAGTGCTCAAAAACCCATTGGTGAAGATTATGAATGTAATAAAATTACTCTTGAAGAATTAAGTGAATCTTTAGTTGGAGGTCTTAAAACTGCATTAGCAAAAGCTCAAAATAGAAAACCTATTGAAAAAGGTAAAAAAACTAATGGAAGAAGAGGATTAAACACTGCAAAAATTCCTGATAAGGTTTTTGTTTATGATGAGGGTGAAGAATTAGAGAAAAAATCCGGAATTGAAACATTCATACCAGAAATTGAAAAGGAAGATGATAAATTAAAAAAAGAATCAGACTTTCCTTTATTTTGGAGTCCTTCGGAATTAGAAGCTTATAAAAGATTTAAATCCACATGGCCACCAATACATGATGGTCCACCCAAACCTTTTAAATATTTTTCACCTAAGGAAATCCTAAATATATATGAAGGGTTGGTTAATAGATATTTTGAAGTTCAAGGATACATACCACATATTGAAGTAGACCTAGTGTTCCGGGCGAGCGAAGATCAATTATTCCTCAATAATTTGTTCTGTAGGTATGAAAATGGAACTAAGGAACTGTACAGACATTTAATTAACTCATTTAGATTTATCGATAATCCATTTGATCTTAATGAGTTTGAATTGAGGTTATCTGATCACGCAAGTGAAGCCAAAAAATTATTGGAAATCAAAAATAAATTTACTAATCACCCCGATATAAACGAATACATTATGGATTTAAAGGCTAAAATTGTATTAAAAGAAGAATCTGATGATAAACAGAGTTTACATGCTTTAGTGGCAGATTTAATTGTTATAGAATTAAATCATATAGGAGGTCGAAATCGTTGTGTTACTTTAATAAATGAAACCTATCATGAATTAAAAGCATTCTCAGAAAAAGCTAGTAGAAATTTTATAATGGGTATAAAGAGAGATATTGAAGAAACTGTAGGACAAATGGAAAATCTTATTCCTCAATATGATAATTTACCTTATTATCCTGTTGTAAGATTGTGTGATATCCATTTAGAAGAAGTTTGTAAAAGGTCTCTTACCCTATCTAAAATTCATCCAAATATTGCTGATAAATATTTTAATATATGGATGACTTCTGAAGTTTTCCACAACATACTTTTCGGAATGGAATCACCTGTTTATGATACATTAGTCAAAGTTGCTCAGGAAAATACAGATTATGCTCTTCGTGTTTCAGATTACATCTCAAACCCTGAATCATTCATACATAAATATAATTTTGCTAAAAATCTAAAAGAGTTAAAAAATGATCCTTCATTAATTTTTATTTATGAAACTCTAGAAGACCTTGAAGGAAATGAAAGAAAGAAAAATAATGTTTTCCAATTCATAAGAAATAATAATAGGACCCTACGTTACATTAATAATGAGAGTATAAGAAAACCCGTACTCCAAGCAGCTATAGAAGATAAATCAGTATTAGGAACATTATGTTCCTATCAAGATGAGGAACACAAACATAGGATTGGATTAGAAGCAGTAATTTCTTATAATAACGGAAATAGACAAACCATTTTTAGAGAACTAAATAAATATGAAAATGATGAACTTGAAGCAATTGACACTAATGGAGATTTAATTCCCCAATTAAAAGCACTTAGTAGTCAAGAACAGAATGACCAATCAGATAATGATCCAGATGATAATGATGATTCCTCAGATTCTGAAAATACAAATAATTCATTTCCTGTTGAAAAATACGAACAAGATTTTTATGATAGTATTATACCTAAAAATCCAAAAAGTAGATATAAAAAATTAAGGTCAAAAGTATTAGAACTTGGAAAACAAATAGCTCAAGATAATAAATATAGTGATGCAGATAAACAAAAAACTTTAGATGTTTTTCAAACAGTTACAGATGATGGAAAACCTCTTAATAGAGTTTTAAGTTCAAAACCAGATATGCAAGGAAAATATCAAAAAGTTTTTACATATGCTTTAAACGAATTAGATAATGGGCGAGTAGCTCAAAAAAAGGTGGTTCAAGAATTATTAAAATGAGGTAAACAACATCACCCCACATATTTATATACACCAGAGGTAATCACAAAACATGAAAAAAACAAACCCACAATTCAACATACCAGCAGCTTTACTGCCTGTTCTAAACCTTTTATTTGTAAAAAACTCAAATCCTTGGAAAAACATAGCTTATATGTCCCAAGAAGAAGAGGATCATGAGATTCTCATTAATGAATGGAAAAATATGCTTGGCCATGTAGGTCAACTAAGAACTTCATCTAATAAAAAATTAAGACAAGCACCAGAGATAGCATATGTAGAAAAAGATGAATCAGAAGATAATGATTATGACAGAACCTCACAAGCTACAAGTAGACCATTAAAAAATTGGGTGGATATTGATTTTAATGCTTTTCCTGGCAGAAGAGCAAAAAGAAACAGTGATCCCTTAACAGTTTCTCAACATTTTTACTTATACTACCGTGGAATGTGGGATTCTCTTAATTTTGACCATGAAACATTTAAAGCATTATTTGAAAAAAGACCAATTCAAGATCAAGGTGAAAGAAGACCTTCTCAAAATGTTGCAGATTTGTTAAAAAATACAGTTTATGGTTTACCTAAAGGACTACAACCCCAATTTCTAGATTCAATAGCTGATGGCACAATAAAATCATCAGTTCAATTAATAAAATATATGAAAGAAATTCTTGGAGAAGATGCTGATGGAATTGTGTATAAATTTCATAGAGGAGATTATTTACACACTTTATCTTCTATGTTTGAAACTAAAGATCTTGTTAATCCAAGAGTTGAAGTAGCAGTTGATAGAATTCTATCAGATACAATAGTAGAAACTCCCCTAGATTGGAGAGATATGACTAAATGTGCTATGCAAGTTGTCAAAGAAGACATGGAAGCATACTGGGGTAAATGGAAAAAAGATATTGAATATGCATCAGTAGAAGACTTAGCATTATCAGTCTCACCAGATAAAGTATTAGGATTATCATTTTCACCAATTCATTACGATAGAAGTATGAAATTACCATATACTTCAAAAGCTATAGGTGAAAAACTTGAAGAAGATAGAATCACACGTTCAGAAGCAGATGGAATTCTAGAAGCACTTCCTAAATTCAAATCAAGAAGAAACGCACATTTACGAGAATGGGAATTAAATTATTTCCCTGATAATGATATTGAACAAACATTAGATTCACTTTGGAAAGTTTGGAAAGCAGATAATGATCATATTGCTGATGCAAAATCTCAAGAACAAAAAGCAAACCCTATTCTGACAAAAAAGGATTTTGTTTTCCTTAGAGATATGTTTAATAAAATTGATTATCAGTATCATGAACACGATAATAATCCAAGAAAAGGCTCTGTTAGAATTGCTTTAAGAAATGCATACTCAATTCAAGATGATATTGAAACTTTAGAACATTTATTTGTAGTAGGAAGTCAATGGGAAATTGCACATGATAAATCTGAAACTGAAAAAAGAGCTGTTATGAGTAGATCCTATACTGTTGTAACAGAAAAAGAATATGAAAAACACCAAAAAAGCTTAGAAAAACTAAAAGGAACTTATTTACGTGCAGTAAAAGACAATAGTGAACAGGAAAAACAAGCTTTGAAAGATGCTGGTTACACAAACTCAAAATCATTCCACGCTTTTAGAGAAGAATTACAAGTTATTGAAGAAGCTTTAGATCATGGAGTTATGCCTAGTTACCATACTGGAAAAGATACTCAATTAGCTAAAGCTGTAAGTGTAGTAAAAAAATACAAAAAAATCCCTGTTGCTTTACAAAAAAAGATTGATTTTCTAAATCAAACAAAAGAATTAGGATTAGACACTTCAAATATTTTAGCAGATTCTGGTATGCATACAGAAATGGTAAATGATCCAAGATTTGATATTACACCTTTTACTCATGCAACCTATGTAAGTGATGATCAAAGAACTGCTATAGAAACTGTGTATGATAAAGTTACTGAAAATAAAGCATTATCTGATTTAGCTAGAAAACCTGCACAATTAGATACTGTTAAAGCACATTTAGAGAAAGTTAAAAAAGTATCAGCAGAAATTAAAAATTCAGATGTATTCTTTTACGAACAAGCAAAACATACAGTTACTTTAAGGCCAAATACACTAAAAACTCCAACTGATCATGTAATTGACAGAACCCATAGAGGCTATGGCTTAAAAGATCCATTAGTATTTGAAAATAGAGGAGTAACTGTTTGTGACTTAGCATTTTCAGAACATACATACAATACATTACAAACATTTACACCAATAACTCAAAAGCAAGAAGTGAGAGAACAATTATCTTACATCACTAATGAACACACATTAAATGCTTTAGTGAGTGAATCTCTTGTTATAGATTCTAATGGTAGAGATGCATTACTTGCTTTAGCTGAAAATATTTCTCAAGATGCATCAAAAGTATATGTTAATCCTGGTTTAGTTGCAAAGATAGATGAAGTTTATGGAAAAGCCGTTGAAAAAGTTGAATCAGCCGTAGAAGACAGAACAAAAATTGCAGAATTAGGATATGATCTAACTCAATTATCAGAAAGAATGCATAATGCTGAAAACGCAGCTAGAGTTCAAGATGGAACACCTAAAAGATATCAAGCACCTGAATATCAAGGTAGAAAGGTAAATGCAGATATTGTTTCAAAAACATTAAGTAATCCTCATGAACCAGTTGCACAAGATTATATTGAAGCTTTATCTCATTCATTAGATGATTTTGAAGCATTAGAGGAATTTAATCCAAAACCTTCATTTGCAGGAGAAACACCTGAAGGAAATTTTCGATATAAAGCAGTTGGAAGAGATTCTAGAGAAATGATGAGTGCTGGAGGGCTAGGATTTGGAAGACAAAGAAAATTCCATTGGGGAACTGCTTGGACAAAATCTGGAAACGCAGATACCTTACAACAAGACACTACATTTTTTGATGAACAAAACAAAAAATACGGAACAAATTTAAGAATTGAGATTATAAAATCATAATCTTCTAATGTCAACTGTTTTTTCTTTTCCAGTTGCTAATTCTTTTACCTTAACTTTTCCTGACTTAACCTCATCAGCACCAACCACTATGGCATACTTAGCATTTATAGCATTTGCATACTTAAACTGATTTCCTAAATTTCTTCCTGATAAATCAATATCAACTGAATATTTTTTTCTTAATTTGGTAGCTATAGTTAACGCAGTTTTTTCATTTCCCTTTATTGTAGCAATATAATAGTCTACACCTTCAGTTACATCTGGTAAAAGTTTTCGATCTTGCAATAATAATGTTAATGTGCTTGTTCCAATGGAAAACCCAGTTACTCCTAAGTCTTGACCACCAAAATCAGATAACATGTCATCATACCTTCCACCACCACAAATACTCCTAAATTTTCCTTTTTTATCAAAAACCTCAAACACAGTTCCTGAATAATAATCTAATCCACGAGCAGTTGATAAGCTCATAGTTACATATTTTTTTTGTAATAAAGGATAAATTGCTTTTAATTCATTATATCCCTCTGTTGCTAAAGCATTCTTATCTAATTTTTCTAAATCCTCAAAAAATTTAATATTAATTAATTTTGATATTGATTTAACATCCTTTACTCCTAATTTTTTTAATTCGCTTGCAAAATCTTCTTCACTTATTTTTGATCTTTTATCAATAATCCTAACAACATCCATAATAATATCAGGATCTACTATCTCTAAGAGTAAACCTTCCAATAATTTTCTATTATTAATTCTAACTTCAAAATCACTTTGTTTTAATCCTAATGCTAAAAGAAAATCAATGATTAAATTAATAACTTCACTATCACTCATAGCTTCTTTAGAACCATACAATTCAACTCCTACTTGGTAAAATTCTCTTAATCTTCCTTGTTGAGGTTTTTCATAACGCCACATTCTTGTTAAATAAGACCACTTAACAGGTTTTTGCAGTGATTTTTGCTTTTCTATGAACATTCTTGCTAATGGAACTGTTAAATCAAACCTTAATCCTAATGATTCCTCGCCCTTTTTTTCCAATGTAAATATTTGTTTTTTAATCTCATCACCAGATTTTTTAGTTAATAATGATAAATCTTCAAATGCAGGTGATTCCACCTCACTATACCCAAAACTTCCAGAGATCATTCTAAATACATTAAACAAGTAATTCCTTATTCCCACATCCTCTGGGTAATAATCTAGTGTTCCTTTAGCTTTCTTTAGCATAAATACATAAGAAATGTAATTGTATTTAAAAGTATCTAGTTAAAAAGAAGATTGAAAAAAGGAGCTTTTCAGATAAGCAAAAAGGCTCCTTTATTCAATGGGTGGAAATTGATTAAGCCCTTGTAGAATAGGTCACATATGAGACTTGGGCTTAATCAATTTGGAGGTGGGGCATAAAAGTCAAGCTTATTGTTTGCTGGCGGCTGCATCCTCCTCAAAAAACAACAATATTACCTAAAATCACCCTCAAAATCAATAAATAGAAATCTTTAAATATAACCTATAGTTTCTAGTATACTATGAAACACACAACTATTGAGGTTAATGCACAAGTGAGTGCTGGTTGTATTCATCCTAAATAGCTCGGCGATTCTTTTTAACAATTATAAATCAAAAATTATTTCTTGTGTAAACTCGATTCTTAATATATTCAGATTTCTTTATGGCGGTAGTAGTTTAATGGCAGAATATAGGGTTGTGGATCCTATGGCAGGAGATCGATTCTCCTCTACCGCCCTTCCTTTTCCTATTTGGTTCTGCTTCTCCTCTAACGCCCTTTTATTCCTTTATTTTGTTTTTTATGATTTTTTCTTAAACAATCCAGAGGTCTTTCTACAATGATAAACACTCAAGATTATATCATTGTCGTTCCAAAGAACACAGGGCTTAAGAAATATCGAGAAATAGGACTTTCCTTCATAAGTGATACCTCTAATCTATTAGAAGTAAGAGGAGAAGATGTTCCTTTTTGGGTAAAACAATTAAAAGAAAAAGGAAAAAAAGCAATTGGATTAACAGGAAGGGATCTTTACAAAGAATACTGCCTTGAAAACAGGGAAACATCTCTTAAAGTCTTAAAAACCATTCCTTGGAAAGATTCAAGCGCTATGTTTAACAAACCCACTTTATGTTTACTAGGCCCAATTAACAAAGATATCAAAACCATAAATAAAACGCTTACTGTTTGCATCGCTTCAAAATATCAAAAAATAGCAAAAAAATATCTTAACTTCTTAGAACGACAAGGATTTTCTTTTAAAAAAATGTATGCTAATGGTTCAATAGAAGCAACCTATGAACAAGGATTATCTGATTTGGTTATTGATATTGTGTATACTGGTTCTACAATGACAAAAAATGGATTAAAAGTGTATGACAAAATTCTTGAAAGTGATTTTCTAATTATAGGTGAAAAATGATTAAACCAATAATAACCGTTCAAAAAATGAAAAAGTATGATCCTCCTTTAGAAAATAGAAAAAACAAGCTTCGCTTAGATTTTAATGAAAATTCAATAGGATGTTCTCCTAAAGTTTTATCTGCACTAAAAAATATTAAAAGTGAGGAGATAGCAGCTTACCCAGAATACAACGAATCAAATAAAATAATCTCAAACTTCTTTAAAGTTAAAAAATCAGAGATTTTACTAACAAATGGAGTTGATGAAGCAATACAAGTTGTTATGAACTCATTCCTCAAAGAAAATGATGAGGTTATTATTCCAAGTCCTACTTTTGCAATGTTCCAGCTTACTGCGTCAATGATTGGTGCAAAAAATATCAATATACTTTACAACCAAGATCTAAGCTTTCCAATTGAAAAAGTCCTTTCAGCAATTAACAAAAAAACAAAATTAATTGTTTTAGTTAATCCAAACAATCCTACCTCTAGTGATATTAAACAAAAAGATATAATCAAGATTCTAAAAAAAGCAAAAAACGCAATAGTATTAATCGATGAAGCATATTATGAGTTTTATGGTAAAACATCAAAAAATCTAATAAATAAATACAAGAATCTTATTGTAGCAAGAACATTCTCAAAAGCTTGGGGCTTAGCAGGATTAAGAATAGGTTCTATCTTATCTAATAAAGAAATTATCTCAACTCTCCAAAAAGTAAGATCTCCTTACAGTGTAAACGCTTTAGCGTTAATAGCACTAAAAGCTGCAATTAAAGACCAAAAATTTGTAAATAAGTATGTAAAACAAGTTAATGCAGGAAAAAAATACCTTTTATCAGAATTAAAAAAACTTAATATTAAAACCTATCCTGCAAAAGCAAACTTTGTAATAGCTAATTTTGGAAAAAGCTGCATCTTTATTTACAACCAACTTAAAGAAAATAATATCTTAGTAAGAAATAGATCAAATTATCCTTTATTAAAAAACTGTTTAAGATTAGGAATAGGCACTTTAGACCAATGTAAAAGACTAATCACACAAATTAAACCACTCATCTCAAAACCAGTTTTATTATTTGACATGGACGGAGTGTTAGTAGATGTTTCTAATTCATATAGACTCGCTATTAAAAAAACAGCTGAATTTTTTACAAACCAAAAAATAACAAACCAAGATATTCAAGCACTTAAAGAAAAAGGAAGTTACAATAATGATTGGGATCTTACTGAAAAAATTATTCAAGACAAAAAAATAAATATTCCAAAAACAAAAATCATCAACAAATTTCAATCATTGTATTGGGGTAAAAATGGATTTATCAATAATGAACCATTTCTTATTTCTCAAAAAAATCTTGAAAAACTAAATAAGCAATATAGGTTAGGAATTGTAACTGGAAGACCTAAAATAGAAGCACTTTACGTCTTAAAAAAATTCAAAGTAATGAAGTATTTTGAAACACTTATTGCAATGGAAAATTACCCTAAAAATAAAGCAAAACCAAATCCCTACTCTATAAATACTGCGTTAAAAGATTTAAACACTCCAAAATCAATAATAGCAAACACAGTTTATATTGGAGATAGTGTAGATGATATGGCTGCTGCAAAAAACGCACGTATCACTCCTTTAGGAATTATTCCACCTAATAACCCTTCTACATCATTAAAATCATTACTTAAAAAAAATGGTGCTAAAATTGTTGTAAATACAATTAATGAACTTATGGAGGTATTAAAATGAGAAAAGCAAATGTTAAAAGAAAAACAAATGAAACAGATATTGAAATTCAACTCAACATAGATGGAACTGGTAAAAACAGCATTACTACACCAATCCAATTCCTAAATCATATGTTAGAATTATTTTCAAAACACAGCTTAATAGATCTAGATATCAAAGCTAATGGAGATATTCAAATTGATGAACACCACACAGTAGAAGATATTGGAATAGTGCTAGGACAAGCCTTACAGCAAGCTATAGGAGATAAAAAAGGAATTAACAGATATGGCACTAGTATTTTGCCTATGGATGAAGTATTAGCACTTGTAAGCTTAGATTTTGCAGGAAGGTATAGCTTCTCCCAAACAGCAGAATTCACTAGAGAAAAAGTAGGAGATGTATCAACAGAATTAGTTTATGATTTTTTTGACGCTATAGCTCAAAATGCAAAGCTAAACCTGCACATTAAACTATTGAATAATGGAAGAAATGATCACCACAAAATTGAAGCAATTTTCAAAGCATTTGGAAGAGCAATAAGACTAGCTGCAAGTATAGATGCACGTAATACCAACAAAATTCCATCAACAAAAGGAGTATTGTAATAAACATCAAAATGATAGCAATAATTGATTATGGATCTGGAAACATTCAAAGCATTAAAAATGCTTTAGATTACCTTAAAGTAGAGTCCACTATAACAAGTGATCCTAAAATAATTGAATCTGCTGATAAAATAATTTTTCCAGGTGTTGGTTCCTTTGGTTATATGATGGATCAACTCAACAAAAAGCAGCTCATTAAACCTATAAAGCAGTCCATTGCAGCTCAAAAACCTTTTTTAGGAATTTGTTTAGGACTCCAAGCTCTTTTTGAAGAGAGCGAAGAATCTACAAATGTAAAAGGCCTTGCTATATTCAAAGGTAAAGTAAAAAAATTCACTAAAGGAAAAATTCCTCAAATAGGTTGGAACACAATTACTCCTCAAAATACAAATAATAATAACAATAATATTTTTTCAAAAGGTTATACCTACTTTGTAAATTCCTATTATGTAATTCCTGAAGATAAATCTATCATAGCTACAAAAACAAATTATTTTGGAAACTTCACATCTGCTATCCAGTATAAAAACATAACAGCAACTCAATTTCACCCTGAAAAATCAGGAGAGTTTGGATTAAAATTGTTAAGGAGTTGGTTAAAATGCTAGCTAAACGAATTATCCCTTGTTTAGATGTAAAAAATAATCGGGTTGTTAAAGGTAAAAACTTTGAAAATCTTGTAGATGCAGGAAACCCTGTTGAATTAGCAAAAAAATACAACAAACAAGGAGCAGATGAATTAATTTTTCTAGATATAACTGCCTCAATAGAAAATAGAAAAACCATAATTGAAATGGTAAAACTAGTTGCAAAGCAAATTTTTATTCCATTTACTGTTGGAGGAGGCATATCAACTATTGAAGATATTAGAAACCTTTTATCAGCAGGAGCAGATAAAGTTTCTATCAACTCTGCAGCTGTAAAAAACATTAAACTCATAGAGGAAGCTGCTAACACGTTTGGAAGCCAATGTATTGTAATAGCTATAGATGCAAAAAAGAAAATAGGCCCCAAAGAAAAAGAATCTTGGGAAGTATATGTAAACTCTGGAAAAATCCCAACTGGAATTGATGCTTTAGAATGGGCTAAAAAAGTTGAATCTCTAGGAGCTGGAGAAATCCTACTCACATCCATGAACAAAGATGGAACAAAATCAGGATATGATAATGATCTCACTAACATTATCTCCAAAGCAGTAAACATTCCTGTTATTGCATCTGGAGGCGCAGGAACACTAAAATCTATTGAAGAGACTTTCAAAAATGGTAAAGCAGATGCAGCGCTAGCTGCTTCTATTTTCCACTATGATACATACACTGTAAAACAAGTTAAAACATATCTAAAAAATAAACAAGTAGAGGTGCGAGAATGATAATTCCAAGCATTGACATTATGAATGGTAAATCTGTTCAATTAATTCAAGGCCAGAAAAAAGTCCTTGAAAGAGAAAATCCCCTAACACTTGCCAAAGAATTTAGAAAATATGGAGATATAGCTGTTATTGACTTAGACGCAGCTCTTGGTAAAGGAAACAATAAAGAGCTTATCAAAAAGATTTGCAAAATAGCAGATTGTAGAGTTGGAGGAGGAATCAGAACTCAAGAGATTGCAAATGAATATCTCCAAGCTGGAGCTAAAAAAATCATTATTGGAACAAAAGCAAATACAAAATTCCTATCCCAACTACCAAAAGAAAGACTCTTAGTTGCTTTAGATTCAAAAAAAGGAAAAGTAGTTACACAAGGCTGGAAAAATAAAACAGAAAATAATCCTATTGATGTAATCCAAAATACAGAAAAGTTTTGTAGTGGATATTTATTTACGGATGTAGATAATGAAGGCCTTATGCAAGGTTTTAATATAAACACTATCAAAGAAATAATAAAATCAACTAATAAAAAAATAACTGTTGCTGGATCTATTTCATCTAGTGATGAAATAAAAGCTTTAGAATCCTTAGGAATTGATTCTCAAATAGGAATGGCCTTGTATACTGGAAAAATTAAATTAGATGAAACATTCATCAATCAATTAGATTTTATAAAAACAAATAGTTTAATTCCAACAATTGTGCAAGATGAACAAAATCAAATTTTAATGTTAGCTTTTTCAAATAAAGAATCTTTGAAAGAAACATTCAAAACAAATAATGCAACTTACTATAGCAGAACAAAGAAAAGGCTTTGGATGAAAGGTGAAACCTCAAATAATACTCAAGAAATTCTTAAAGTAAGGTATGATTGTGACAAAGATACCCTTATCTTTACTGTTAAACAAAAAAATATAGCTTGCCACCAAGGAGAATATTCCTGCTTTGGTGAAAAAGAATTTAATATTGAAGATTTATTTGAAGTAATTAAATCTAGAGTAGATTCACCTAAAGTTGATTCTTTTACATCTAAATTAGCTGAAGATGAAAAAAACATTATGAAAAAGATTAAGGAAGAAAGTGATGAAGTGATTAACTACAAAGACAAACAAAATTTAATCTGGGAAATAGCTGATTTACAATATTTCCTCTTTGTATTAATGGCAAAAAAATCAATAACACCTCAAGATATTAAAAATGAGTTATGGAGAAGAAGAAAATGAAAATAATAACACCATCACAATTCAATACCTTTTCAGAATTTACAAATTTAGATATTCCAATAGTAAAAACTATCTTAAAAGATGTCCAAAAAAATAAAGATAGTGCTGTAAAAAAATATACTAAAAGATTTGATAAATTAAATTTAAAAAATTTAGAAATTTCAAAGCAGGAAATAAAACAAGCATACAAACAAGTAGATAAGAAAACCATAGCAGCTTTAAAAATCGCAGCTAAAAACATTACATTTTTCGCTAAAAAACAATTAGCAAACACAAAAGAATTTGAATTAAAAAATAAAGGAATTACACTAGGTCAAAAAATAATTCCTATTGAAAATCTAGGATGTTATGTTCCTGGAGGAAGATATCCATTACCTTCATCTGCTTTAATGTCAATTATTCCTGCAAAAGTAGCAGGAGTAAAAAACATCGTAGTATGTTCACCAAAAATAGCTCCTGTTACAATTGTTGCTGCTGATTTATCAGGAGCAAATCAAATATTTAATGTTGGAGGTGCACAAGCAATAGCTTCATTAGCCTTTGGAACTGAAACAATCCCTAAAGTTGATAAAATTGTTGGCCCTGGAAATAAATTTGTTGCTGCTGCAAAAAAAGAAATCTTTGGCATTGTAGGAATAGATTTCATAGCAGGGCCTAGTGAGCTTCTTATTATAGCAGATGATTCTGCAAATCCAGAATATATAGCAGCAGATCTTTTAGCACAAGCAGAACACGATCCAGATGCTATAGTGAATGTGTTAACTTGTTCTAAATTATTAGGAACACAAATTAACACTCAACTAAAAAAACAATTGCAATGCTTATCAACTAAAGAAGTAGCAAAGCAATCCCTAAAAAAAGGCAGTATTATCATTGTAAAATCAATAGATGAAACTATTTCCTTATCCAACAAAATAGCACCTGAACACTTAGAGCTTATGATTAAAAACCCAAATAAAATCATCCCTAAACTAAAGAATTATGGATCTTTGTTCATAGGAGATGATTCTGCAGAGGTTTTTGGAGATTATTGTTCAGGAACAAACCACATTTTGCCAACAAACTACGCATCTAAGTATACTGGATCGTTATCACCTTTAGATTTTGTTAAGATAGTTACTTTCCAAAAAATAAATAAAAAAAATAAAAAAGCTGTAAAGAATTTGATTAAAGTATCTTCAACACTTGCAGAAGTAGAAGGTTTAGATGCACACAAAAAAGCTGCTGAGATTAGAGAATTGAGTTAATCGGTTTTTAATGCTGAAAACTCATAACAAAATTTCCCACTTGAATTGACTTTGCATAGGTTAATAAACTCTACTTCTTTTTTCTATTTTCACAATACCTATTATTTTACTGCCATAGTCTACTTCATAAAGAACTCTGAAATCTCCAATACGAATCCTAAACAGTTTTTCTTTAAAGCCTTTTATATATTTTGAATCATGCACAACAGGCTCTTCTCTTAATTTTTCGATTTTAGGTAATATCCTATGAGTTGCTCCAGATCTTCTTAGGAACCTAACTGCTTGTTTTGAATATTCAACTTTAAACATCAAACACCAAACTCTTTTTTCAGTTGCTCATGAGAAATAAGTTTCTTTTCTCTTTTCTCTTTTCGATATTCCCGTAATGCCTCATAATCTTCCTCAGTCATAACACTATCAACATCAGCTTTTTGTTCTTTTAAATCTGCTACTTCTTTTTTTAAAGATTTCAATTCATCCATGATTCCTTTTGAAGTTATTGCTTGCGCCATTATAATACCATTATATTACTGCCATATTTATACTTTTCCAATCATTTGATTTTTTTCCATATGGAAATTATTCCTAATACTTAAAAGGAAAGTAATTCATCTTCTTCTCTTTTCCAACAATAACAAAATCAACAGTATCAATCATACCTTTAAAGTGTGAACGCATTCCTTTAATGATAGTATCAAACTCATCAAAACTCTTCACTTGAATCTCAATCTCAACATCAGCACCACCAATAGTCCTATCAATATTCACAATATTAGGATGCTCTTTGATATATTGTAAAAGCTCCTTAATTCTTTCAGTATGAACAAGATTCATAAAAACTCTAAAATATCGATAGCCGAGTTTTGAAATATCTATAATAGCTCTATAGCCTTGAATAATTTCCTTTTTTGTTAAAATAGTAATGTGGTTTTTTACAACTTGAGGGCTTGTTTTCATATGAGAAGCTAAAGTAAGTAAAGGCATCCTTCCATTACTTGATAAAACTTTCAATAATTGAAGGTCAAATTCAGTTAATATAGGATCTCTTAGCTTTGATTTTCCAACAATTGTCCCTGAATCCATATTTTTTTTATCAATAAGATAAGATTTAGGATACTGTCTAACGTGAGTATAGAGAACAACATATCTGTTGCTAATATATTTCCTATACTTATCCATCAAAACATCCCAATACTTATAGAAATCAACAATAGTGCTTATAGCCATTGCATAACCAACATCCCATTGCCCTTCTAAAGTTACTAGCCACCACACTTCTTTATCTTTGATTAAATCCTTTTCCAATTCTTTTTGCTTTTCAGGCGTAATATTCCTAAATTTAAAATAAACTCTCGAGCTTCTATACCCTAATTTAGCATGTTCAATAACAGTTGTATATCCTAATAATATTTTTTGGTCTTCTAATTTTTTGATCCTATAATCTACAAATTGTTTTGACTTCTTCAACATTTTTCCAATATCAGATGTTGTTATTCTTGCATTTTTATCTAACTCAAAGAGAATCCTCTTATCAAACATATCTAATTTTAGTACCATTTAAGACAATAATAACATTTACCTTATAAATATTACTATTTGTCAAAAAAAGTGATAAGTTATTTTATATATGGAATATACTATCTATAAGTAGTGGTTAATATGTTTTATGAAAAAATAGACAAACAAGGAGAATTAGAAGTCTTTTATCCTGTAGGTAGGAATAAAGACATGGATTTTATAGATGAAAAACTACAATCACTTAGTTTTGAAGAAGAAGAACTTCTTGATTTTAATAAGAAAAATAGTGAAAATAAAGAGTTTTCAGTAAAACTTGATTGTATCACAAACAGTGATGATGAATTATATGTTGACATAAGCCCCTATATTTTATCTCATAATAAACCGTTAGAAATACTTAATGGAATCAATGCAGTAATTTATTCTAATGAGAAAAAGATTCAAACAATTCCTGTCTCAAGTAGAAAATCTACTCTATTCATCACAGAATTTGAAAAAATCCCTAGAGGTAAAATAACAGTTGAACTCAAAAAGGTGAATCCAAATGGTAATTCCTGAGTTTAACGATACTATATGTGCAGTTTCACAAACTTTTGTTCAACGCATATGCCCTCGTTGTAATTGGTTTTTTCCAGAAGCATGGGATGTAAAGAATTGTGGATATTGTAATTTATCTTTTGCAGCAGTAAAACCAATAATAAACAAATCAATTAGGCGATGCCATAATTGCCAAAATATCATGCCAGATTTAAGAGAACAATTTTGCAGAAAGTGTTTATGTAGTGTTAAAGATTGGCGGGAAGTAAATTAAAACCATTTAACTAATGATTTTTCCGTTTATACCTTCCTCTTTTCTCAACAATTCCTAATCTATCAATAACATCTTTATTTCCATAACCAGATAAGAATGCTTTAAACCCTTTTTCATAGACTGTATTATGCTTACTTTCTAAGGTTTGCCTAAACAAGTGCAAATCAACAGCCATATCTTCAATTTTTTGAGATTCATAACTCAAACCAAAGTCAACAAAATAAATTTCTTTTTCTAAAATCATATTAGATGTAGTTAAGTCACCATGAATAATATGATTATCATGCATGACTCTTAATTTTTGACCAATCTCTTTACAGAGTTTAGAAACATTTTTAGCATCAAGAATTTCACTAACCTTATCTCCTTTAATAAAATCCATACTAATTTTCTGAGTTTCATCTGTATCAATAAGTTTTGGAACAGCTAAACCTAACTTCCCCAATTTTTGCAGTATATGACTCTCAACTTTAGTCCTATGCCTTCTCAGTTGCACATCAATCTCTTGTATCCTATAACTCTTAGGAATCCTATCTTTAATGAGAATATTATTATTCCTAAATAATTTAGCCTCTGCACCTTGAGCTATGAGTTTCATAACAATAAGAATTCAAATACCATTTATAAAGTTTGTCAGATTAAATAGAAATAAAATTTTAAAAGAATATAACAACTAAACCTAAGCAACAGCCTTAACAGGTTCTTTAGAAACTTTTTCTTCAACTTTTGGCTTTACTTCTTCAACCTTTTCTTCTTTCTTAACTTCTTCCTTTTTAACTTCTTTCTTCTCTTCTTTAACTTCCTTTTTAACTTCTTTCGGCTTTTCAGTTTTCTTAGATTTTGAAGAACCTAGAACATCAACTAACTTTTCTTTTTCTCCTTCTTTTCGAATTGTAACAAGTTTCATTTCTCTAACTTCACATGAAGCCAAAGGAATTATTTTTTCTATTTGATCTCTTAATTGTCTTTGAATTTTATATGCAATTAAAGTATTAACCAATTGATCATAAGTAGTATTTTTTAAAAGTTCTTTAAAGAATTTATCAACTGCTGCTCTAATATCAGTAAGTGTAGATTTTGCACTAGCGACACGTGTAACAATAAAAGGTTTAACTCTAACGTGTTTTCCATCTTTTGATAAATAAACCTCTGATAAATCAACTCGTGCCTTTCCACGCCTCATCATTCTTTTTACTGAAGAATTATTTAAACCATATCCAATCACTTGAGCATTTGCTTTTTCACCTTTCATATCAGTAACAACAAACTTTATGATAGTATTTTGCTTTTTTGGGTCTCGAGTTAAGTCCATCATATTGATAGCCATAGTTTTACCAAGAACTTGCTCTGGAAACTCTACAAAGGTCTCTCCCAAAACAGCTTTCCCAAATGCACCAGAATCAAAGATCTTATACCAAAGTTTCTTCTTAATCTTTGTTCCTACTTTAGCTTTTGCCATACTACTTGAAAACTTTGGGTTATTTAAAAAGCTTTCGTAAAATAGGGTAAGGGATATTTGATACTTTTGGGTTTGATTATTAGTCTGTATTATTTTTTCGGCGCTACTACAGTTGTTTATTACATGAGCTTCGCTCCTAACCCCTTTCTCTCCCCTTACCAGGTAAGGGGGAGAGAAAGGGAAAACCAAACAAGTGCGCCGAAAAAAATGTACTGAAAATTAACAAGTAAAATAAGAAATAATCAAATATCCAAATTAACAACTTCTAAAGCATTATCTTCAATAAACTTCCTTCTCGGCTCTACTTCTTCACCCATAAGCATAGTAAAGATATTATCAGCTTCAACAGCATCCTCAACTGCTACTTGTAACAATTGCCTTTTAACAGGATCCATAGTAGTATCCCAAAGCTGAACAGGATTCATCTCTCCTAATCCTTTAAATCGTTGTAAAGAAACTTCTTTTTTATTTACACCTTTTAATTGTTCATCTGAAAATAACCATTGAACTGATTTTCCTTTCTTAATTCTATACAAAGGAGGCTGAGCAATATACACATACCCATGTTCAATAAGCTCTTTCATTTGTCTGTAAAAGAAGGTTAATAATAATGTTCTAATGTGTGCACCATCTACATCTGCATCAGTCATAATTATAATTTTGTGATACCTTAATTTACTAATATCAAACTCATCTCCAATTCCACATCCGATTGCACTAGCAAGTGTAACTATTTCATTATTTTTTAGAATATTATGTAAACGAGCTTTTTCTACATTCAATACTTTACCTTTCAAAGGCAAAACAGCTTGAAAATTCCTGTCTCTGCCTTGTTTTGCTGAACCACCAGCAGAATCTCCCTCTACAATATATAATTCTGTTTTTGTAGGATCTCTATCAGAACAATCTGCTAACTTTCCTGGTAAAGAACCTGAATTTAAAACACCTTTTCTTCTAGTTAAATCACGAGCTTTTCTCGCAGCTTCTCGTGCTTTTGATGCATTAATAGTTTTAGTCATTAATAATTTTGAAATAGCAGGATTCTCATTGAAAAAATCAGATAAATAAGAACTCACAATAGAATCTACAACACCTTTAACCTCTGAATTTCCTAATTTTGTTTTGGTTTGGCCTTCAAATTGAGGCTCAGCTATCTTCAATGAAATAACCGCACTTAATCCTTCTCTTACATCATCACTGCTTAACTTTAGATCTTTTTTTCCTTTTCCATTAGTTTTAGCGTTACCATTCATAAATTTTTCAATATAGGTATTAAATGTTCTTGTTAATGCAGTTTTAAAACCAGAAAGATGAGTACCTCCTTCTATTGTATTAATATTATTTACAAAAGTATATACAGATTCATTATAACTATCATTATACTGCAAAGCAACCTCAATTACAATATGTTCTTTTTCTTTTTTCAAATAAACAACATCATGTAAACTATTTTTATTTTTATTAATAAATGTAACAAATTCTTTTATTCCACCTTCATAATGAAATACATTTTCTTTATTTGTTCTTTCGTCTTTTATTTCAATTTTTACACCTTGATTTAAAAAAGCTAATTCACGCATTCTTGAAACTAAGGTATCATAATTAAAAACAGTTTCACTAAAAATTTCATCATCAGGCACAAAAGTAATCTCAGTACCTGAATCTTTTGTTGTCCCAATTTCTTTAAGTTTACTTGTAGGTTTTCCTTGAGCATACTCTTGTTCATACACTTTTCCTTCTCTACTAATTTTCACATGAAGCTTTTTTGAAAGTGCATTTGTACAAGAAACTCCCACACCATGTAATCCACCTGATACTTTGTATATTTTTTTATTAAATTTACCTCCTGCATGCAATTTTGTCAAAACAACTTGCACCGCAGGTATCTTAAGTTTAGGATGCTCATCAACTGGAATTCCCCTTCCATTGTCTTTTACAGTCACAGAACCATCTTTATGGATAATGAGTATAATCTTATCACAAAAGCCTGCTAGAGCCTCGTCAATGCTATTATCAACTACCTCATAGACAATATGATGTAAACCCATAAACCCCTGAGAACCTATATACATTGCTGGTCTTTTTCGAACAGCTTCTATTCCACCTAAAATCTGGATATCTTTAGCTCCATAACCCTTGGTTTTTTCACTAGATTCTTGAGTTTTTTCAGTCATTTTTTAGGTAAAAATAGTCCCCTTTTCAGAGATATTTAATGTTGTTTTATTTATATACTTTTCGGTTCTAAAATGCCTTTAGAGAGCCTGTAAAGCCATAATTCAAGGGTTTTAGAGCTATGAATACTACTCTGAGAAGCTCTAATAATTAAAGAAAAAAATTAAAAAAAAGAAATTAAGCTTTTCCTAAAATCCTATAAGCATCAATGCCTGAAGGAGCTTTAGCAACTGCAAATTTTCTTCCTTTTTTAACAACAACTTTCCACTCTTTTGCCATGAATTTGGTTTTGCCTTTCACGTCGTAAAAGGATATTTCCTCACCAGGTTTTGGTTGACCCATTATATTCACCTCCAATCGAATAATTATAATTAGATTCTACCTTAGTACTATATAAATTTATGGGTAAAAAACAGTCACATTTCCTAAAAAAGAGATTTTTACTACTACCTAAGAATTATTCAGTTACAGTGATAACTCCACCCATATAATCGTCATCATCATTAAAAAAAGGATCTAAATATCGATATGTTCCCACTTCATTAAAGGTGTAGGAAAAAGTATTTCCAAACCTTAAGTTTTCAGATAAGAATAAAGGTACTTGCCTAGTTTCTGTTGGAGATTGTACATATTTGATAGATTGCACTTTATGGAAAGGTTTAATATCATCTTGATGAAGCCATGTAACAGTTGTTCCTTTCTTAATTGTTGTAACATTTGGCTTAAATATAAGGAATTTCACTAATATTCTCACTTCAGTATCTTCTTCTACTTTTGGAATAGTAACTTGAGTTTTGTTTGTTGTATTAGTCGTATTTACTTGAGGAGTTACAGGTTCTTCAATAATAATTACTTGAGAAACTTCTTGGATGGTTTGTTGCTGCACATTGCTACTGCAAGCAACTAAAAATAACATTAATACCAATATAGCATATTTTATCATGTAAACCCCCATTGAAAGAGAAAAAGCTAGTTTGATATATAAAATTATTGTAATTTTAACCTATATTTTTAATTTTTTTACTTTTTTGAGAATTAGAACACATTTTTTTGCTCCTGGGCAACAAAATGTGTTCAATGTAGAATTTTAAACTAATATTCCCCCTTATCCCTTAACTCATCCCAATCAAACTTTTCTTCAAGTAAATGCTTACATTTAACAGATGCATCAGCCCAAATCTCGAAATCAGCTTTTCTAGCATCATAACAAAAATATTTATCATCAGTAGCATCTTTATCATCTTTATATCGAAAAGTAACTTTCTCTAAAACATCTTTATGAACAAGTAAACAACCAACACCGCAATATGCAATATTCATTAACTCATCACTCCATGTTTCATCTTTAGTTAACATTCTACAAGTTCCCCATTTTCCTTCTTTTTTATGAAATTTAAAAATAATAGGTTTAATAGCTACATCTCCATTCATTAATTTTTGAGGACTAAAGTAAAATCCACTTATTATCTTTTTATCATGAGATAATAATTTTTTTAAAATATCAGGTTCTGGAATAACATCTTGCTCTAAAGAAAACATATAATCATAATTTCCCTTTAAGGTTCTTTTTTTAAGAAGATTCCTAGATTCAACGATTCTATCTCGTGCTTTTTTTCGATACGGTGTTTGCTCAACCTTTAATCCAACATCCTGAATCTTTTCCATATACTCTTCATCAGGAGAATTATCTATCAATAAGATATCATAATTAGGATACATTAAATTTTTAACAATTTTTGCATACTTTTCTAAACAATATTCATATTTGTAGTATGTTGGACATCCAACTAAGATTTTTGGGAAGATTCTCTGATCAACTGCAAAAAGACTCTCACTTCTTTTCTCCCATTTGTCTTTGTAAATCTTTAAATTTTTTCTAATAGTATCTTGAGCCCTTGTAAGATCAAGTTTTTTAGTTCCAGCTTCAAGATGGTAGAGAACAACTTTAGGATTATAAACAATTTTATAGCCTTTTTCCCTTGCTCTTAAGCAAAAATCAACATCTTCATAGTTTCCATCTGGATATTCTAGACTTAATCCTTGTAATTCCTCAAAAACCTTCCTTCGAATAAGAGCACATGCAAACGTAACAGCAGGATACTCTACTTGAATATTATTTTTTTCACTTGGCATTTCTCCCCAAAACACATGAAATGGCTGCTTATTTTTGTAGCAGGCTAGTCCAGCATGTTGTATTTTACCATCTGGAAATAAGAGTTTAGCACCAACAACTGCGACTTTCTTATCAGTAAACGTTTCAAGCATCTCTTCTAACCAATTTTGAAAGAAATACGTATCATTATTCAAAGGCAAAACAAATTCTCCAGTAGACTCATTTACTCCTTGATTAATACTCACTGAGAAAGATTTATTCATTTCATTTGTAATAACCTTCACATCAGGAAAAGCTTTTAACATCTCCAAAGTATTGTCAGGACTATTATTATTGATTACAATTATCTCTATTAAATCCTTAGGTGTGAACTTGTAAAGCGTTTCTAAACACTTTTTAGTCATATCAGCTTGTCCACATACAGGTATTATTATTGATACTTTTGGCATAAAAAACCAGAATAAAGCCCCCATAATAAATGTTGTGTTTATTTCATCTCTTTATATGCATCCCTAAAAGATTTACCTTCTAACACTAATGTATAAGCCTTTTCAGTAGCATATAACTCATCTGTGAGTTGGTTTTCACAATTTTCCTTATGAATGATAAGATTTTTAATAATCATATTCATAACCAAAACACTTGAGATTACTAATTCAAAAGATTTCATAATAGGTTCTTTTGTAAGCTGAACATCTCTATTATATCCAGAGATTAAATTCCCAATTACACCTTTGATCTGCATTTCATAGCCCAACAATATATGATACTTTCCCCTCATCAATTCTAAGACATCATAATTCTTTTTTTGAGGCATTATAGAACTTCCAGTACAAAATCCATCTGGAAGTGAAAAATATTGGAATTGAGGCATTGTAAAAAGCATAAGATCACTTGCTAATTTATTGATATCTAACATGATCATATCTAACGCTGCTATAATCATCCCTTCAAATTTTCCTCTACTTAACTGCACATACAATGAATTTTCTTGAACTTTACTAAAACCTAATTTAGTTGCTGTAAATTCTTTATCAATAGAAATAACTGGAATTCCAAAACCAGCACCACTTCCTAATGGATTTTGATCTAATAAATCTAAAACATTCTCAATGTGTTGTTTATTATCTTTCATAGCATCATTAAATGAACCTAACCATAACCCTATTGAAGAAGGCATGGCTTTTTGCATATGAGTATAACCAGGAATTTTTATTTTTCCATATTTTTTGATTTTATCTTGAATCTCAATCCCATATGAACTACATAGTTCTAATAATTCATTTAATTTCTCTTTAAAATAAAGCCTTAACGCTACTTGGACTTGATCGTTTCTTGATCTTCCAGTATGAATTTTTTTACCAACATCTCCAAGTTTATGAATAAGATAATTTTCAATAGCAGTATGACCATCTTCATCTTCTTTTTTGATTTCAAATTCGCCTATAAGAGATTTTTCCTTCATCTCTTTCAAGCATTTTTTTAATTTAATAAATTCATTATTACTCAAAACTCCAATTTTGTTAAGCATCCCTGCATGAGCTATAGAAGCTTCACAATCATAAGGTAAAAGTGTTTGATCTAACAAAGTATCATTACCAACTGTAAAATCCTCAATTTCTTTTTTCAGTTTAGTATTTTTTTCCCAGAGTTTCATTTTAACCTCATTCTTTGATTGTTTGTAAAATCATACAATGTGTTGCTCCTACAGCTTGTGTAAGATGTTCCAACTTAGCTGAATATAAAGTAATAAGATCACTATGCAACTTTCCATTGGTTTTATGATTATAGTCTGATGGAACAATTAATACTCCTGGTTTTGTTACAAGCATATTTGCAGCATAATTCTTCTGTTCTTCTGTTGGAATTCCATTTATAGAATAACCTTTATCTACAAAGTGATCTAAATAAGGAATCTCTTTTCCTGTTTGCATATTAATGACACTACATTGTTCCAAAACAGGAATACAACCAAAGATTTTTTTATGATGAACAGGCATAAAAAAAGTATCTGAATGCATAACTTCCATATTTTTTTCCCAACTTCCCATATCAGGAATAGCTATTTTATAAGTAGTTTTATCACTAAAATGATTAGCTATTTGTATTACTCCTTCATGAGTTGTTCGCATTCCAGAACCTACGTAAATATCACCATCTATAATCATTCCATCTCCTCCTTCAAAATTTCCTGGAGAAATCTCTACAAATTTATGGTATCCTAATTCTTCTAATGCAGCCTTAATAACTGCTACCTCTGGTTGACGTATAGGATATTTCATATTGCTCAAAAAGCAAGTATCAAACATTACATTTGCTTGATCACGAGCAAAAAAAATGTTTCCTAAAGGTAATTCAGGATCTAAACTTAAAGATTTATTTAGAGCAACAGCTTTTTCTTCTCCATACAATAAAGAATCCAAATGAAGAAGATGTAATAATGTTCCAGGGTTGGGTTCTCCAGTATGATCAGGAAACTCTAAAACTTTATCCACTAAATCCAATACAAGCTTTTCAGCTGAATGAGTTGGAGGATTAAGCGTATTTACATAAGCAGATTTCATGTCTAATACAACCACACCAAGCTGTCCAAGAAGATTAACTAATCCATTAAATTCTTTTTGAGCCTCAATAACATCAAAATGACCAAAGCATAAGCTTATCTCTGGAGGATAAAACTGTGTTAAATAGGTTTCAATGCTTGGTGGTCCAAACATTGCTGCTTCTTTTAATGTTCCAACTTCGTTATTTACCCACATTTTTTCCCACCTTTAAACGTAAAGCATTCAATTTTATGAATCCTTTAGCATCTTCTTGATCATATCCTCCTGCAACATCCATACTTGCTAATCCAACATCATAAAGTGAATTTACAGACTCACGTTTTGTCACAGAGACATTTCCTTTGTAAAGTAATAAAGTTACTTTTCCACTAACCTTTTCTTGACTTTTATTAAAAGCACTCATTAAAAAATCAAACTCAGGACTGTTCCAAAAACCATTATAAATCAATTGTGCAAACTTTGGTTCTAGTGTTTGTTTGATATGAAGAACCTCTTTGTCTAATGTCAAAGATTCAATATCCATATGAGCTTTCAATAATATTGTTCCTGCAGGAGTTTCATAAACTCCACGGGATTTCATTCCAACAAAACGATTTTCAACAAGATCAATTTTTCCTATTCCATTTTCTGCCCCTAACTCATTAAGATATTGGAATAATTGTAATGAACCTTCTACATCATCTCCTGATGTAAAATTTTGTAATTTAATAGGTATTCCTTTTGCGAAATGAATACAGATTTTTACTTCTTTATCTGGTGCATCTTTAATATGTGCTGTTTTCTTACAGATACTTGCAGGTGCTGCCATACTAGGATCTTCTAAAATACCTGCTTCGTAACTGATATGCATTAAATTATCATCCATTGAAAAAGGCTTCTCAGTTGTTGCCTCAACAGGAATATTCTGTTCCTTAGCATACGCAAGTAGATCTTTCCGCCCTTCAAATTTTTCTAAAAATTCTTTATCCTTCCAAGGACTAAAAATCTCAACATCTGGCATTAAAGACATATAAGTAAGTTCAAACCTTACTTGATCATTTCCCTTACCAGTTGCTCCATGACTTACAATTTTAGTTTTTTCCTTTTTAGCAATTTCAATCTGTTTTTTAGCAATTAAAGGCCTAGCTAAACTCGTTCCTAAAAGATATTTATTCTCATAAAGACCATTACCCTTTAACCAAGTAAAAATATAATCCTCCACAAATTCTTTTTTAAGATCTTCAATATATACTTTTGAAGCTCCTAACTTCAAAGCTTTCTCTTTAGCTTTAACAAAATCATCTTCCTGGCCTACATCAGCTATGTAAGCTATGACCTCATAGCCCTTATTCACTAACCACTTCAAAATAACTGATGTGTCTAGACCTCCACTGTATGCTAAGATTATTTTTTTAGATTTCATTTTTTGCCTCTGAAACTTGAATTTGAACGAATTGTGAATTATTTCCATTTTGATTAGAAAGAAAATGTGCAGGACAATAACCATTTTGTATTGCTTGTTCCTTTAATTGAAGAAAACTATCTAATTGATTATCATCAATAACTGGAATCCCTCCATTAATATTTCCTATTTGCACATTTGAAATAAAAATACAAGGAGTGACAGGAGAACCTTCTTCTTGAGAAACTAATGTAATTAAACTATCTCCTGCAGGACAGAACTGTTTCTTTTTAAAATCTGATAATCCTTGTGACCCTATTGTTCCTGAACGTTGAATTGAAAACTCATCAACATCAAATACTTCTCTTAATTCTGATATAGATTCAATAACTAATTGTAATTGTTCTAAAGAAGGACTTAAATCATAAATCCCATCAGGAGGTAAAGGAAGGTGGGATATGAATTTCACACCATTCGCCTTATATACGTTTTTTACATAATAAGTCATTTCAGATAAATGAGAATAATTTTCTGAAGTAACTATAACCGTAGCTATGGTGTTAAATTTTTTACTTTCATAATTATGAATATTCTCAAATGCTTTCTGAACTAATTTTTCATCTGTGAGATCTAATCCCAAATGAAAACCGGGAATATTTGCAGTTAGTACAATTTGTTCTATTCCAGAACTTTCCAATTCTTCTAATATACTCTGTTCTTTTTCTGCAATTATTTTTCCATTTGTATTAATGTAAGTATCACCAGTAGATTTGATTATTTCTTGCCAATTTTCAGCCAATAATATCTCTGATGTGATGAGAAATACTGAACTATATCCTAAAAATGATGATTTTTCAACCAATTTTGGAACTTGAGAAGAAGTTATGGCAGTTTTTTCACTTTGAAAATAACTAAGATAATAACATCCATTACAAGCAGAATTACATACTGCCTTGCTTCCTTTTGGGGTGAAAAATATATCTAAAGCTGGCTTATCTACAGTTGCCTGTAAAAGTTTTCCTTTTGATTGTGTTCCATAGTCAATTTTCATAGTAGACTTAGAAGTTCACAACACATTATTATATTCGATGAGCCATTTCACACTTTCCCGAAGGAATTTGTTGTATATACAACAAATTAGTAAGATTTATATACTATTGTTATTTTCTATTTTATATGCCAACAACAGCTGAATTAACAGAGGAATATATTATGAAACATCCTAGTATCAAAGATTGCTTAGTGAAAGGTATCATAAACTTCTCTTCATTATCAAGAATAATAGCTAAAGAATTATCTGTGGATAAAAAAACAAGCAAAGAAGCAATTCTTATGGCAGTAATTCGTTTAAAAGATAAGATCAAAAAAGAAAAAACCAATGAAGAAGAAATAATCAACTTAATGAAAAATAATGAATTAGAGTTTAAAACAAAAGTTTTTACGATTATAGCTGAAAAAACAGCTTTGCATAAAATAATTGACATTGAACAAGAAATAAGAAAAAGTGGAGACCCTATTTACATTATTGAAGGAACAAAATCATTTACATTAATTTCATCAGTTAAACATTATACTAAATTACATTCTTTACTTAAAAATTACATCATAAAAGAAAATAAAAATTTAGTATTAGTTATTATCAAATCAGATAGAGATATTGAAAAAATTAAAGGAGTTATGAGTACATTTTGCACAGCTCTCTATGAAAATGATATCAATATCATTGATACTATGAGTTGTTGGACAGATACAATTTTCCTCATAGAAGAAGAAGATTTACAAAAAATGATGAAAGCCTTAAGTTTCTGATCTTTTAAAATCATCAGGCATGTGAATAGCTTTATCATAACATTTTTGAAATTCATCCATAGTTAATCCAACAGCATACACTTTCCAGCCATTACCCTCACCTGTGAAGACTGGTAAACCTTCTTTAGGAATAGGAACTCCTTTTTCAGCAGCTACATTATGCATTAACACTCTATTATTAAATTCAGGATCCCAGAGTTTTACTTTAGCAGGATTATCATACCTTGTTCTAGTAAAAAATTTTAAAGTATCTAACCAATCAATATTAGTCTCATATGCATGACGCAATAAATATTTTGCCAAGCCATTATTTTGTGCTTCTTCTACAACTCCTAGTTTATGAATATAAGGAATTCCTTTAGTATCTTCTCCTTTAAGAGAAGCCATAAGCACTACTCCCTTATTATTTATTTCACGCCGAGTAAACCATTGGTCAACATTATCACCAAAATGATCTGCTAATTCTGCGTTAAAAGATTCTTCTAAAATAGCATAAATTTGATCCATCTCTTCTAAATTGTTCCCATGAGATTTTTTAATATGATACCCTCTACTGAATAAAGTCCCAGTACCTCCATCTGTTAGATACTCATCTACTAGTCCATCAGGATAAAGTATAGGAATTTCAATAGATCCTTGAACAGTATTAGTTAACTCTGCAATATTCTGAACTTTAGGAACCATTCCTCCTTCTATCTTATGCTCACGAATATACCCCCCAATTGTGTTTTCATCAATAATTTCAATACGAGGAATTCTTTGTTGATCTTGATCATACACATGACCTGCTGATGTTAATACAAACGCTTTTTTTGGTTTAGCATACTTTACTAATAATTTAAATGCATCATCTGCATTAAGATTAAGATATTTATCCTTCATTGCTGGAATTCCAGTTGGCCCCTCATCTTTCCAAGCAGCATTCACACATAAAGGAGATATAAAATTAACTTTGAAAGCAGTTGGATGTCTTAAATAGGTTCCTGAATTTATATAAGGATCCACTCCTGTAAAATTATCCTCAGATGTAGGACGAGCAGTAAATAGAGGAAATCCATTATGTACTGAAAAATAACCATACATAAGATCCTCTTTATCAAATGCCTCACTTAATTGTTTTAAAACCTCTTCCTCAACTTCCAAAATCCCTTTCATTAATTCAGGAGGTGTTTTTCTAATCCCTCCTGGTTTCTCAACAGAAATTCCCATCTCTTTACTTTTCTCATCAGCCAATCCACCCCATCCAAAAACAATGTCAGGAGATTTAATGCCCCTATCACGCATATATACTAAAGCCTCAACAATTGCAGGTAAATGATTCTCAATACAATCATATCCCACTTTCCAAATAGAATAATTTTTTCTATGAAAATCTAAGTTACGAAGCTGTTCTTCACTCATATTTTCTATTGCTGACATGCAACTTAGAATCTTCCTCTCCTTTAAATAAGCATGGACTAATATTGTACAATTTAAGACATTTTTGTCCAAAACGAAACATTTATATACCTGACCAATATAATATCATAATTAACCACAAAGACTAAGGGGATTTTTTTTATTTTTTTATTATGTTATAAAGAGGTAGAGTTGGGGGGCCAGCTGTGAATGTTACTAAATTAACAGAAGAATTTGTAAACCAACATCCAAGCATAAAAGATTGTTTGAAACAAGACATATTAAATTTCTCTAAAGTAGCTAGGAAAATTCAACATGAAAATTCTATAGAAAACTTTGAAGCAATTGTTATAGCTTTACGAAGATTAAAACAAAAAATTCAATACCAAGAAGATAGATTAGAAAAAAAGATCCAATACTTATTAAAAAATAGTAGGATAGCTGTAAAAAATAAGATTATAGCTGTTGTTACTGAAAAAAACATTTTCCAAGATAACTTAATTGAATTAGAAAAGTCTGTTTTGAAAAAAAATGAATCGATTCATGTTGTGCAAGGCTCTGATTCTATTACAATAATAACAACTGAACAATTTTTAGAACCCATAAAGAATTATTTTAAAAACAAAATAATTAAAGTTACTAAAGATCTTATAGAAGTAACATTAAAAGCAGATGAAACCATTGAGGAAACCCCTGGTTACTTAGCGTTTTTAACTTCAATGTTAGCAGAGAACAATATCAATATCGTAGAAACCATGTCTACATGGACAGAGACCTTATTTGTATTAGATGAGAAAGATATAACCAAAACCATGGAACTATTTAAGTTTTAATCCTCTAGTTCTTCCTCTTCTTCACCTTCTTTCTCTTCTGTTTCATCAGGGTCTTTTTCACTAGCTTCTTCATAGCCCCTCATAAAACCTTCTTCTTCAGGAGAGATTTCATCATCTTCCATAAGTTCTTCTGTAGACTCTTCGATTGCTTCATCCTCTTCTTCGTATTCTGACATGGTTAATCTTGGCTATGAGGTCATATATATGTTTTATGATTATATTTTATATAAACTTGATACATTATTCGTATTGGACTAATAACAGTAAAAAATGTTTAAAATTAAGGAATGAAAAGCCTATATATCAAGCTTAAAGGCTCATCAAATCATTGGGTGGTGGCGGGGCTACTAAGTCAGGCTTATAGTTCGCTGGCGGCTTTACCTCCTCAAAATTACAATTCCATTTATTCTTTTCCGACAGATTTAAATAACTAAATTATTAAATCTAATCTATGTGGTATTTCATACTTATAGCATTAGGAATTTTAATTATTTTTGCAGTTTGGGGAATTTTTGCGTTCCCAGGCTTTTGGTTAATGGTAATTTTTAACACCCCTATCATAATCATCTTATCAGCAATTGCACACGCAGACTTGCATGAAAAATTTTATCAAGAACGGTATAGAGACTCAGCTATTATTGCATTATTATTAACAATAGGAATCTACATTTTCAAATTTAATTTACCATTTTTATTAGTTACAGATTTTATGATCCTAACAATACTCATTGTAAAAGGTATTGACTTGTATGAATGGTATGAAGGCAATCAAGAAACTGTGCATTATTATAAAAATAAAATTCTAAAGAGAAATTAATGCATCATAATATAGAAATAAATCATAACTACAATTGCCAAATAATTGGAATAACTAATAAAATTGTTGAGCAAATCAAAGCTTTTGAATTTCTCTAAATGTTTTCTAATAAGATAAAAATAAACAAGGATAACAAAGGTAAAAAAGAACGCCATGAAATAAAATAAACCAGTTAAAGCACGAGAATATAAGGCATAAAGAACAAAAGGCACTGACAAGATCATGAGTAGAAAGGAAACAATACTAGCTTTTTCAATTCCATATCTACTAGCAATCGAAAAATCTCCTCTTCCTGTATCTTCTTTAGTTTGATGGAGTTGAGTAAAAATATAGGTAGCGACTGAATAAAATCCTGCACCTATTCCAGCTAAAATAACTGCACCATAGTCAACTGGCACTGCTAAAGTAGAGGGAATGATAAAAACATACATGCCATTGATGAAATTATAAAGTAAAGCAATATATCCATTTGATTTAAAGCGGAAAAATTTGTGAGAGTAGGTTACAGATAAACCAATATAAATAATATAGAATACTAAGTAAACTCTTGAAAGTGTAAGTGCTATTAAGAATCCAAGCAATTTAAACAAAATTGCAGTATACAATAAAGATTTTCCAACTTTCGGTGGATGTTTTAAGCCAATTACACTTGTCTCATCTTTATCATAGTATGAATTGAACAAAGTCACAGAAGCCCATATCAGAAACCAACTAATAAATCCCCTCAATATCTCTGGTGAATAATGTATATCTCCAACAATACTCCCTGCAAAGAATCCTAAAAGCATAGCAATCTGCACAGGCCATCTAATATGTAGAAAAACTCTTTTTACTTCTTCATAGAACATAATACCTTTAGAAAAGAGAGACTTAAAAACATTACGATCTCTTTTCCAAAACCTTAGCTTTGTTCCCATACTCAATAAACGTAACTGTATCACCTTCTTGCACTTCTAAACCTTCCGGAATCTCAACATCCTTAGTTTCATAACTCACATTATCCATAATCTGTCCAGAACCTCCTTGTAAAGCAATTAATTGCGCTGCTTTCCTGATAATGTCTAGTTTATCAACTCTATGGTGCAGAGGCAAGGTAAACGTTTCATTTAATTCAGAAAAAACTCCACCAACAGTAACTTTCATCTTTGCATGGCTGTGCGTTCCATAAACAACTAAGCCTATCTCCTTTATGATAACAACTTCATCTTTATGAAGAATGTAATTTCCTTTTTTGATTTGATTAATTTCTTCTGCCATTTTAGACCTCAACAAACTGTATAGGAAACTCACTCATCTTAATCTCTATCTTATCATCTTTATTAAAATAAGTTACATCATCGCTTGAATCTGGAACTAATATTCCTGATTTCATACAAGCAACAATATGTAATGTTTTATGATGCTCTAAAATACCTTTTACTTTTTGAGGAGTATGCAATTTCCCAATATAAGGTTCTCTCACAACAAATTGAAATTTCTTAGAACTTAAAGGTAACTTTTTCCCACCAGCTGATTTAATCCATGCACTTGATCCAGATCCTGTTCCAACTAAAATTCCAGAACTTTTAAGATAATTTCCCTCTAAGCAAAGTAAAACAGTATGATACGGCTTTGCTGTTGTTATTAAAAATTCATTTAAAGCTAATCTTGGTAATGTTTTTCCATTAATAGACACTTCTAGCCTTTGCAAACTTACAATTTTAAACTTTTTATTAATTTTTTGAGAAAAAGTATTTACATTTGCACGTGAATAATACGCTTCTCTAGTTCCTGGATTTGAATCCACTCCTAAAATAGGTGTGCTATCCTTAATAATTGATGCTGCTTTTAAAAAAGTACCATCTCCTCCAAACGCTATCACTAAATCTTTTCCAGTAACATGGGTTGTTTTTACTTTTAATCTTTCAACTGCTGCATAAGCAATGTTTTTACTTTTTAAAATAGAAAGAATTTTACCTAATCGTTTCTTTTCTTTAGTTCTATAAACAATTAATACATTCCCCAAATCCATATTAAAGATACACAAAACCTTTTATTTAAAGCTTGTGTTACAATAAAATTTATATAGAGTCAAATAAATACAAGAATATGAATCCTAAACCTGAACAAAGATATGTAGTTTTATTATACACTCGTGCAGTAGATAATGAAACATTTCAAACTAAGTTTGGAGAATTTTTAGATGGAACAACCTTAGATGATACATCCTCACAAGGAACACGACCTGGAGAGAGGGTAGGAGAAATTGAAAAGGCAATGAATTCTACTGACCCTAATAGATTAATTGGTCATATGTTTTCTTGTAGTGAATCTCAAAAAGAAGATTTAATTGATAGGAGTTGTAGATTAGCAGAAGAAAGCAAAGCTGATTATACATTGGTTCCTCCTCTTCAATTTCTTAGATTAGAAAGGGAAGTAGACATAACACCTCAAGAATAAATAAGTTTAAATACAAGTACCACATTCTAATTCCTATGAAAACATTTCATTCATTAAAATTATTACTTCTTTTACTTTTATAGTTCTCAATCTTTTTCGAGCCTAACAAGCAAGATATGATACAAAAATTTATATACTTGATTAAAATCTCAATGGAGGATACAAAATGTCAAAAATACAAATAACAATTATAGGAACATATGATGGATTTAATGGAATTGAACCAGTACAAACTGATATTGATGAAATAGTAGAAACTCATGGTAAAAATGTACTTCTTAAAGGAACATCTGAGGGAGATTTTCCTAGTAAGGAGGAAGGTCCTATCGATACAGTATCTATTGTAGATTGTGACTCTGCTAAAACTTTTGATAAACAACAAAAATACCAAATTAGATTTCCTCATGAACGATTTGGTGAGGGATTCTTTAAAGATAGAGATAATCTAACCTTTTATGGAAGACAAGTAGATGGAAAGGATCAACGAACTGCAATCCAAATTGATGCAATTGTTAACAATAGTATGCGTCAAGGTTATGTAATTAAACATGGAACACCTCAACCAACCGAACCAGGAGAGGTTAATTTTGGATTCTAATATGATCAAAAAAACTTTTTTTACTAATTTTAAATCACTTTTACTAGTTCTTTTACTTTTACGTTAATTAATTCTTTCCGAGTTTAATCAGCAAGGATGAATATTGGATTCTATAGACTGTGTAAACTATTTACTTAGTCAATATTTTAAAAAAATAAACTATTCGGAGGAATGGAAAATGTATACAACAATTAAATTAGCAGACATGCCTCATGGGGCGTTTGCACCTAATAATGTACGTGCAAAAATATTTAGTTTAAAATCAGTTACAGGAAAGATAGACCAAGTCCAAACAGTATCTATTGGAGATAGAAATGATCGAAGAAAAGATTATAATGTTGAAGCTTGGAATGCACGACTGGATGATATAGGAACTAATGACTTTGCAAATACCTTTGGATGTTTTGACAAAGAAACAGAGGAAATTGAAGTAGTAGTAAATTATAGAAGTGGTTTAGTCTATGCAAAAATTACACCTATGAGTGATAGGGTAGCTCATTTTGTATATCCAAAAGGATACACTTCAGCTCAAAATGTAAAATTCCATCAAAAATCGAGGGCACATAATTTCCACGATTATAGAGTTTTATGTGAAGGAGCTGTAACAGAAATAATTGATGAAAACACCATTGAATTTCATGCACCGTATAGTAGATTTCGTAGCTCCTTTTTTGGGAGAGGATTTCCTGAAGATGAGCACTTCAATGTGCATAGATTCACAATTCCTGGAGAAATTCCAGAAGGACCTAAAGAGAAAGAAATGTGGGGTGCTAATTGCTGTATTCATACACAAAATAGAGTACCTCTAACAGAATTAGTCTCTATCGGAACCTATATCAATATTTTTGGAATCCATACTGGAGAAGATTTTGTTGATATTAGAGGAATGAGTGTTAGTGGTAACCAAAACGCCTGGACATTCCATGGAATACCAATAGGGAAGATAGAATACAAAATGAAAGATTAATCAATAACTTTCCCCTTTTCCTTAGGCCCAAGAGAACCCTTTTTATATTTATATAGTGGAAACTTTTTCCACTTCCTAGATATAGAATCAATAAGTTTCCAAGATGCCTCTATTTCATCTGATCTAGTAAACAAAGTTTGATCTCCTCGAGAAATATCAAATATTAATTTTTCATATGCTTCCATGCCTTTCCCACCAAACTCAGATTCAGATGAAAAATTCATTGTCACTCTTCTAACCTTTAATTCATGACCAATTTCTTTTGTATTAAATAAATAATTAATATCACCTTGAGGTTCTATATTAATCTCCATAATATTTGGAGCAATATCAAAACCAAATATATTATCAACAGGTTTAAAATAAATATCCACTCCTACCTTTTTTTCCTTCAAAGATTTTCCTGTTTCTAAATAAAAAGGAACTCCTTGCCATCTTTTATTATGAACTTCCAATTTTAAACCAACATATGTTTCTGTTTTAGAACCAAGAGCAATGTTTTTCTCTTTAAGATATCCTGTATATTGCCCTTTCACAATCTGTTTTTTCACATTTCTCAGTTTTAATGACTTAACTACTTTTAATTTTTCACTTCTTAATGCAGCAGCTGAAAAATCTTTAGGTTTTTCCATTGCAACTAAACTTAAAATTTGCATGAGATGGTTTTGCACCATATCTTTTAGTGCACCTATTTTATCATAGTATCCTGCTCGTGTCCCAACACCAATACTCTCTTTAGCATAGATATGCACTTTCTCAATATATTTATTACACCAATCTGATTCTAATA
>CALCXY010000005.1 GCA_937906345.1 Candidatus Woesearchaeota archaeon | reverse complement strand
ACCACTGCATCAACACAGGATGCCAACCAGGACTCACATGCAATACAGGACTAGGAAACTGCGAACCAGACCCAGAACACTGCGCCAACTACGACTGCGGAGAATACATGCAATGCAATATGCAAACAGGAACATGCGAAACAGGACCAGACCACTGCATCAACACAGGATGCCAACCAGGACTCACATGCAATACAGGACTAGGAAACTGCGAACCAGACCCAGAACACTGCGCCAACTACGACTGCGGAGATGAAATGGAATGTGATATGGATAGTGGAGTATGTATGCCTAAAACACCAGATTGTATAACTCATGAAGAATGTGCTGATGGAGAAGTTTGTTTTGATGGTGCATGTAATAGGGGAACCCTATGTAATATGGATGAAGATTGTGTTATAGGAGATTCATGTGATTTAGTACAAGGATTTTGTATTGATGATATAACATGTGTAACTCTCTCTGCTAATTATGAACTATGTCCTCCTTCTGATAAACTCTGTGTAGTAAAAGAGGATTGTAGGACATTTTGGGATTGTAAAGAAGGAAAATGTGTTGAGTCAAGTGAATGTCTTTTAAATGAAGATTGTAATTCAGGAGAGGTTTGTTTTATTAGTGAATGTCGTGTTGGAACAGAATGTACTCAGGAATTTGAATGTTTAAAAGAAAGTTCATGTGATACTCAACAAGGTTTTTGTGTTGAAAATGAACCTTGTGTATTATCTACACAAAATTATGAACCTTGTGAACCAGATCCAGATCCTTGTTTAACTGATGAAGACTGTAAAGAAGGTATTAGTTGTAATATAGAAGAAGGAAAATGTGGATTGGTTGATATGAATTGCATTAATCATAGAGATTGTAGTTCTGGAATGGAGTGTTTGGAGATTACGGATGGAGGGAGCCAGGGAGCTGCAGATAAAGATCCTACTGGTGAGCGTGATGATTTGTTGTATGATCAGGAAATGGAGGCTTACTATTATGTTGAAGGAGGAATTAAGTATTATTTAGATGAAGAATCAGATTCTTACTATTACTATGATGAAGTGGATGAGGAGTGGTATTATGTTTGAGAGGAAATATTTGGGGATTTTTAGTATTTTCCTAGTTCTCATACTCTCAGGTTGTTCTATTGAAACTGTTGGAAAAGCAGGAGGATTTTTTAATATTTTAAGTAATTATGAGGGACAAGATTATACAGATCCTGCGACTGGAATAGAATATTTTTGGGATGCAGATGAAGAACTTCATTACTATTATGATGCTGTTGATGATGATTGGTATTATGTTGAGGATGATGGAACAGGAGGTGAATCGGAAGATGATGAAGAAGATGAATATGATCCAAATACAGGATACTACACAGACTCAGAAGGAAACCAATACTACTGGGACGAAACAGACCAAGAATACTACTACGTAGACGAATCTGATGAAGAAGATGAATATGATCCAAATACAGGATACTACACAGACTCAGAAGGAAACCAATACTACTGGGACGAAACAGACCAAGAATACTATTATGTAGATGATACAGAAGATTCCTATGATGAGGAAACAGGGTATTATTATGATGCAGATCTTGGATATGAATATTATATAGGAGATGATGGAATTTACTATTATTGGGATCCAGAAGAAGGTTTACATTTTTATTGGGATGAAGAAGCAGGAGATTGGTTTTATGAAGCAACAGATGACAAAGATGATGATGACGATGATGATGAATACCTAGACTATTACTATGATGAGGAAGATGGACTTTACTATTATGAAGATTTTTATGGATTTGATGAAGAAGAGGAACAATATTACTATTGGGATTGGTTTGATGAGGATTATTATTTTTATGATGATGAAAGAAGTTGTGGAATGGCTCAAAGCTGTGAATTTGGATGCTCTGCAGGGTATGTATGTGATGGAAGAAATACATGTGTACCTTCTTGTACACAACATGCTGATTGTTCATATGATTATTTTTGCAGTCCTGAGGGATATTGTGTAAGAGGAGCAGGATTTCAAGGATTACTTGAAAAACCTTGTCCTACCAAAGACTTTTGTAATGTGTGTTGTATTGTAGATGTATTCTATTTAATTAGATATGTAGATGCCTTTAATGATGGTACTGTAGATACTAATTGTGGTACTCCTGTTTTCGATTTTATAAGGCATATTGATAATTTTAATAAAGGTGATGCTTTATGTTAAAAGACAATAATTTTAAATACCGTAATATTCTAAGAATACCTACTATGAAGTGGATTGCATATATGCTGATAATTATAATGAGTTTATCAGTTATTGGGCTTCCTGTTATTGGCGAAGAAGAAAAAGTGATACAAGAGGAACATTCAGATAATTCTTATGAAAGTGGTGAAGGTGAAACTTATTTTAAGATGTATGCTCGACCAAAGCCACGACCAAAACCTAAACCAAGGCCGAAACCTAAGCCAAAACCAAAACCTAAGCCTAAACCAAAACCCAAACCAAAGCCTAAACCAAAGCCTAATCCAGATAATGGTGGAGGTTCAACTAGTCCAACCACTGATGCTACTAGAAATAAAAATGGGAACAGATTTACAGTAGATATTGATACAACTGGAACTACAAAAGTTATAGAGGAAACCCTGACAACTGGTAAATTCACTAATATTCCTTCCGGATGTTCTACATCAAATGGAGGAAGAAAACTGAGATGTACATTACAATCTGGTCAAAATTCTGTTAGTTATGATGTTGAAGGTGGAGGTACTCCTACGGGTAAAGTATATACTGTTGAAAACGGTCAAAATGTTGAAGAAACTATTGGCGGAGGGACTACAACTCCTAGTTGTTCTAAACCTACTTGTGGATCATCTTGTGGAACTTTAACAAATTCATGTGGAAGTACTAGTTGTGGAGGGTGTGGAACTGGAAAGAAATGTGTAAGTAATAGCTGTGTAGATAAATGCGTACCAGAAACATGTGGAAGTAGCTGTGGGAACAAACTAGATGGATGCGGAGGAACACTAAGCTGCGGAGACTGCACAGGAGCTAATGAAGATTGCATAAATAACGCCTGCACATGCGTACCAGAAACATGCGGAAGTAGCTGCGGGAGTAAATTAGATGGATGCGGAGGAACCTTAGAATGTGGAGGATGTGGTGAAAATCAAATTTGTGATGGAGTATGCTGCACTCCACCTGTATGTTCTGGATCAGAATGTGGTTCTAAAAGTAATGGATGTGGAGATCCTGTAAGTTGTAGTTGTACTGCTCCAGCTGTTTGTGTTGAACAAACTTGTGAGATTCCTTGTGAAGATACTTGCGAACCAGGTACAAGACACTGTGCAGGAGAAAATGCTTATTCTGTTTGTTTATTAGGAGGCAATGGTTGTTACAGTATGAGTAATTCAGATTGTCCTATTGAAAATCCTTTTTGTTGTGATGGAAAATGTGGAGCTAATCAGTGTTTAGAAATTGATGTTAATGAATGTCCTATTTGGGAGGAGAATGGAAAATATTCTGCAGGGTTAGCATTTAAAGGAGATGAAGGAATTATTGTTAGTCATAGAGAGGATCTTGGTATTGAGGCGGATGAAGATTTTACTATTGCTTTTTGGGCTAAATCCTATTTAGAGGATAATACCAAAAAATATGATATTATAAGAAAGTCAGATGGAACATCTCATATAATTATTAGTCATGATAATGAAAAACTTAAGTTTACTATAAATGGGATAACTGTAGAAACAGATACTGTTACAGAGACTGATGTTGATACAGAGACTAATACAAATCCTCTTAATGATGAAGAGTGGCACCATTTGGTTTTTATTCGAAAAGGAAATTTAGGAATCATTTATGATAATGGAGAAGAAATTGTATCAGGATCAATTTCTAATGGAGCTGTAGCATTATCAGAAGGAAATTTAGAGATTGGGATAACTTCATCTTCCTTTCCATGGAAAGGAATAATGGATCAGTTAAGGATATGGAAAAGAGATCTCTCTGATGATGAAATTACTATGCATTATCAATCAAATTTACAACAATATGATGATCGAGGATGGTATTTTTACATGTCAAGAAAAGATATTATTGATGGAGATGTTTTATCATTTATTGGTAGAACTGTTGATACAACTGGGGATTTGATTGAAACTACTCTACAAAGTCATGATGTTAGTCTCGATGAAACTTTACCACTAGAATCATCTTCTTTTATTCTACCAGAACAAGAGATACTTGAAGAAGATCCAGATACTTTGTTTTTACTAGATCCAACTCCATTGGATACACTGCTAGTGGAACAAAAGAGTTATGATGTCCATCTCAATATTATAGAAACTGATTTAGAGAAATTTGAATTTGAGTATAATAACATTATTTATCCAATATTCGATGATTCTCTTGTTTTAATGATGAATTTTGAGGATATGAATAAAGATGAAAATGGTGAAGAAGATCAACAACCTATAATAGATAGTAGCTCTTATTTGAATCATGGAGTTTGTGAACCTACAAAGTGTCCAAAATATGAATATGCATATATTAACTGTAAATTGGATGATATTAATATGTGGAGATATGTTAATTTATTCAATAAGGGGGAAATATTTGAAGTTGGAGGAAAGAAAAGAAGAAGTCCTCAAGAAATGTTTAAGCATATCTCTAACTTTAAGAAAGGGTTTAAATTAAGCCATAAACAAAAATGATAAAAAAACAGCTTGTAATTTGGTTAATATTTATTATCTTAATAGGCACTGCTGTTTTAGGATTTCAAGCAGATAGAATTGTTGGAGGAGATTTAGTTACTATTACTATAGATTATGCTGATAACATGGGGGGAATATTAACAGAAAATATTATTGGTGCTGTTCCTCTTCAAATAAGCAATAATGGTATTTTCAGTCAAGAAGATGGTAAGATCAAATGGTTCTTTTTGGATAATTCAGTTACCCAGATTAGTTATGCCTATGAAGGTGATGGTGAAGTAAGTGGAGTTTTTACATCAGGTGAAAGTTTAGAACAAGTTCCTGTTAATGGAGATTTTATATTAGGAAAAGGTTTACCTCAGTTAAAATCAGAATATGATTTACAGTTACAAGTAAAAACACTGCAAGAAACTTATGAAATTAATGAAGATGTTATTTTGACAGATCCACCAGATAAACCTAGTGTTTTACAACGAATTGTATCTTGGTTTAGAGGACTTATTGGATTAGCAACAGGTGTTGTTCAGGAAGAAGTTCCTTTAACACCTGAAGAGGATCAAAGCAAGTTTGTGAATTTTGATGAAAATTTAGAGATCTATTTAACAATTGGTGTGGAAAAATATATTGAAGCTACTGATAAATGGGAAGAGGAAATAGTGGTAATGCAAGATGAATTCCCACGAACTATGGAAAATGGAGATATTCTTAAACTTGATATTTTATGGAATGAAGCAGGCGGATGGATAAGTGATTCATCTGGTTTATATCGTATTAAAGTTGAAGCTAAGAATGTTCTTTTTGAAACTATTAAGAATTTAAATGGTGAAGAATTAATTGTGTATCATGAATTTGAGATTGCAAAAAAAACTGATTTGTTACCTCCACCACCCCCTGTTGCTGGAGAAGAGGATGCCACAGATTCTGGGGAGATTCCTCAACAACCTGATGCACCTATAGCAGAAGAACCTATAGAATTTGATAATACTTTGGATATTCCAGAAGAACCAATAAGTCCTGGAGACGAAGAACCTACTGAATCTCCTACAGAAGAAGTGATTGATATTCCAGATGCCCCTTCTCTTCCTGGAGAACAAGAAGAACCTGATTTAGACTTACCAACAGCACCACCAAGCCCAGGAGAACAAGAAGAAGAAACAGACATAGATTTACCAACAGCACCACCTTCTCCTGGAAGTGAAACAGAACAACCAACACAAGAAGAAACAGAATTAGACCTACCAACAGCACCATCCACACCAGGACAAGAAGTAACAGATCCTATAGATGATACTGAGTTAAATTTTCCAGATGCTCCTCCAGCTCCAGGAGAAGAAGAATCTGAAGAGATTTCACCAGACTTAGACCTACCAACAGCACCATCCACACCAGGAGGAGAAGAATCTGAAGAGATTTCACCAGACTTAGACCTACCAACAGCACCATCCACACCAGGAGGAGAAGAAACAGATCCCATTGATACAAGTCTTGATTTACCAAGTCCTCCTAGTGCTCCAGGAGAGGAAGTAGAAGAACCAGATGAGCCTATTGATGATCTTCCAGATTTTGATTTACCAAGTCCTCCTAGTACTCCAGGAGAGGATACAAGTGATACAGAAGAACCTGATTTAGACTTACCAAGTCCTCCAAAAGTACCAGGAGAAGAAACAGATACTCCTTCTGAAGGTACACCTGATTTTGATTTACCAAGTCCTCCTAGTTTACCAGGAGAAGAAGTAGAAGAACCAACTCCAGAAGATCCTACTGGATGTTGTGTGTTCTCATCTAATAATCAAAGAAGTTGTCATAGAACATTAGCTGAGAATTGTGCTGAAAAGAAAGGAGCTTTTAAGAATCGAGCATGTCAAGAAGAAGATAAATGTATACAAGAATTTGAATGTTTAGAAGGTGAAATTAGAATATGTGAATCATTTGGTTTTGAAGGGTTTCAATTATGTAATGATTATAATACCTATGGAAGGTGTATTTTTGATGAGGAAAATACTATTAGGCAATTTGATAATGATTTAGATAATGATCCAGATGCTACTGATTGTGCACCACAAGATGAAAAAAGAAGTCATTTGAGTCCAGAGGTGTGTGAAGATGGCTTAGATAATAATTGTAATTTTATGGTTGATGAGGAAGGTTGTATAACATTAGCTCAAGCCGCTTCACAAGGATTAGTGGGATTTGCATTTAGAGGTTCTTTAGAAACTGGAGCGCTTTGGAGAAGTGCATCTATTATTGTTATTATTTTAATAGGATTGATGGTATGCTTTACAATTTATAAAGATAGAAAAAAGAAGAAAAACTAAAAACGCTATCTAGAATAAATCTTCTTCTTCGTCTTCATCAGATTCTCTTCTGATAACTTTAACTGCATCGAATTTTAATGTAATTGGAATAGGGACAGCTGCTTCAAGTAATTCAACAACAACTTCTTCTTTTGTTTTATCAATTCTTGTGATTTTTGCTTTTTCTCTCTTGAAAGGACCTGATATAATTTCACAAATATCATTCTTTTGAATATTTACTTCACGTTTTACTTGTTCAAGCATATGCTCAATTTCTTTGTAATTAATTAAATTTGGAAGAATTCCTCTAGCATAGGGAACACCAAAAGCAGCTTGTTCTGCATCTTGACGAGTTGCTGCTTCCATAAAAATATAACCTTTCATACCATGAGGTCTAATAATAGAATACACTTTTAATTTTTTCTTAGGAGCATTAGAAGCTACGAAGTCCATAACTTGATCTTCTCTATTAGCAGTTGTTCTAAGAGCAAAGATTTTAATGTCTTCATTTTCCTTAGATTCTTTAGATGCCTTAGCATCTTTTGATTCAGAATCTTTTGCTTCTTTGTTTTCTTTTGCTTCTTCCATTTTTCTTTTACCTTAAAAAAATAATTGTTTTACCATTTGCACTAAAAAACCAACCAAGCCTATGATAATTATTCCAAGTCCTGAGACTTTGACAATTGTCTTAAACTCCATTGCGTTTGGTTTTTTTGTAACTCTTAACACTCTCCAACACTCTTTAAGATAATTTTTTATCTTAAAAAGGAGAGAAGGTTTAGCTTCATTATATTCCATAATAATAGAATAGAGTTTGGGATTTGATTTATAAAGGTTTCTATTTTAAATTAATATATATGAAGAGTAGAATTACTTCTTAATGAGGTTTTAGTGACTGCATTCCCGCCAGCCAAAAAAAAGTTTAAAGCTTCGCCAAAATTGCCCCAAAATTCAATTAGCAAAGACATTCAATATATAGATACACTTTGCTAATTGAATTTCCTCCCCCCACCCATTAATTATTGAGCCACCAGTAAAATGGTAAAGCTCCTAAGGGTAAAGTAAACATAAGTTTTATAAACAATACCAGGGTTTCTATTTTTATGCCACTAAAAGATAAAGAATTTATTGAAATTGAGTATACTGGTAAGACTAAAGAAGATGAGATTATCTTTGATACTACTGATGAAAAAGTAGCAAAAGATAATGAGCTCTTTAATGAACAAGTGACTTATGGTCCTGTTATTGTGTGTTTAGGTGAAGGCCATATTATTCAAGGATTAGATAAATTGATTATTGGAAAAGAACCTGGGGATTACTCTTTTGATATTTTACCAGAAGATGCGTTTGGTAAGAAAGATCCTAAATTTATTCAGTTGATTCCTAGTTCAAAATTTGCTAAGCAAGGAATTAAACCTATGCCAGGTATGCAAGTGAATGTTGATAATCATATGGGCATTATAAAAACTGTTTCAGGTGGAAGAACTATAGTAGATTTTAATCATCCTTTGTCTGGAAAAGAAGTTGTTTATACTGTAAAGATTATAAAAAAAATAACTGATACTAAAAAACAAGTTGAAGCATTGTTAAAATTAGCGTTTCAAATGAAAGCTCCAGAAGTTAAAGAGGAAGATGGAAAATTTAAGGTATTATTTGAACACGAGCTTCCTGATGAAGTTAAAAAATCTATTAAAGATAAGATTGTTGAATTAACAAAGGCAAAGGATCTTATTATAGAAACTAAAAAGCCTGAAAGTGCTGAAAAAACTCAATAATTCTCTTTATTTTTATAGTCCATAGTGTTATTATTATAAAATGCTAAAAAAAGGCAATAAATTTATATAGTAGGTGTCCCTACATCTTTTTGATCAGAGGTGGTCAAGTGGAACCAGAGATAAAAGAGGCTGAAAACGTAGATATTTCTCAACCTAGTCCTGAAGCTAATAATAATGTAGATGCTGAATTAGAGCATATGCTTACTCAGAAAAAAGCATCAATCAAGGTTATAGGTGCAGGAGGTGGAGGAAATAATACCATCAATAGGATAACAGAAGTTGGAGTTGCTGGTTCTGAAACTGTTGGAATTAATACTGATGCTCAAGATTTATTGTATACTAATTGTGATCATAAAATTCTTATTGGAAAAGAAGTTACACAAGGTTTAGGGGCTGGATCCAATCCAAAACTTGGTGAGGAAGCTGCTAGAGAATCAGAACAGCAGATTAAACAAGCTTTACAAGGTGCTGATTTAGTTTTTATTACATGTGGTTTAGGAGGGGGAACAGGAACAGGAAGTGTTCCTGTTATTGCAGAGATTTCTAAAAAAATGGGTTGCTTGACAGTTGCAATTGTTACTATTCCTTTTGCTATGGAAGGTCAAAAACGGTTTGAAAATGCTACCTTAGGATTGGAGAAGCTCGAGGCTAGCGTTGATACACTTATTGTTATTCCTAATGATAAATTATTAGAATTAGCTCCTGATTTACCTTTACATACTGCTTTCAAAGTTGCAGATGAGATTTTAACTAATGCTGTAAAAGGCATTGCAGAGATGGTAACTAAAGCAGGATTAGTTAATTTAGATTTTGCTGATATTCGAGCTGTTATGACTAATGGCGGAGTTGCTTTAATTGGAGTTGGAGAGAGTGATTCTGAAAATAGGGCAACTGAAGCTGTTGAGAAAGCAATTAATAATCCTTTACTTGATGTGGATATTGGTGGAGCTAATGGTGCATTAATTAATGTTGCAGGTGGAAGTGATATGACACTAGATGAAGCTAGGAAAGTGGTTGAAACGGTTTCAGAGAAATTGAGTGATGAAGCTAAGATTATTTGGGGAGCGCAGATTCTTGAAGATTTGGATAAAACAATTAGATGTATTCTTATTATAACTGGTGTTAAGAGTTCTCAAATCTTTGGTCCAACAAGGACAATAGCTGGAAAACAGAAAAAAGAGATTGAAACTGAATTGGGTATTGAATTTGTTGATTAATCAAAGCATTTTTAAATAGGTAGTTTTTCTTCTATGTTATGAAAGCGCTTTATTTTGATAATGCAGCTACTACTCAGATGACTGGGAAGGTTGTTCAAAGTATACTTAATTATCAAACCTATCGTTTTGCGAATGCAAGTAGTTTATA
>CALCXY010000004.1 GCA_937906345.1 Candidatus Woesearchaeota archaeon | reverse complement strand
CCAATCACCCACCATCTTCCATTAATGATTGCTGATGCAAGAGACCAATTTACTAAAATAAACGTGGAACCAATTAAATTCTCTAATTGGCCTGAGCTTGCTGAATCATTACAAGCTGGAAAAATCGATGCTGCACACATGCTTAATTCTTTAGCTATTAAAGTAAGAGAAAAAGACGTTCCAGTTAGATCATTGTTAATGTCTGTAAGAGATGGAAGTGTTATTATAGTACAAAATGATATTAAGGATGTACAAGACCTAAAAGGAAAAACTGTTGCTATTCCTTCCAAATTTTCTCCACACTTTATACTTTTACATAAGTATCTAATAGACAATGGATTAGAACCAGGCGTAGATGTGTTAACACCTGAAATGGCTCCACCAGATATGGTTTCTGCATTAGCTGCAAAATCCATAGATGGATATATAGTTGCAGAGCCGTTTGGAGCACAAGCAGTAGACTTAGGTATAGGAAGAGCATTAATCTACACAAATGAACTAGAGCCTGGAGATAATGAATGTGTTGTTGTTTATAGAAATGAGTATTCAGAAAATAACAAAGAAGCTGTTCAAGATTATATAAATCAAATAATCCTAGCAGGAAAATTCATAACAGAAAATCCTGAAGAAGCTGCTGATTTGAGTGAACCATATCTTCGCCAAAAAAAGGAAGTTATACTTCTCTCAATTTTGGAAGGAAGAAGCGGCTATGATGTTCTTTATCCTGATGTTGAAGACTATAAAGCATTCCATGATTATATGCTTAACATAGGTCTTTTAGAAAAGGGCATAGATATCGAAGACTTTGTTGATGATAGTTTCGCAAAAACAGGATATAAAGAATTAGGGCTTGAACTGCCTAATTAAAAATGAAAAAAATATTTTTATTTTTAATCTTCCTTGTATTTCTTCAAGTAGTATATGCTCATAGTGCTTTGGATTTTGTTCCAGTTGAGGAAGAAGAACATCTTCATATATCTGATATATTAATTTGGATCAATATCATATTAATTGTACTCTTATTAATAATCCAAATAATTTCTCAAAAAAAGAAAGAAAAGAAATATAAAGCAATGAAATATGGTTTAATTGCTATTATACTCGTTATCATGGTTTGGCAAATTTTCGTAGAAGAACCACCAACATCAGAAATAATAGAAGGCTTCCAAGCTAATGGAAAGATAGTTGAGTTAAACATGACCTCTTTCAATTTTGGGTATGAACCTAATAACTTCACTGTTTCAGCAGGAGATACTGTTAGGTTAAATATCAATAATCTAGATTTTACCCACACTTTCTCGATTTATGAATTAGGTATTAATGAAGTCCTATATCCGAAAAGCATAAAAACCATAGAATTCATAGCATTTAAAAAAGGAGAATTTCCAATTTTTTGCGGTATTGAAGGTCACCGCATATCAGGAATGGAAGGCATCTTTGTTGTGAAATAATATGGGTCAAAAAAAGATTCTTCGAATAGGGTATTTACAAATAACTGACCACTTAGTTCTTGGAATATTAGATTATTTTAACAGGAAAAAATTTGTTAATTGTAAAATTGAACCAGTACTATTTCATGATTGGAATGAGCTAAAAAATGCACTTAAGGCTGGGAAAATTGATGGGTCATTTATCTTAGTGCCATTAGCTATGCGTCTTAGGTTACAAGGTAGCAACATTAAACTTATTTTACTTGGAAATAGGGAAGGAAGTGTTTTTATCATCAATAAAAATCTCAAATGTAAAAGTATTAAAGATTTAAAAAATAAAACCATAGCTATCCCTCATAAATATTCTTTTCATGCATTATTATTACATCAAATGCTTGAGAAAGCTGGCTTAGATTATAAAAAAGATATAACCCTTAAAGAGATTCCTCCACCTCAGATGTTAAATGAATTAACAAAAGGAACAATAGATGGATATTTTGTTGCTGAACCATTTGGTTCTCAAGCAGAAGAAAAAAAAGTTGGAAAGGTATTACTATTATCAAAAAGTGCTAAAAAACACCACATCTGCTGTGGTTTAGTAATGAATGAGAATATCCTAAGAGACCATAAACCTGCTATACAAGAATTTACTAATAGTTTGGTAGAAGCAGGAAATTTTATGAATGATTCTCCTGAAAAATCATCTGAAATTGGATCAAAATTCCTCCATCAATCAAAACTAATTCTAGAGCGTGTCCTCTCTGAGAAATGGAGAAGAGTTACAGCATGGGACTTATTTCCTGTAAAAGAGGAATTCAAAGATATGCAGGAGTATATGATAAAGGATATGAAATTATTAGATAAAGAAATAAAAATAGATGACTTCATCAATACAGAATTTGCTACAAATGCTTATAAGCATGTAGCTTTAAAAAGGAAAAAAAAGGAAATGCGTAAAAATTTATTAAAAAAAACATTCTTTCCTTTAGGAGTATTTATTTTGTTCATAGGAATTTGGCAGATTATTTCTTCATTGAGTGGCACTGTAGCATTATTATTACCATCTCCATTAGAGGTGCTCAATGGCACCATAGAATTATTAATGGATGGAAGTTTACTAATGCATATTAACAAAAGTCTCTTTAGAGTATTTGTTGGATTTTTCTTAGCATCTATAATTGCCATACCTCTAGGACTATTATTAGGAACATATTGGCATTTAAAAATAGCATTTGATCCGTTATTACAAATCCTACGACCAATCTCTCCTATTGCTTGGATCCCTTTAGCAATTCTTTGGTTTGGTATAGGTGACAAACCAGCAATCTTTATTATTTTCATCACTTCATTTTTTCCAATTTTAATTGCTTCTGCATCATCTATAAAGAGCATCGATCCTTTAATAATCAAATCAGCAATAAATTTTGGTGTTAACAATAAAGAGTTGTTAATAAAAGTAATACTACCTGCTTCTTTCCCATTTATTATGGTGGGACTAAGAATATCACTAGGATTTGCATGGGTTGTTATTGTTGCAGCAGAAATGGTAGGTATGAGTTCAGGATTGGGGTTTATGATATTAGATGCAAGGAATTACTTGAGAACAGATATTATCATAGCAGGAATGATTATTGTTGGTTTAATTGGTCTTGTTTTAAATAAAATAATGAGTTATTTTGAAAATAGTATCAAAAGAAAATGGGGACATAAAGAGGTATTAGGTGAAGCATAAAATGGAAGATCTAGTCTATGTTGAAAATGTGAATAAAACCCATGAAATTCATAAAGGTAACGATGTATATGCTTTAGATCTTGTGAATTTCTCTATTAAAAAAGGTGAACTTTTTTGCATTCTTGGCCCATCTGGTTGTGGAAAAACAACATTGCTAAACATAATGGCAGGTTTTGAAAAACCTACTAGTGGAAAAGTAATTATTAATGGTAAAGAAGTTACAAAACCAAATCCAAACTATATTACTATGTTTCAAGAATATTGTTTGTTTTCTTGGAGAACAGTATTAGAAAACGTGACATTTGGACTAGAGATTAAAGGTATTCCAAAATTAAAAAGAGAAAACATTGCAAAAAAGTATATTAAGATGGTGCATTTGGAAGGATTCGAAAATAAATATCCATCACAACTTTCAGGAGGCATGCAAAGAAGAGTAGCAATAGCAAGAACATTAGCAGTTAATCCAGATATTATTTTTATGGATGAACCATTTGCAGGTTTAGATGCATTTACTAAAGCAAGAATGGAAAATGAATTAATAGATATTTTGGCAAAAGAAGGTAAAACTATTGTCCTCATAACACACGACATAGACACCGCACTAGCTCTAGCTGATAGAATAATGATTCTTTCTTACAGACCTGGCAAGATTAAGAAAATAATAAATGTTGATTTGGAAAGACCACGAGAAAAAACTAATGCTAAACGATTACCAATAGAAAAAGAGATTCTTTCTGAGTTTAAATTGTAAATTGAATGAGTATACATTATTTTTTAGAATTAGTTATTTAACAACAATATACTTCTCACCTTTATCCCATAATTGTTTATGATATACTCTAAATGCGTTTGCAGCTGATTGAGACTTAATCATAAACATTGTCATCTCATCTCCTAAACTAATGATAATTTTATTAGCATAAATAATAAAAACAGCCGGAGTAACAACTCCCTCTGCCATGAATCTTACTTCCATTGGAGGATAATTTGCAAATAAATCTGCTATTGCTTTAGCATCTCTATTCATAATAAAATTAACCTTAATGCCTTTTTTTGATCTTTTGTTTTGAAAATATTTTGCTAGTTTTAAAAAATCTTCTCCAAAATTATAAACCCCCATAATATGCATCTCACTATTTTCCTCCATTGTATTAACAACATCATCTAACGCAGCCTTAACACCTTTAGGACCTCGAAAAACACTTGCTTCCCTATCTTCTTCTTTTTGAGAAAACATTAAAGATAAAGTAGGTAAAATATCTTGCACTGCTTTTTCTTGTTTTTTAATCTCATTTTCTTTTTCTTTAAGATAATTTTGAATTTGCATTGGATTTGCAGCTTTAAAATAACGTAATCCTTCTTTCTTAAAATCAGTTACTAAACCCTTCTGAATAAGCTTTTCTAATACCCCATATACCTTAGAATTAGCTGTCTGAGACTTATCTACTATTGGCCCTGTTGTTGATGCTCCTAAGTCTAATAAAGCTAAATACACCTTAATCTCTGACTTTGTAAGGCCTATCTCCTCTAATTGAAACGCTATTTCATTAAGCTTCATATAAGCTAATTTACACTTAAACTATATAAATCTTATGATTTACCCCTACCTATGGGGGAGGCAATATTTATATACTAAATATGACTTATTAGTACTATTGGGTAATAAATAAGTAATAAAGTCTGAGTAAGTAATTCAAGAGTTTAAACTATCTAGTGTAAACTCTTTGGTGTGAAGATAAAAAAAACATAGCGTGGGACTATAAGGAGATAAAAAATGTTACCAAGAGAAGAATTTAATCCAGAAAGAAGTAAAGAATTCCTTCAAGTAATCCTCTTTAGATCAAAATACAAATCAGTAGATGATTATGTAGCAGATGGAGCACCAAACGAAATTGATATGTCTGATCTTGATCCAAATAATGCATTAAATAAAATGGAACCTGAAAAGCTAAGTATGTTAGCTAAGTCTATGTTGCATTCATTACCAGTTGACTATAGAGTTACTAAAACTTTACTTCAATTTTATGGCCTTATTGATGGTGTAAAAAAACCATATAATGAAATTGATTTAGGTGGTTCTAATAATGCACAAACTGCTCAACAAGCCCACATATTTGGAATACATTCAATCATTAACTATAGCTATATGGGACATCCAGATATGAAAATTACTACATTGAAAAGAGTCCTAAATGCTCGTTGTTACAGAGATAAACCTCTCGTCCTTGTGGGTGATGACCAAATCGGAGTAGAAGGAAATCAATCAAGATTAGCATTTGAAGATAATTATCGAAAAATAGCAAATTTTGATTATGAAACAGATCCTGATAAGTTTGTTGAGAGAGCAAAGGAAGGAGAATATGATGCTTTGTTAATAGATCTTAACTGGACTGATGAAGATAGAGAAACTCTTGATAAAACAGGATTTAGAGTTTTAGATCAAGTTCGAAATTTTTCACCAATCCGAGCAGTTCATAGTAGTGTAGATGAAGAAATTAGAAAAATAGGCTACGAAAATGGAGCAACACACATTATTGAAAAAGGCTTACCCCCAGATGAAATGGAGAAAATATTAGGTGAATAAAAATGTACTCAACACTAACAGATGTTGACTTGATGAAACTAAATCAAGAAGTATACAAGAATCGTTTAGCGTATGCTAGTCTTATCGATAATATGTCAAAGTATTTGAGACTTGATTTTGAACAAGCAAATCATAATGCAGGTGGAAACTCAAATGATAATAAACTGTATGACAAACATGGTAAAAGATTAGCTGATGAAATGATGCAGATTAAACGATTAGGAGTTATTAGAGAAAGTTTCGAAGAGGAAAAACAAAATGAAAATTATAAACTCAATTAAAAACACATTAATAGGATTAAGCATAGCAGCTTCAATGTATTTTGGAAGTGCTGCTAAAGCAGATGAAAACAACATAGATGTAAATGCAAAACAAACATTTACACCACAAATATTTACAGAGCATCCTTCACCTAAAGTTAAAAATGTTCTCAAACATTATGGAAGAACATCTGTAGATGTAAATGTAGACTTAGATGATACATTAGATGATGACAAAGAACCAGATAATAATGATTATGATTTAGATCTTAATCTAACAGTTGCATCTGGAGTTATTAATGATCCAGGATTCTTAAGACCTTCTCAATTCCAAGAATCACCTAAAACAACTATTGAACAAGTATTTGGAGAAATAGATTTTGATAACATTAATATTAAACTTGGTTTAATGTATGATCAAATATTTAGACCTTTTCAAAATGAAATTACTGGAACTCAAAGAGTATCAAGACCTGGAATTGCAATAGCATATTCAAATGATTTGTTCAATGCAACTTTAGAACAATTTATTGCTGAAAATCCTAATAATGGTCCTAGTGCTAACTCAACACAAGCTCAATTACAATTTAAAAAATTGTTAGGAAACAAAGATACTGGTTTAGGAATTATTTTCAGACCAGGATTAACATATAGCTTTGGTGCAGATAAAGAGTTTGCTAAAACAAACCAATTAGAAAATAAAGAATATCCTGACTTTTTAGAATTAGATGTTTTTGTAGGTTTAGCTCCAAAAATACTAAACAACAAAGTAACTGGACAACCAGTTTTATTTGCTTATGGTTTAGACAATGTTTTAGCTGAAAAAGATGGAACATCCTATGTTGTTGGAGTAAATTTTCCAAAAGTAGGTCCAAAACTTCCAGATAAATATGGAAACTTTTCAGTTAAATTAGCTTACATACCTGAAAAAGGTAGAAACTCAACAATAGCTGGTTTTAATCCATCTAACTTTCCCCCTCCAGGAGTTTCAGGAGTCTACGCAGCTGCTATTAAATGGCAATCTGAAAATAAAGTCTTAGAATTATATGCAACTTCATTATATGCAGACTCACTTGATTTTTTACCATTCAAACAAAGAGCGCAGAATAATTTATTTGGATTTACAGTAGATTTAGGAAAACTTGCAAAGAAAATAAATGATTATAAAAAATAATTTTTTATTTTTTATTTCAACCCCTTCAGATTCCCAAAGTCAAAGATCTCATCATCTACAACCAACACCCTAAATTTATCTAAATTCTGTTTTAAAAAAGGGCTTAATACTTTTTCTTTTAAAATATCATGACCTTCTTGCACAAAGTGAAATGATGGCATAACAATTAATTCTTTACGTTTATATTTCCCAATTAAATAACATTTAAACAATTCAGATCTTACTCTATCTTTTATAGAAACAGCAGGATGCTCATGACCAATAATTAAAGTTTTAACTTGTTTAGGAATAGCAAGTTCTTTATCACCATGTAAAAACATAACATCTTTATCTATAAAATGATCAATAACCTTAACATTTCTTTTTCTAGCTATAGGACCTATAGTAATATCATGATTTCCCTTAATAATTAATATTTCTTCACAATATTTAGTTAGATAATCTAAAACCTTCAAAACATTTCTCCACTCTTCATTACTTATTGTGCCAAATTCATGTTTTAAGTCTCCTGTTATGATAACACGTTTAACTTTCCCAACTTTAGAGAACAATTCTTCTAAATGTTGCATAATTTGTTTAAACTGAAACCTTGGAATCATTACACCTGATTTATTCAAAGCTTCTTCATAGCCAATATGTAAGTCTGATAATACTAGATTATCATAAACTTTTAGTGCTAATCCAAATGCTTTAATGTTTTCCTTTAACTTCATTTTAAGACAAAAAGATTCCTATTATTTAAACATTAGTTTTTATCATATAAAAGTTTAAAAGTAATATAACTTATCATTTTACAATGCATCCTCAAATAAAGATTGCAGCCCATAGTCGGGCTGAATTTATAAGAATAGAAGCAGATCTACAAGCATTATTGGATAGATATGATATTCTTATTGTTGGAGGGATTTATGTAGAACAAAATAAACAAGGTGGATTTTATGAGACCTTTCCTGATCGAACTCCTGAATCAAAGATTCAAAAAGTTTCACTAAAAAAGCCTGAACAAGGACAGGATATTATTTACCCTACTGCCTTAGTTTTAAGGGCATCACCAAACAGACTATCTCTTTTTAATCAGGGAAACCACTATCAATTTAATTTTCATAATCACGAAAGGAGAGTTCCAGATACATTTTTCTTTGATATTGAAGCCAGTGAAGAAAAAAAAGCAGTTATGAATTGGTATAATGGCCCATTATTAAGACTAGCAACTCCTGAAAAATTAGAAGTTCAGATAGCAAAAATACCATACACATTTGAGCCACGTAATACTAGGTAACAAACTTGACATTAAAAACTCCAAGTTCTTACAATATCTTTAAATAAACTATAAAATTCTCAACTATATGCCTGAACAATATAGTCAAGAAGAGATGGATGAGTTATCAGCATATCTAATCTTTGGAAATCAACTCATTAGAGATTATGATGTATTTATGGTTCAACATAGTCAAAAAAGAAGATTTTCACTTACCAATCTAAGTCCATTAAGAGAACCAATTAATGGAATGGAAGCAAGGTTAAACTTAGAACGTGCAAATTTTATAGATGCAATCGGAACTAGTGAAAATGCAAAAATCTGTATTGAAGGATTAAGGCAGTATAGAAATACACATGGAGTAAATATAGTTATTAATCAACTAGAACAATATTACCCTGCTTTGAAGGAAAATCCAGATCCTCCTGGATTATAATTAACAAAACATTTATATAACAAACAATAACTTATCCTTATATGAAATATACAATGCAAAACATTAATAACGTTGTAATTCCATGTCCACCCTTATAGAGGGGATTTTCTTAATTTATACCCTAAAACATTAAAAAAATGATAGATAAATCTAAAAGAATCATAATCAAAATTGGAACAAGTGTTTTAGTAGAGAATAATATAAAACACATAACAGATTCTATAAAATCTTTAAAAAATTATGAATGTATTATTGTTTCTTCAGGGGCTGTTAGTTTAGGAAATAAAGAATTAAAAGCAACTTTCAAACATGAAGATGATATTATGAGAAATATCTCCTCTTCTTTAGGGCAAAATAAACTCATGCAATTATATCAAAAAAATATTCAAGCAGGTCAAGTTCTTATTACAAAAAATGATTTAATTAACAGATCTTCTTTCTTACAAATTAAAAATGTTATTGAAACCATGATTCAAAATAATATAATTCCTATCATAAATGAAAATGATACAATAAAGAGTCGATTTAACAAATTTAGAGATAATGACCAAGTTGCTATAGAAATCGCTTCCAAATTACAAGCAGATCTTTTAATTATGCTCACAAATGTTTCAGGAGTATTTACATCTGATCCAGATAAAGAAAATGCAAAAGTAATCCAGGAATTAAAACAAGAAGATCTTAAAAATGTAAAATTAGGGAAAAAAACAAACAAAGAATCAACAGGAGGTATGCATACTAAATTAGAAGCTGCTTTATCAGCTTCAAAAATTGGCATACCTGTTATTATTGCAAATGGAAATGAACCAGGAGTCTTAGAAAAAGTTGTTAAAGGACAAAAGCTAGGCACATCTATAAAATCCGAGGAAAATGTTAAAAGTAAACAACGTTGGATTTTATTAACAAAAGAACAAGGAACTTTTGAGATTGATTCAGGCGCATTCAACGCATTAAAAAAGAAAAACAGCTTATTAGCTATAGGAGTTAAAGATGTAAAAGGCAACTTTTTATCAGGAGATGTTGTTGAGATTATATGCAATGGTAAAAAAATAGCAAAAGCAATAACTGATCTTAATTCAGATGTTATTGGATTAATTAAAGGTAAAAAAACACAAGATATAAAGAAAACATTAAAAACCTATAATGCAGTAAGTAAAGCAGAAAACATTGTGATACTAAAATGAAAATTGGAATAATTGGTGTGGGAAAGATGGGTACAGCTATTGTTAGAGCTTTAATTCAAAGTTATAATCCTTTTACTATGTATATTCATGATAAAAATGAAAAAGCAATTAATACTCTTAAAGAAGAGTATAAATTAAACACAGGAAGTGTTGAAGAAGTTATTAAAAATAGTGATGTTATTATTTTAGCTATCAAACCTCAAGATTTTCAAGATTTAAAAATAGATTCTAATAAACTATTTATTTCAATTATGGCAGGAGTTACTATTGAAACCTTAAAAAACAAATTAAACTCTGAAAAAATAGTTAGAGTAATGCCTAATCTTGCCTGTTTAGTTCAAGAATCCACATCTGCTTTTACAGTTTCTGATGCAGTTAATGAAAAAGAAAAATTGTTTGTTACTGATTTATTAAATAAATTTGGAGACTCTGTTGAAGTGGAAGAAGAATCAATGGATGCAGTAACAGGTTTATCTGGTTCTGGCCCTGCTTATGTTTCTTATTTTATCAAAGCCTTGGCTCATGCAGGTATAGAACAAGGCTTAACAAGTGAACAAGCAAGAGCCCTTGCAATCCAAACTGTTAAAGGCACTGCAATTTTATTAAAAGATAAAAATCTTTGTCCAAAAATGGTAATAGGCATGGTCGCATCTAAAGGTGGAACAACAGAACAAGGAATGAAAGTTTTAGAAAACTCAGATTTTGAAAAAACAGTATTTGAAGCTGTAAAAAAAGCTATAAAAAAAGCAAAGAGTTAGGAAAATGACTGCAATTAATTCTAAAAAAGCTGCATTAAAGTTAGCAGCATTAGATTCTCATAAGAAAAACTCAATATTGAAATCACTGTTAAAGATACTTAAAAAAGAAGAAGAATGTATTTACGCACAGAATCTAATAGATATTGAAGCTGCTAAGAAAAAAGGACTTTCAGATGCATTTATCCAAAGACTAGAAATAAATAAAAAAGTTTTCAAGGAAATGATCAAAGGCATTGAGAATATCATAAAGTTAGAGGATCCTATTGGAGAAGTTATTGAACAAAAAAAGCTTAAAAACGGATTAGATCTTAAAAGAATAACAACACCTTTAGGTGTTGTGTTAATTATTTATGAATCAAGACCTAATGTTACTATTGATGTCTCTGCAATTTGCATTAAATCAGGAAACGCAGTTATTCTGAAAGGAGGTTCTGATGCCAAATATACTAATGAATCATTATTTGATTGTATTCAAAAATCTTTAAAAGATAATAAAATTGATCCTAACACTATTCAATTTGTTGAACGTGAACAAATCAACGAATTATTAAAAGATAATACCAATATTGATGTAGTTATTCCTCGTGGTGGAAAAGAACTTATAAAAAATGTTACAGAAAATTCAAGCATTCCTGTTATTAAACACTATGAAGGCATTTGTAACATTTATGTAGATAAAGAAGCAGATATTGAGTCTGCTTTAAAGATTATTCATAATGCTAAGGTGCAAAAACCCTCTGCGTGTAATGCTGCTGAAAACCTTGTGATTCATAACGAAATAGCAAAAGATATTTTACCAAAAATAAAAGAAACTCTTGAAAAAGATAAAGTAGAGATTCGTGGAGATAAGGAAACTCAAAAGATCATAAAATGTGAACCAGCAACTACTAAAGATTTTAGAACAGAATATTTAGACAATATTATAGCAGTTAAAATTGTAAAAGAGAGTAATGAAGCAATTGATTTTATTAACAACTATGGCTCTCACCATTCTGATGCTATTTTAACTGAAAATCATGAATTAGCTGAAGAGTTTTTAAACAAAATAGACTCAGCAGCTGTTTTCCATAATGCTACAACTAGATTTACAGATGGTGCACAATTTGAAATGGGTTGTGAAATAGGAATATCAACTGATAAACTCCACGCTAGAGGCCCAATGGGATTGAAGGAGATGTGTTCTTATAAATTTGTTATTAAGGGAAAGGGGCATGTGAGAAAATAAAAAATACTATTAATCTTGTGCTTCTCTATCTAGACAAAACTGATAAAACCTAGTTTTTTCATCTGTTAACTGATGAGTCATATTTCCATGAGGAAACATTTCACAAGGAGGAATACTTCTTAAAGTATCAATAGGTAAACTCACATGTCCATAGCGAATTTTTGAAGTTGCAAATAATCCTCCTCCACAATATCTGAGCTTTGTCTCTTCAGCAATATCCCAGTTCCTCCAAATATTTCCAGCTCCAGGATGCTTATTTATGATAAGATAAATTTGAAATGCTATATCCTCAGCACACTCACCTGCATTTGAACCATGAATAGTAAAAGTAGCACCTTCTTTACCTTCAATAAATTTCTCCATTCTCCTAAAATGATCAGATTCAAGATATCCTGTATGAACCCAGATGTATGGTCCCTCTTCAACTCGCCATCCAGTTGTATGATCTGTTAATCTTCCATAAGAAGTAAATTGCTGGGAAGCATCTAACTCAGGGAAAAGAGGAGAAGAACCCCTTCCAATAACTTCAAGAGTAAAATCTGATTCTTCACAATCTTTTTTAATTCCTCTTTCATATTCACCATAATCTTCCAAAAGGCCAAAGTTCTTTGCATTATCTCTTCTAAAATCATGATGCATGACAATTGCTATTTTCATGTAATCAAATGCACCTCTGTCCTTGGGTGAATTAAATGATATTTTGTATCTTTATCTGTTAATTGATAAGTAGTATTACCATGAGACCAACCTTTCCATAAACTTTGAATTCCTTGAGGTTCAATAATCCTAACTTCTCTATCAGGTAGAGTAACATGACCATATCTAAAACGAGAATGATGAAAATCTCCAAGATCTTCAAAAGCTTCACAAGCAAATGTAAAAAATTTATTATGGTCCATAGATTCTGTTAAAGTAAGAGCTTTTTCTGGATCTTCTTGATATAACATACTTTGTGCAATTAAAGATAATGGACATTGCGCTAAATTTGATCCATTAACTCTTACTGATTCTTCTTCCCCTATAATTTGCCAATAAGATAAAAAATCCTCTCTTGATAAAAAACCTGTATTTTTAATTTTCTTTTGTTTTTTATTAAATATATTTACAGAATCAAATCTATGCACTCTTGGGTTATCATCAAATAAATGTTCTGTATGCATACCAAGAATTTCAATAATAGTATCATCCTCATTTGGAGATTCTAATAATGATTGTTTATAGAGTTCAAACTCTTCCTCTTTATTATAAGTTTTAGCAACTCTCTTCATAAAATCCCAATGAACATAGATATGAACTGCCATGTTAACTCTCTAAATTGATAAACTCAGTTTCCTCATCTGTTAATTGATCAATAATATCTTGATTATGAGCTCCAAATATCATTTTTATGATTTTATCAAAGTTCCCAACTGGAGTGGGTCGATATAATACAGTCCCTAATCGAATCCTAGATTTTTTAAATTCTCCACGAGAAGCACTTTTTAAAACTGAAATTCCATTGTTTACTACATCGTTTATAAGATTCCAAGAAGTTTCAGTTGTATACAAATGTTTCCCTGAATAAGTTAATCCAAATAATTGTTTAACAGTCATTAAAACACAATCATGTAATAAAGCTCCATGAACTCTAAATTCATCTTCGTCTTGATGAGGCATATATCCTCCATTATCAATATTTTTTGAATATCTTTCCCATTCCCATGAAGGAACATAACCAGTAAAAAATATCTTATCTTTAGTATTACTTAGTTTACTATATGTTTGAAATCTTCTTTCTTCAGGAACAAATCTATTTAAGCCCTGTTCAGCACCAGCTGCTAAAAGAATGGAATGTTCATCAGATTCTAATCTTCCTAACATTTCATTAGTAAACTTCACAATTCCTTGAGATGTGGCACTCATTCTATGACCATAGGAAGGATGCACATAAATATGTCTTTGCATACATTTAGGATTTTTATTGTATTTATAAACCTTAACTAAAACCCTTTAAGTAATTCATACGCCTTAATAACATCTTTATCTTTTAAATAAATAATCAATTCAGGACTAGAAGTTAATATTTCAATAATATTTATGTTGTGCATATGTAATAAAGTTGAAATAGATGCCATTACACCCCTAGTTTTTTGTGCTCCAACATCAAAAAACAAACTCATCTCTGATATGTTCTTTAATTTACTTTGTAATTTAAACTCATGTAATAAAGAAGAAACTAACTTTTCATTTTTCTCATCAATAAATAGCTTTAATGAACTACTCCCAACTACAATTTTTAAAGTATCGCCTTGATCATAGTTAGTATTTGCTATTAATTTTTGCAATTTTTGTAAAAGCTCCTTTTCTTTAACAAAATCTAAGATTAAAATATTATCTTTAATATTAATTCTAATATTTTTAAACGCATCTTTAGTATCTGTATCTTTTTTAACAAAACTATACCTTCTCAACATAGCAATAACAGCATCCATTTGATTATTTTTAGCTATTCCTTGCTTAATTAAATAACGTGCTAAAGCTCTTCTATTAATTAACCCTTCAGAATATGCTTTCTCAATCTCAGGGTGTTTTACGGAAAATATACGGAAATCTTGTTCTATTTGTGACATAAATACTATAAATATGCTTATTATTAATAAATCTTTCTATTTTTGACATAGAGTTTATATAGCATTAAAAAATCCTAGTGCCTATGGCAACTATGGAAGAGATTTTAGAAGATTTAGGACCTTTTGTTAATATGCTCAAGGATCCTGAACTAGCTATCTTTAATTATTTTAAAGATGGGATGAGTATTGGAGATAGAGATGAAAATCATACTGCTGTTACACTTCCAGAAGAAATGACTCCTTTAAAACCCGGTGAAGAATACGTTGCTATGAGAACAGATAATTTGTATCATATAATTCAAGCTGCAATTAGACATAAAAAAACAGCTAATCCTCCACCAGGATTTGGAGTTTCTGTAAGAGCAAAAGCACCAAACGGTGAAGTAGACCATGTTTTAGAAAATTATACTAAAAATATGTATTTTGGTGATGTAGAATCACCTCAAAGATTTAAGCTTGAAGAGTTGGAAGATCAAGTTGATCCAAATTGTAAAAAACTTTGTTTAATGGAATTAAATACACTCACAACAATGGTTCGTTACGCAATTGATAACATATCATACTAAAAATGAAATCAATAATTAATTACAAACATTGGCGGTAAGACTTTTTCTTAGAGTGTAGTAGTTTGACAATAACAAGTTAATAATTGGAGGAATAAAATGTTAGACAAAATAATGAGAAGTATTACTATTCCCTTAACGGAAAATGCAAGGGAATATACTCCGCCAGAGATTTTGTGTGCATTACCAGAATCAATAGGAGATCATGAGAGAAAGGTTATTGAGTTATGCAATCAACATAGGTTTAAATTTCCACTCTCAGCTGAGTTAATGCTGATTGCAGAGGAAGCAAATAATGAGCTATATGTTCATGAGCGTAAAGATAGATTAATCTGTCAATTACGAAAATTTGACCTGCTCCTTTACATAACACTAGATGCACATTCCAAATACAATGGGGAACAAGAACCTACGCCCTACATCAATTTTTGAGTATGAGACTAAAAACAAAATTCAACCAATTTGGAGGAGTATATATTCCAGAGATGATGGTAAAATCCATGCAAGATTTAGAGACAGCTTTCATAACCTATACAAAAAATAAAAAGTTTAGGAATGAACTCAAATCTTTATTAAAAAACTTTGCTGGTAGACCAACACCATTATATTTTGCAAAAAATATGTCAAAAGAATTAGGTTTTAAAATTTACCTAAAACGTGAAGACCTATTACACACAGGAGCTCATAAAATAAACAATACTCTTGGACAAGGATTATTAGCAAAATATATGGGTAAAAAAGAAATCATAGCTGAAACAGGTGCAGGACAGCATGGAGTTGCAACTGCTGCTGCAGGAGCATTAATGGGCTTACCAGTTAAGGTTTTTATGGGAGCTAAAGACATTGAAAGGCAAAAATTAAATGTTTTTAGAATGAAACTTTTTGGAGCAGAAGTAATTAGTGTTGAATCAGGCTCCAAAACATTGAAAGATGCAGTTAATGAATCAATGCGCTACTTTCTCGCAAATGTTGAATCAACTTACTATCTTTTAGGAAGTGTTGTAGGACCTCATCCTTATCCAACCCTTGTTGAATATTTTCAAAAAATAATTGGAGAAGAAACAAAAGAACAAATTATTTCATTAGAAAATAAACTCCCTACTAAAATCATAGCATGTGTTGGAGGAGGATCAAATGCTATTGGAATATTTAATACATTTATTGGAAAAAATATTAAATTAATAGGTGTAGAAGCTGCAGGTAACAACATTAAACATGGAAAAACTTTAAGTGAAGGAACTATTGGCGTATTTCATGGCACTAAATCCTATGTTTTACAAACACAAGAAGGACAAATTCTAGAAGCACATAGTATATCAGCAGGTTTAGATTATCCAGGGGTTGGTCCAAAACACAGCTATCTCAAAAATAAAAACCTTGTATCATATCAAAGTGCAAATGATGAACAAGCAATAAATGCACTTCAATACCTTTGTAAAAAAGAGGGAATTTTACCTGCTTTAGAATCAGCTCACGCATTATCTTATGTTTTAGAAAACCAAGATACATTTACAAAAGAAGATGTAGTGGTTATTTGCCTTTCTGGAAGAGGAGATAAAGACATTGGAGTAGTGATGGAACATGTTTAAAACTAATTCTTTTATTCCATTTACAGTATTAGGTGATCCAGATATTGAAACATCATTTAATATTATCAAACAATTTATTGATTCTGGTGCAAATGCATTAGAATTAGGTTTTCCTTTTTCAGATCCTATTGCAGATGGTCCTATTATTCAAAAAGCAAATAATAGATCTTTAGATAATCAGTTTAAAATCGAGGATGGATTTGAAATAATTAATAAAACTAGAAAATATTCCCAGATTCCAATAAGTATAATGCTAAGTTTTAATCTTATTCTACAATATGGAATAGATGTATTTTACAAAAAATGTAATTTACTAAACGTAAATGCAGTTCTTTGTCCAGATCTTCCTTTAGAGGAATCTGAAGAAGTTATGGAATATGCAAAAAAATACAATATTCATCAAGTTTTTCTTATTACTCCAACTACTAAAGAAGACAGAATGAAAGAATATGCAAAGATTTGTTCAGGATATGTATATTTAGTTTCATTATTAGGAGTTACAGGAACTCGTAAAGAAGTAAATAAAAATCTTAAAATACTGATTGAAAAAGTTAGAAAATACTTCACAATTCCAATTTATGTAGGTTTTGGCATATCAAAACCAGAACATGTAAAATCTGTTTTTGATGCTGGAGCCGATGGAGTAATTATAGGAAGTGCTTTTTGTAAGATTATTGAAAATAATTTAAATGATAAAAATCAACTAATTTTAAGAGTTAAAAAATTTATCCAAGAGATAAATCATCTTAACGAAAAACAAACATCCATAACATAAAACAACCATAACTTTAAATAAGTAAGATGGAATTTATTTGAAATGGCACAGATAGGAAGACATATTACACAGGGTTTAATATCTAAACTAACGCAGCCTAAACCAAAAAAATCTACTAATATAGGTCATGAAATTCTTATGGAAACAAGTAATGGTTTACATTATATTTTCTGCGTTGATCAAGATTTTACTGTAAGAGGCATGTTTTTAGATGGCTATCGTCATTATTTTTCAGATCATGAACTTTGGAAAGAAGGAAGTGATATAGGAGTTATGTTAATATCAAATGAGCCTAATCAAACTGCTTCATTCTATGAAACACCAAATTACTTTTCAGGATTAGATCCAACAGATTATTCAGGAATGAAAGTAATAGCACATAGAAAAATAGACATCAATAAAATGAATGAAGATAAATATATAGCAGGTGTTGATAGACCTATCTTTAAACCAGGAGCATTCAATTAATTCTTTTCATTAAATAATCAACTTGTCCTTTTTTTGTTAATGGAATAATAGTATTATCATAAAAATCCATAATGAGTTGAGGATCTACTTTAATTTTCAAATCCATAATGGTTTGTAAACCACTTACTTTTTTCTGAATTCTATCTCTGATTTCTTCCTCTACTTTTGGCCGTGTTAAAGCTGTTTCAATTCCATTAACATCTCCTGCCCTAATAAGTGATGTATATTTTTCTTCATTTTCTTGAAATTTTGCTTCTGCAACATATAAAGCACCATAATGAATCCTCAAGGATAATGCTTGGAATGCCAAAACATCCATTTCAGCAGAAGATCCATAAGTATTCCTATCATCCCTAGAATCACAAAGTTTTGGAATAAGTGATAAGTATGCCTCCCTTATTTCTTTAGCAATATCAACATCAGGAAGTGCAACTTCAAATAACCCTGTATCAGGCCTTACAAGTTCTAACTCAGGTTCTGGAAGATTTTTAAAAAAAGAAGTTTCACCTGGAAAAGAATATCTATTAGATTTAGAACCTGCAATCTCAATTTCATTAAGCCAATGATCAAAATAACTGCCATCATAGTTAGCAAATCCACTTTTCCCTCTTTGATAACTTGTTTTATTACCTGGTTCTTGAGCTCTTAATAGAAGGAAAACTATAATATTATTCTCTCTTTGCTTTAAAAATTTAGCTGCTTTATCTAATAATGCTCCCATTATACCCTAATTCTTGTCCCATTTTTAAATTTATTCTAAAATATCATAAAAATCCACCGAAAAACGCAAAATCAGCCTTTTAGGGTAGAATTTGTCCTGCTGCCTCTTTTGAAAGGTGAATTTTTAGGATGCCAAAAATGTTTGACGACATTTTTGTGCATGACGAAATACGCATGTTTTTTGCGAATAAAAAGGGTATTTTTATAAATGGTAATTGAATCTTCTGTGTAAAATGAATACTACTGCCTTTATTGAAAAGACAAGATCTGCTGCTAGAGATACAGCTAGAGAATTAAGACATCGATATGTAGGAACAGGACATTTATTATTAGCACTTTTAAAAACAGGAGAATTAAATGGATATTTTCCTAATGAAGAACCTCCTGTTGAGAAAGTAACAACATGGATAAATACAACATTTGATTCTGGAGATAAAAACGGAAATGAATATACTGTAACTACAACTAGTGTAAATCCAACTATAGAAAAAATTATTAAATTTGCAAAAATAACTGCTAAAGACCAACCTGTAAATGGTGCTCATATTTTGTATGGAATTCTTAATACTAGTACATGTCTTGGCAGAGCAGCTTTAGAAGCAAGTGGATATTCTACTGCACAATTAAGGCAGCAAATTAGACCATATGAAGATAAATCACCACAACCATTAAAACAAACAGAAAGTGTTCAAATTACTTCTTAGATTTCTTTGAAATAACTTCATTCATAATGGAATAATTAAAAGCTCCTTCCATCATTTCAAAATCATTAACAGGATTATCAGAAAATATACCAAAAAACTCTCTTAAAAACTTTACTGCAATCAATGTTTCTAAAATAGGATCTCCTCTTGTAAAATCTGCCTTAATATCCATCATTTGTAATCTTAAACAAGTTCACTTTAAAAACTTTATTGTAATAAAGAATATAGAAAAACTAATAAACCACATCTAACCCCTATAAGTAATGTCAGAAACAATCATCTTAGTAGATAAACAAGATAATCAAATAGGAACTATTGAAAAACTTCCTGCTCATGAACAAGCTGTATTGCATAGAGCATTCTCATTATATATTTTTAATAAAAAAGGAGAATTATTAATTCAAAAAAGAAACAGAGATAAGTATCACTCAGGAACATTATGGAGTAATACCTGCTGCTCCCATCCAAGACATAAAGAAGGAATGCAAAACGCAATCCATAGAAGATTAGAAGAAGAGTTTGGTATAGACACTGAGATGAATGAAATCTTTTCAACTATTTACAAATGTAAATTTGATAATGGTTTAAGTGAACACGAATACTTACATGTTTTTATTGGATATTATGATGGTGAAGTAAACCCCTCTCCAACTGAAACTGAAGATTACAAGTGGATTAAGCCTAAAGAATTATTAGAAGGAATAAAAAACAATCCAGAAAAGTATTCTTATTGGTTAAAAGACTGTATTGATAGAGTTCTTAAATTCGTAAAATAAAAGCAAGAAAAAGTAAGTATTTAAAAATTAAGTGAAATTCTTAAGTGTATGAATGATGGAATAAGAAAGGGACTTACATCAAAGTATCAAAATGTTAGATTAGTAGCCATTGCACAACTTGCATACGAACCTGTAAAAGAAGCAATCCCTATGCTAAAAAAAGCAGCAGAAGCATGTAGAATTCCAGGAACATTGAGATGGTTTAATTACCAAGAACAACTACAAGCACTTGAAGTTCTTACTGCTCTTAAAAAACCAAAGGTTGATACTTATGTTGAAACTACTTTTTTAGAGGTAGAAAAAGAGGTACTTAAGGATATGAATATTGTTAGGAAAACATATCCATTAGCAAGAAAAGACTTAGGAAAGAAACTTACACATATGGAAGGAAAATTTAGTGCAATAAATCCAAATGATCATCAAGGTAATGAAGCTCTAGAATTAAAAGACGAATTATTAAGAACAATTAATAACAGAGGAATATATGCAAATGTTCCAAAAGAATTTGCAAAAGCATTCTATCATCTTCTTGGATCAGATGAAACAAAAGCACACTTCATAGAAAATGAATTAGACTTAGTAGCTGTTTGTCATTCAGAACCAACTGAGTTAGATGGATGGCAGTTTAGATATTATAGAAAACAAGGCTGGGAAAATGCATATCACCTAAAAAACGAATTCAGAATTGAAGATATGAGAACCAGCAAAGTAGAAGAAAATTATGCTAGATTCTCTTCAAGTGTTTTAGAATCTCAAGAACAGTTTAAAGTAGTAATTGACAGTAGTTCCGATTAAAATAACTTAATTCTTCTTTTTGTTGGAAAAAATGATAA
>CALCXY010000003.1 GCA_937906345.1 Candidatus Woesearchaeota archaeon | reverse complement strand
TTTCCTGTTTAACTCCAAGCATCTAAAATAATAGCCCTGCAGCATCCCAATTACCCCTATATAATCTGCATATACAAATTTCTCCTGCTGCTCCTCATCAGGCTGATCCTGCTGCTCTATTTCATATTCCATTTTATCTAAATCCTACTCCTTTAATATTATATTTTTTCTCTAAATATTCCTCCAATCCAACATCAGAAATAAAATTTATTCCATATTTTTTCCCTAAAAATTCTTTTAATTCTGTTATGCCCTGCCCTAAATTTTTCCCTTTTAATTTAAATATGGGCTGATAATTTTTATCAAATATCTTAATATCTATTACACCAATATTGTCCATCTCCTCCTTTTTATTCATTTTAAGTCAGTATTGTTCCTGTTTGGCACAGAGGAATAGTATTGAGGAGATTGTTTGCCTGCAAAGAAAGAAATGCTGCAGCTCCTGCTGCCAGAGCAATTATAAACATCATACCAATAATATTTTTTGAAGTTAAAAAAGAAATCATCTTTTTAAGTATATCTGGATTTGTTTGTGATGCACTTAAAAAAGTTTCATTAAAATATTTTGCATCAATTCTGATGGGATCTGAAAATATATCATGCAGGCTCTCTGCATCTGTTTTTTTTATATCCTCTCCAAGCTGTTTAAGAGTTTTGTTGGGATCTGTATGATAGTCATGAGTTATGGCATTATTTGCAACATAAGTGAATATTTTTATTCCTCTTTGAAATGTTGCCCTCTTTGGATTTACAATGAATTTGCTCTCGTCATGCTCCAGAGTGTTTCCATCTAAAGTCAAGACAACCTCCTGCTCACAGGCATCAGCTCCAATAAATCTGAATATCGCAACCTTTTCCTTTCTCCCAAATATTTTTATTTTATTCCAGATCTCTTTTCTGGCTATTATGATCAAAGGCAGCACAGGGAGGAATAAAAACCACCCAGCAGCCATCACATAAAAGAGGGCAGCCAAAGCTCCCTCTTTCTCAATGCTCCATGTCATGACAACAATTCTGGCAGCCGATATTATACATCCCACAAAAAGAATAACCAAAGAAAATATAATGACATTTTTTTTATTAAACAACTGCTCTTTTAAAAATAGTTTTTGTTTTTTATCTTTCAAATCCTGAGTCATTTTCAAAACCTCTTTTCTTCTTATTTCTAGGAAACCATTTTTGCTGATAATTTATATCCTCTGTTTGTGCTGAAACAACCTGCCTTTTTTCAAAGGATCTTTTTATCCTCTGCTTAAATCCCTCTTTGCTCAGGCTCAGGGCAATAATAAAGGCAGGCTGCCTCCTGTATATTTTTAAAATTGTTTCTGGAACAAATAAGGAGGATATTGTATCATTTCCTATTGTTTGCTTTATTCCCAATAAGCCTGTATATGCTTTCTCAACATTTAAAATTGCCTGCTGCTCTACTCCATCAATATACCCTTTGCTTAGATCAACATTTAAATCCTCCCAAACTTTCTCAGCTTTGAAATCATCCCAATATTTATCAGCCTCCAGAGAATTAGCAAATTGTTGAATATAGTTGTCCTCTCTTTGCCTCTCAATCATTTGCTCCTGCTGCTCATCCATATTAAAGCCCTCTGTTTGATTCAATGATTAAGCCGATAGAGAACCAGCCCAAATAAAATGAGAGCAGGAGTAAAACAATAAAAAATCCATTTCCTCTGATGTTGGATGTATTAAAATTAAAGAAATCTGTTTTTATTATTTCTGTTGTTGTTGTGTTTGATTGTGTTTGATTTATGTTGGAGCTGATCGTGGCTGTGGCTGTGGAGTTAGTGCCTGTCCTAATCTCCAAGCCCTCAGCCAAAAAACTAAAAGAAAGCAGCAATAAGAATATAGATGCGACTAGTATTAAATAAGGATTCGGAGGATCACTGAAAAATCCTATTGCTGTTAAAACTAATACAAAGCCCAAAATGAGAGCAAATATTGTCAGCAGCATTTAAATCTCTTATCTCCTGCCTGCCATGCCTCCGATTATAAAGCCACCTACTACTGCAAGTAAAGCTCCTATTGCATAGAATAAAGGCAATAGATTAACAATTGTGGATGTTGTGCCTGTTAGAGTTACATTATCAATGATGTCCTGAGTTACAGGAATAGCAACTGCGACAAACATTATAACACCAATAACAGATCCAACAATATTCCCAACTAATTGTCCTGATCTACTTTTCAATATTTTTATTTTGGTTATATTTTTCAGAGTTTTAATTCCCCACATTTGAAACACCTCACAATTTTAATTTAAGGAGGCTTATATTTAAATATATCTATTCCCAGCTATTTCTGGGCGATTTAAGGCACTTTTCTGGATTATACCTCATTTTATACCAAAAACAAAATAAAGTCCTTAATTTCAAACTTATAGGGTTTTATTATTATTAATTGAAATTAAATATATTTTCTCCAAGACAACCCCTGTTTCCTATGGAACATGTTTTTTACTCTTATTTATGTATGAAAAAATCTGACACCCCCTTATTTCCGATGGAAAAAGTTTTTTATTATTATTTATAGGGTATGTAATTTTGTAATACATTTAAGACACCCCTGTTTAACAACATTGTTAGTTCCATAGGAAACAGGGGGGTGTCTCAACAAGATAATAAATATATATATACACAACATTAATATAGCTTTTTGTATATTAACCAAAAGATTTATATACATATATAAATATATACAAAAAAATGCAGTTAAAAACAAATAGTAAATTTGATAAGGTTATCAATTTAAGGATCAGCCCTGAGATAAATCTTTTATTAAAAAAAATTCTCAGGAAATATAGAGGCAAATATGATAATAGCTCCCACATAATAAGAGTGGCAATTATAAAACTATATCAGGAGGAAATTGAAAATGAAAAAAAACC
>CALCXY010000002.1 GCA_937906345.1 Candidatus Woesearchaeota archaeon | reverse complement strand
AATACTTATTGGTTCTTCAACAGGAGGTTGTACAGGTGCACCTTTAGAAGGTGCAGTAGAAGAGGATCCTTCTGAAAGACAAGTAGATGAACAACCATCTCCTGAAACTTGATCTCCATCATCACACTCTTCAATACCTTCGATGATGCCATTTCCACATATAGATGTTTCAGGAACGGCGAATATACGTATTGTAGCATTGGAAAAACTATTATTGGAATTACCATCAAAAAGCCTTACCATAATTGTCCAATTTTCATTTGCACGTATTTGGGATGAATCTAATGTGATGTTTGTTAGAATATTGAGGGAGATGTTGGTTTGGTTTGCAAAAGAAGTTTCTTCTACTGTGTTATTAAACCAACGATAATATGCTATAAAGCTTGTTTCATTATCAGAATCTGTTGGTTTGAGCCAAGCAGTAATATTGTCATTGCTAAAATTATTTGATGAAGAAGCGTTAATAGTTAAGGAGGTTGTATTTACTAAAGTATTGTTGATAATTATTGAGTAATTTGTTAAAGAGAGATTTGAATTTCCGTCCCATACACTGATCATAATAGTCCAGTTATCATTTTTTGTTGTATTAGTTGATTTTACTGTTGAGATATTAGTTATCGTGTCTAAGGAAATATTGATTCTTGATGCAAGGGATGGTTCTTCTATTGAATTGTTGAACCATTTGTAGTCTATTTGGAATTCTGATTCATTATCTGGATCTGTTATGCTTAGCCAGAATTGCAGATCTTCGTTTGTTTTGTTTTGTAGTTTTGTTGAGTTTAGGTTTGATAATGAGATTGTTGTGGCTGTGTTGTTGATGAAGAGTGAAGAGTTAATGAAAGCTGTTGCGTTTACTGTTCCATCATCTATTTGAACCATACATGTCCAATTCTCTAACTTTGTTGTGTTTGGATAGTATATGGAATCAGCTAAGGTGAAGGCATTGTCATTCATTGGAGTTGTTCGTATATCTGTATGATGAGTAATCTCTGTTGAATCATTAAACCATCTTACATAAGCGTTAATAGTATCTGCATCAGTGTCAGTTGCGTTTACCCAACATGTGATATCTTCATTTGTTGTATTGGTTAAGGATGAACTGTTAATGATTACTTCATTAATTGTTGGGGCGGTATTTGAGATTAATTCTGTTACTCTGAAACTGGAAAAATGAGATGTATTGAATACGTAAGTATTTCCTGCAAAAGAAATTTCATGGCATGCAGGATTTGACGTTGCAGTGCAGTTTTCCCATGTTCCATCTTCATTAAATTGGGGTTCTGGATCATCCAGTGTTATACCATAAAAAGTAATTTCAGCGGAGACATTTAATCCTCCATCGCTGATAGTATTGTCTACTTCTGTAAGATTAAAGGAAATATTAATATTAGTATCAAAACTGTTTGATCCTTCAGTTGTAGTACTATTTGCATCCTTCAAATATCGGATTTTACCAGCTGAGGTGTTCTCTATTATTAATATTTGTGGGCCAATTGTATGAATGTTTAAAGGTTGATCAATAAATTGGGTGTAATTTGCATTTCCTTCTTGAGAAGAATAAGGGGTTGTTACATTAAATGTATTATTTGTTAATATTGTATTGTTTACTGCTATTCCTCCTGGTGAATCTAAAAATATTGCAGTTCCAGATCCACCTGGTTCCTGTGTAAAATTATTATTAATTATTCTTGTATTTTGGGTGTGATCATTAATTGAGATAGAAGTAGACCCAGGATTTCCAGGCAGATCCACAAACGTATTATTTTTAATTGTTACATTAGTAGTATTTCTTAAAAAAAGATTTACTCCTGATCCAAAAAAGAATGATTGAAATGTATTATTGAAAATGTTTGAAAAACTCACATTCAAAAATTTTAAATATTTTTGGTCACTTCCACCAGAATCTCCTTCTTGGATGTAAATGAAACTATTTGAGTAAGAAAGATTAGTGACATTATTGAAATCTAGTAATGTTGAGATAGAATTAGTTGAAGTAAATGAAATATTTACATGGTCAAGTGTTATATTGGTTACATTTGCAAATATGAATACAAGATCTCCTACTGCTGCCCCATTATAGAACAAACAATCTTTTATGGTAATATCCTTAGAGTTATTTACTCTTAAGGTATCTGCAACAGTAGCATCAACATAGAAATTATTACAATCAAGTGTAACGCCATTTGCAGTAATATTGAAACAACCATCATTTGTGGGATTTTCTATATTAGCAGTCATTGTATAAGTTGTATCTGCTGAGTCCATATGCGTGCAAGCGCTAATACTAGGATCTATAATATGGTCAAAGAATATGGGAGCATCTTTAACTTTTAAATCAAAGGTGTCATGGTTTCTAGTGAGATTCGTTAGGACAGTTACATAATGATCTCTATTTTTTATATTTGGTATAGTTGCTATCATTTCATCAGAATTGTTTAGATAAATTTCAACGGAAGCAAGTTCAGTTGAGTTTGTTGTTGCGTATAATGTAATATCTCTAGTTTGATCTAGGGGGCTTTCAAACGTTACTCTGATATATTCGTTTGGTTGTATGGGGTTTGTATATATTTGATCTCTACTTTTAGCTTGGTCAAACACATCTTCAATCAAAATACGATTTTCATCTAAATGCTCTGCTGCTTTAATTCTAATTACTATTTCATATGTTTGATTGGATAAATGGGGAACAATCCAATAGATTTTGTCTATTTTTGAATTATTGTTGGTATCTTCTGTGTCATACAATTCTACAAGTTCTCTTGAGCCATTATCTAAATGGTAGAGTTTTATTTTCTTTGCTTCAGTTTCTTTAATAGAAGCGAAAGCTAATATGTTTTCATAATGGATATCTGATGAGATAATGACTTGTTTTTTTCCAGATGAAATTGGTTTTTCAATTGCAACAGGTCCGGGAGTTGTGTATTCTATCTCAAGTTCTTCAACTTCTTCTTCAATGATAATTTCTGTTGCGTTTTGTTCAGGAGTAGTTAGGTTTTGTTCTGTTTCTACAATAGCCGCACCTGTTATGTCTGCATTGAAATTGATAAAAAGCCAATCAAATAATCTTGTTATAAGGCCTCTGTTTTCGCTTTCAAAAGTTACTGCGCCTGTTATGAGGTCTTTTTCAGTATCTAATTCAACTAGTTTTTGGTTGAGTTCTCTAACTTTGTCCTTGTCTTCTAAATTCTCTTGTTTCTCAGTAATTATGGTATTAATTTGTTTATCTAAATTTTCAATTTCTTTGATTACCTTATATTCTTCAAGAGTTTGAGTTTTTCCTTTATAGTCTATTTTAATTTTTGAGGTGTTAATATTTTCTTCTTGTCCATTTACTATTTTTGTTACAATTACCTCTATGGCATCTTTTGTGATGTTGAGTGTGATATTGTTTGTTTTATTGTTGAGTTTTACTCGTTTTTTCCAGGTAACTGGCTGGCCAAGAATAACCAATTTTTGTTGTGTTGTGTTTTCTGTTATGTTAAGGATTGGTTTATCTTGAATGGTGATGTTGAAGATGTTACTTGTTGCTATGTTTTCAGAGTCGTTTGCTGTTATAAATGTGAAAAAAGTTCCTGTGAGGTTAATATTAGGAATAATATGTAATTGGTTGTTTTCTATATTGAATGAGATATTTTCTACTGGAAGAAGTGAGAAGTTAAGTTGAGGAGAATCCTCATCTAGGAAGTAATTTGAAAGGTTTAGTGTAGTGTTTTTGTTTGTAAATAATTGGATAGCAGGGATTTCTTGGATAAGTGATGGGGGAATTTTAGTGAGTTCACTTTTTTGTTCAAAGCTGTATGATAATTGGTTGAGGTTTAAGGTGGTATTATCTCCTATTTGTGTTACAAGTGTTACAAATTGAGATGATAATGTGTCTAGAAGACAGGTTTCTTCACAAATATCTGTGAATTCAATCTTTTTTGGTGTGAAAGTTGCTGGCAAGGTTTTTAGTTGTCCTTGATGGATTTGTGAGAAAGCATTTTCAAGGCTTAAATTATAATCTACATAGGATACTTTTGCAGAAACTTGGTTGTTTTTAGTAGAATCGTATAATCCTTCATACAGGTAGAGTATTTCGTTCCATTCTTGGGATGTTGGTTGTAGTTCGTGAAAGTTACAGCATTGTGTTGCTCCATTACAAAACAGAGTAGATTCTTGGTTTTGTTCTGAATATATTTCCCATATGGTACAAAGGTTTTGTTCTTCAACGTTCCAATTAAATTCTGTTTGTTCAACAGTATAATCTATGATATTTGAAGATTCTCCAATGTTTTCTGGGTCGTAAGGGCTTTCATTTTTGTACGAAAGTATTGTGTTGATATTTCTTTTTTCTATTGAAACATTATTTGTTGTATTGCTTGTTATTTTAAGAGGAGAAATGAGGACCTTGCTCGGGTTGAATGCAAGGTCCTCTATTTCAAGGGATTGTGAATCTAAAATGAGAAAACGAGTATTATTGACTTCAAGATATAGTTTAACATTGCCTGATCCTAAAATACTTCCAGATGTTTTTAATGAGATAATATTTTTATTAAGGGTAAGCTCTGTTTGAGATGAAGAATTAAAAGAAATATTGGTAGGATGTATACTATGTATAATGTTTGTTTCAGCTGTAACAAATCCGGTTATTGAAGAATCTTCTGAGAAAATAAAAAACATGGATGATAAAAAAATTAATGTTAAAAAAAGGGTATATGTGTATTTTTTGAGAGAGCTCTCTTGATAAAACTGTCTAATTCTAACTAATAACTCGTTTCTCCTTTTCAATCCCTTGAAATACTTGTAAAAGCGTTTTACCCTTTATAAAATTAACTAATTATGTAGGTATTTTATATAATTATGTAGGTATATTGGGAAAGAAGGGTGTTTTTACTTTTCAATAGTTTTTACAATAAAAATATGGAGAAATTTAAGAAAACTTGGAACTACTAGAAAAAAACTAAGATTTTTTAGGTTTTTTAAGTTTGTAGATCATAAACCCGCAAATGGCTAATAGTATTGCAATAAATATCATTGGAATTGAAATATTTTCTTTTATGATTCCTGTTAATGTACTTAAGAATCCTGCACCTTTTCCAACTAAGTCAGAGATTGGTGCTTTGCCTTTACCTTTATCTAATCCTGGTGGGGTTGAAGGTTTTGGTTTAGAAGGTTTTGGTTTTGAGCTTGGTTTTGAAACTGATGGTCCTGATATTTTTTTAGAAGGTGAAGCTGTTCTCCTTGGTTTTTCTTCTTTTTTTACTTCTTCTGCAGGTGTAGTTGCAGTACCACAATCAGCAGTGCAGGTAGTTGTAGATTCATTAGTATTACAAACCGTATCTCCACACACTCTTTCAAGGCTAATATCAAATGTGCCTGTTGTAACATTATTGCTGCAAGTAGAATTATCAGCTAGAGTTATTTTTACTGTATAAACTCCTAAATCAGCTGAATTTGGAGTAAAATTAATTCCTCCTGTTTGGTTTATTTCAAAAATTGAAACATTATCAGTGAAATTAACAAATTGATTTTCATCAACGTCTGTATAATTGAGTTGACAGGTATAATAGATATCTAGAGGTGCTGAAACATTACAAGATATGTTTAATTCTGGGACTGTATTAGAACAGGTTCCACTGATGTTTAAGGTAAATGCGTAACTTGTTCTATTATTTGCACAAGTAGAATTATCTTCAACACTTAAGAGAATAGATGAGTTTTCAGGATCACCAGATGCAGGGGTAAATTCAATCCCTCCTGATGAGTTGATATCAAATAAGGTAGTATTATCTAAAAATATTGTAGTTTCATCATTATTTCTTCCAGAACCATTGATTATACAGCTATATTCTGTATCGACAGTTGCAGTGTTATTACATGTTCCATTAATCTCTGGTTGATAATTAATACACATAGTAATTGTACCTGATGCTGCTCCACTAATGTCAAAAAACTCTTTTTCAGGGAAAATATCAGCTATGAAGAGAATTGCAATTACAATAAAGAATATGAAAATTAAGTTCCTAGCAGAGTGATAATCTTTTTTCATTTTTTCTTCTTTAGTTCATTATTATATTTTAGAATAAGATCTCTTACAGCTTCTCGTGTTAATTCTGCTTGATTAGAAAATAATCCAGAGTCAATGAGTTTATTCATCTCTTCTTTTAACTTTTTTCCGACTCGTATATGTAATAAATCTGCCATTTATTAGTATATCATCTTGATATCTTTTTAAAACTTTCTCTTTAGAATTAATTTATTAATAGTATCATATTGATATATTTATGATATTTTAATAATGTCTTAACTATTATTTAATTTGTATTTTGTTTTTTTGTATGTTTAATAATGGAAAAGTTTATAAAGTAAATTTCTAAAAGAAAGGTTAATGAAGCAAATTTCCAAAAGGGGTTTGATCTATTTAGTTTTCTTAGTAGTATTAATATCATTAATTAGTGGAGTAACACTTTTTAAGGAAGTTAAAGTATTGAGAAGTAAGTTAGCAATTGCTGAAGGAAATAGTGGATTTGTAGATAGTTCAAATAGAATTGAACCAGGATCTGGTTCTTCAGGTGCTGTTGGAACGTTAAAAGCAGAAGTAGTAATGCCAAAAAATGAGCGAGATGGATAATAATCATATAGCTGTATTGCTATCTTTGACAGTTATAGTGATTGTGGTAGGTACTATGTTTAGTGTTTATAGAATAAATTTAATTGAAGGATCAATATCTGATGTAACAGGGGCTGCAACAGGAACAGTAGATGTGACAGTTGCAACAACAACTTTTATTACTATTTCGAATACAATAGATTTAGGTGCTATTGAACCTGGATCTTGGAATGCAAGTGAGAATTCTTCTTATACTGAGGGTGGAGCTGAGACTACTGCTGGTTGGAATAGTACTAATGTTACCTCTAATTTTACAGTACAAAATGATGGTTCAGTTCCTCTTGACATAGAGATTTATGATGAAAATCAAACCGGTGATGCCATTGGAAAAGGGCCTTTTTTAGGATCCACAGGTTGTATAGCAGACAGTCCAGCAACTTGTTATATGGTAAGATGCGCTCTTGTTGAGGATAATGGATCTGCAGGAACTCAATGTACTGATGGAAATGAGACATATACACAAATGCAGGTTGCTGCTGGGCATGCTTTTGTTACTAATTTAAATTATACTGATTCAAAAGATCAAGCATTTTTCCTTATTAATCTTACAATTCCTTCGGATGAGGCAGTATTAACTATAACCAATTCAATTACATTTGCAGGGAGTGCAACTTAAAATGGGAGAAGTCAACAATAATCACATTGCATATATGGTTGTTTTAGTGATAGCTGTTGTTTTTGTAGGTATGGTTTTTAGTCTTAATAGGATTGGAGAAATTGAAACAGGTTTAGGCATAACAGGTATGCTTGCAACTAATAATACTGGTACTGCTACATTATCAGCAACAGTAGCATCTTCTACTGCTATTTCATTACCAGTAAGTGCGATAGATTTAGGTTCTTTACAACCTGGAGAATGGAATTCAAGTGAAAATTCAACGTATACTCATGGTGGACCTTTTGATACTGATCGATATAATACATCAAATATAACAGAGAATATTACTATTCAAAACGATGGATCTATTAATGTAGATATAGAGATTTATATGGAAGAACAAGTTACAGCAGGTAACGGAAACTTTTCAGGAACAGCAGGATGTATTACTACTAATAATTGTTTTATGATTCGCTGTGCTAATGTTATAAATATGAATAGTACTGGAGGAAATTGCACAACTCCTCAGCATGCATATATTGCATTACCTAAAGCTGCAGGAACAGAATTTGTATCTGATTTAAATTTTACTGATACTGATGATGAAGCTTTTATTGTAGTGAATGTTACTATTCCAGAAGATGAGCATGCTGGAGCATTTACTCAAACCCTTACATTTACAGCTGCAGCTGTATCATAAAATTATTATCACTTTCTTAATAAAAACATTTAAATACATGAAATGATGATATTTTACTAATGTCAATGAAAAAAATAGGTGTTTTATTAGTTTCACTATTGTTTATTCTTTTCTTTTCTATTTTTGTTACTGGAGAAGTTGGTATGGGATTAACACCTCCTATAACTGAATTAACCTATGGAGTAGATTCTCTTGAAAATGTTAAATTTACAGTCATGCCTAAAGGAGAAGATTGGGTTAAAATTTTTGTAACTGGTCCAATAGATATTAAGGATTTTAATTTTCATGACATAGAAAATTTAGGGTTAGTTCATTTAGAAGGAAGAAAAGATATTGTTTTTGATATTAATGTAAATGAAGAAGAGTTGATTCCTGGTGATCATAAGATAAAGGTGTATGTGGCACAAACAGATCCTCCATCAAATCCTGATGGGAGTCCTTATCAAAGACCTTCTGGAATTGTAGCAAGAGTTGCAGTAGCACATGTTATTAAATTATTTGTTCCTTATGACGGTCATTTTTTGAGGATGACATTTGATCAAGCCTCTAGTATAAAAAAAGGAGGAAAAGTATTTTTTAAATTAACCCTCGATAATGTTGGGAAAGGTTCTTTAATTAATCAAAAAGTAAATATTAAAGTTTTTAATAACGATAATAAAGAAGTAGCATCTTTAGTGACAGATGAGGTTACAGTAGAATCCTTCAAATCAAAAGAAGTCTTTGCTGAATGGGACTCTAAAGAGAATCCTGTTGGAACTTATACAGCTAAGGCTACTGCAACTTATGGGGATGAAGTAAGAGAAGTTGAAAGAACTTTTTTAATTGGAGATATTTTAGTTGAAATTGAAAATGTTAATCTTAATACCTCTAATAATGTAGGAAAAATCACATTAGATGTGGCTTCAAAATGGAATGAAATTATTAATGATGCGAGTGTACAAATTGATATTAAATCAGGGAATAATGTTGTGAAAACAATAAATAGTGAAACATTTAATTTAGATCCTTGGGAAATTAAACCTCTTGAATTATTTTTTGAGAAAAATAATCTACAAATAGGAGTATATACAGCTGATATTAATGTTAATTATGTAGGAAAGACTACCACAAAAACTGTCGAGTTTTATTTAACGCAGGATGCTGTTATTGAGAAACCAGCAACAGTATTTTCAACAACTAATTTTCTTTTAGCAGTTATTATCATATTATTAGTATTTTTTGTTTCTATTTCATTTATGTATCTAAAGGAATTAAAACAGAAAAAATAAGGTTTTAAAGTGAAATATAAAAAGCATATAGTTGGGGGGACTTTAGGAATTATTATAGGGGTTATTATTCTTGTTTTATATATCCATTTTTCAACTGCTTCTATCATTGAAATTATACACATTCCTATAGATTTAGAATTTCAAGGGAATATGCGTAAAATGGGATTTAATGTAGATACTGATGGGCTGCATTTTGGAACATTAGGGCCTGGAGTTGTAGGGAGGAAAGATATTGTTCTTAATAATACTGCAGATGAACCTGTTAGAGTGGAGTTAAAAACATTTGGATCTTTGAGGCCAAATATTTTTTATGAAGATAATTATTTTATTTTAAATGGGAATAGTAATAGGAGTTTAATGATTAGGGCAGTAACTCCTGCTACTATGAAAAAAGGATTTTATAATAGTACATTAAGAGTTATTTTTAGGAAAATTTAATTAATTTCTTTTTTTGTATTTTTTTACTGATTGAATTAATCTTTTTACACTTTTTTTAAATTCTATTCTCCTTATACTTTCTTTTTTCTGAAGTAAAAGAACCATCCAATGTTAATAATTACTAGGATGAATACTAATACTGTTAAGATGGATTCTTTTGAGAATATGGATGATGTTACTCCAGTTGCTAATCCTGTTGGTGATACACTAATGGAATCTAGGTTCACTTGGATTTCTTGGACTTTTTCAATCATATGAGATCCCCATTCGATAACCACTTCCATTGTGTAGGTTCCTACTGTTGCATCTCTAGTATTCCAATATGCTTTGAGCATTTCCTCATCATAGGAATCTATATCAATGGTTTCAGTGTTGAAAGTTGAGTATACTGTTCCATCATCTCCTTTAATAGTCATTTTACCATGTGCTCCCTTGATAATATCATTCCAATTGTTTTTAATGAAAATATCGAAGATAGCAACATCGCCTAATTTGAATGGTTCTGCTAAAATCTTAGTGATTTCTAAACCTGCAGATCCTACATTAAAGTCTTTTTCAATCTCAATCTTTTGATCATCATAATAAATAGTTGCTTTAGCATGATAAACTCCTGGATTTACATCAGCTTTCCAAATAGCAAACAATTTACCTTGTTCTTTTTTGTTAATTGGGATGTCGTTTGTTTCAATATAGGCAATACGTTCATAGGTTGCACCAAAGAGTTCTATATTTGCTTTGGCATGGAAGATTTGTTGTTTACCATAGTTTTGTACTGGAATTGTGAATTTAACTTCTTCTCCAATTTCAGCAGATGAAACCTCCATATTTGCAATAGCATATTTACCTGGATAAGGAACCCTAATATTTAATTCTGCAACAACAGATGCTTTAGCTGAAACTATTCCAGATTCTCCTTGGTAATCATCAGGAAGCTCCATAACTATTATTTCAGTAGTATGTATACCTGGATCTCCAATATCCTCTGGTAAGTCAATTATGAAAGTGTATTCTTTATATTCATCATTAGGTGATAAGGTCACTAGTGATTCTTTTACCTTAATATATTCATCAAGATCTCCTTTTGTGAATAATACAGCACGCATATCTTTATTTTCATCATTATAGACTTTGAATGTAACTTCTCTTACTCCTAGTTCGTGATCTAGTATTTTCTTAGCAGGGCTGATACCTAATGCGTGAGCAGAGCTAGCGAAAAGTAATACCATCACCATAATTAACAGTATCTTATGTTGTCGCATTTGTATACCACCTAGCTGTTATTGTAATTGTTGCTGATTTAGAGCCAGCAAACTCATCTTCAGGCACTGTTATGTTAAAGTCAAGCTCTGCTTGATCAGTAGCGTCGCTCCAATTAAGCTCTCTAATTACTTGAGTTTCACTATCTAATACATCTGTGAATGTTTTTTGTGAACCTGACCAATTGAATGAAGGAGTTTCTGAATGATTTCCTGCTTGGAACTGCCAGAATTCTGTATTAATTCCTGAATTAGCTGCTGTCCAAAGAGATTTTGATGCGTTAATTGTTATATTAACAAAGACATTACCATCATTTTCAATCATAACAGGGGTTGGAGTGCCTGTTTCAGTGTCATTTATTACTCCTCCATTTAAGGTTCCAAAGTCTATAGTTGCATTAGTTAATGCAATGCTTATTTTAGAGTCTACTGTGAAGTTGAAGGAATCAGCAGATCCTACATCACTTTCATTATCAGTTGCATTAATACTCCAATTATATCTTGAATCTACATCAAGATTTTCTATGATAATATATTCAGTATCTTCAATATATTTTACCTCGATGGAAGAAGTATGACAATTAAGGTTTTGGTCTCCACAGTTTATACGCTCAATCTTTAAGATATAGGAAACTGTGTCGTTATCTATATCTCCTACACCTGTCCAATTGAAGACAGTAGATCTATTCGTGATAGATGAATTAAATATAGGATATGATTGGAGAGGAATTCCTGGGGGGGTATTTGTTATGTTTAATATTGATGAATTGATCCATGCAGTTGCGTTAGCAGTTCCATCATCTATTTGTACCATGCAGGTCCAATTGAGATTCTTTGTAGTGTTTGGGAAATAAATAGAATCTATTAAGGTGAATACGTTATCGTTTATGCTTGCTGTTCTTACATCTGTATTGTCATCAATCTCTGTGGATTCATTAAACCATCTTGTGTAAGCGTTAATAGTATCTCCATCAGTATCTGTTGCGTTTACCCAACAGGTTAGGTTTTCATCTGTTCTGTTAAGGACAGAGGTGCTGTTGATGATTACTTGGTATATCACTGGTATTGCATCTGCTATGGTCATGGTGTAGTTTGTTGGACTTGAGTTGGAGTTTCCATCGTAATGGGTTATTTCTATGTTCCATACTTCTCCTGATGATGTGTTGTCTGAATTGATGAATGAGATGTTTGTTAATGTATCTAATGTGATGTTTATTGTGCCGTTTTGTCCTATTCCTACATCATCTTTAAACCATCTATAGTATGTTGTGAATGTTGTTTCGTTGTCTCTATCTGTTAGTTGGTACCAAAAGTAAAGAGTCTCATTAGTGTAATTTGTAAGTCCTGTTGCATTGAATGCTGTAAATGTAATATTTGTAGGTGAGTTGTTTACTATTAAGGATGCGTTTACAAATGCAGTAGCGTTTACTGTTCCGTCATCTATTTGTATCATGGCTGTCCAGTTTTCGTTCTTTCTGGTGAGGCTCCAGTTTACGGTGTCTACTAGGACAAAGACATTATCTGCTATTGGGGTTACTCTTGTGTCTGTTTGGTCTGGCCATTCAATGCTGTTGTTGAACCATCGTATGTATGCATTTATAGTATTTGCATCTGCGTCGGTTGCATTAATCCAGGCTGTTACATTTGCTGTAGTGTAATTATTGTCTTCAGTTGTGTTTATTATTACTTGATTAATAACTGGGGCTGTGTTTCCTCCTGATGCTACACAATCACTACCTGAACAGGTACCATAGGAATTATCATAATTTCCATCTGTAAGTGTTGCGTCGCAAGGATCATCATCAATGCAGGCTCCATCACAACCATTATGCGTAAGAGTATTAGAGGTATTACAAATATGTCCAGATGTTTGACATGTTCCTGGTTCACCATTATCACATATTCCATCTTGGACAAAGCCTCCTCCTGCATAAGCAGACATACAAGCCCAACCTTGACTACCACATGTATCCATTAAGGTATTAGCTTCGCTAGTAGAGCATGTAGTATCAACACAATCTATGGTTGGTGATGTTGCGCCACAAATATCACCAGAACTACACATACTATCTCCTAAAGGTGTTAAAGTATCTCCAGTTGAATTACAAATCATACCAATTCTAGTAGAGTCGCAGGATGCATTTTCATTACCACTATGGAAGGTTGCTGCAACTCCTCCTGAGAGGCCAGTACCGTATTCTCCTGAGACTATGGTGGTATTAGCACAGCCATTAGGAGTACATACTCCTTTTCTTCCATTAGTGCCATCAGTTGATATATCACAAGATTTTCCTATATTGTTTGCACAATAATCACTTTCATTATAACAGGAATCTACACTATTTATAGAATTAGTTGCTGCACACATTTGAATAATGCCTAAATCAACATGGGATGTATCTAATTTATTATAACACTCATTACCATCTGAACAAGAATCTCCTCTTAATACATAAAAGTCAAAGAGCTCTGTATTATTATAATTACCAATAGTATCATTACAATAGAATGTTATATTATTAGGTCCAGGAGCAGTGTAATTATTAGTATAGCCTTGTAACGTAGCATTTAAGTTTGTCATTGAAGTATTTGCAGTATTATTGTACGAGAATGTGCAGTTTCCTGGTTCATTTGTAGAAACATTAAAATTAATTTTATTGACTGTAAAGTTTTGATTAGGTCCGATAGATTCATTAATAATTGCAGGAGAGAATGTATCATTTTCTCCTGAACCAGAACCTGTTATGTTGCTGATCTTATAACTTCCATTAAAGAAATCAGCTCTGTATCCTGAT
>CALCXY010000001.1 GCA_937906345.1 Candidatus Woesearchaeota archaeon | reverse complement strand
GATCATATTGCAATTGCACTAAGTAATGAGGATGAAAAATTAATAAATAATATACTTGTTCATCCAAAAGGAGATGATAAACAAATTAAAGATAGCTTGTCATTGGTTGGTTTAGAGAAACCAGGTGAGACATTTGCAACAGATTTAAGCTATGGTCAAAGAAAATTACTTGATTTGGCAGTTGCAATAGCCAAACCTCATACCTTACTAATGTTAGATGAGCCAGTTGCAGGAGTAAATCCACAATTAAGGAAACAAATTAAAACCATTTTACTAAAATTAAATAAAGATGGTGAAACAATTGTATTAATAGAACATGATATGAACTTTGTCATGGACTTAGCTGATTATGTGTATGTTTTGGATGAAGGAAAAGTAATTGCAAAAGGAAAACCAAAAGATATTCAAAATAATAAAAAAGTCTTAAATGCGTATTTGGGGGAATGATTATGAGAAAAATATTTGTATTTTTAGGAATAGTATTGGTGATGATAGCGTGTGCACCACAAACTGAGAATAGTGAAGGATTAACTATTGGATTATTAGTTACCTTAACAGGTCCAGCTGCTATTCATGGAACACATGTTGCAATGGGTGCTGAAAAAGCAGTTGAAGAATTAAATGCACAAGGTGCTGGAATTACTTTATTAATTGAAGATAATAAAAATCAACCAAAAGAAGGGATAACAGCTTACCAAAAATTAAAAAGTGCAGATATTATTTTTACAACCATGTCAGGAGCATCTGCAAGTGTTATTCCTTTAGTGCAAGAAGATAATAAACCTGTTGTTACCTCATTAACGTATGCAGATTTTCAAGAATATGATAATGTGTATCAGTATTTTCAAACTACTCAAGATTTAACAACTCTTGCTGCAGAATTTTTCAAAGAGAAAGGTATTGAAAAAGTTGGATTGTTATCTACAAATATAGAAGCAGGGCATGCACTTATGGATATTGCTGAGAAAAAGTTTGTTGAGGAGGGTGTTTCAATTGTTGGAATTGAATACTACACAGCAGGAGATCCTGATCAAAAAACTCAAATTCTTAAATTAGTTGATAAAGAACCAGATGCCATCTATGTTTTTGACTTAAGGCCTGATTTAATTGTAAAACAAATAAAAGACCAATATAATGGGAAAATTGTCTTTACAGATGTTCCAGTTGCTACAAATTTACATAAAACTATTGATGAGTTAGATGGAGTTTATGCAGCAGCACAATTGTATATGATTGAAGGAACTGAACAGAATGTTAAGTTTGAAGAATTGTTTGGTTCTCAAGATGGAAATGCAGAGGCTGGATTTGGTTATGATGTTATTAATTTAATCTGGAAAGCTTCGCAAAATGGTGAATTACCTGGTTCGATTTTAGATTTAAAAGAGTTTACTGGTTTAGCAGGAACCATAGATTTGGATTTATCTAGAAAACCTACAATTCCTGTAAAAATGGTTTTAATTAAGGATAAAAAATTGGAGTTAATTTAATGTTAGAGATAAAAGATTTACATGCAGGATATGAGCAACTTGAAGTGCTTAAAGGAGTTTCGATTGAGATAGCACCTTCTGAGATTGTTGCTATTATAGGCCCTAATGGTGCTGGTAAGACAACTGTGATTAAATCAATCTTTAATATAGCAGATGTTACAGCTGGAAAGATCATCTTTAAAGAAAAAGATATTACTGGATTAAAAACTCATGAATTAAATGAAATAGGAATTAGTTATGTGAATCAAGGAAGGATTAATTTTGGAAACTTAACTGTTCGTGAGAATTTGGAGATTGGATGTAACTTAATTAAAGATAAAGAAGTGATTGAGAAAAATATTGAAATGGTTTTTGAAAAGTTTCCTGTTCTTAAAGAGAGGCAGCATAAGTTATCTTATGGATTAAGTGGAGGGCAACAACAAATGTTAGCTTTAGGTAGGGCATTAATGCAGAATCCATCTGTTTTGTTGCTTGATGAGCCTTCACTTGGATTATCTCCTAAGTTACAAAAAGAATTATTTGAGATTATTCATAAATTACGTTCAGATGGGATAGCTTTAATTATTGTTGAGCAGAACGCTAAAAAAGCAATTGAGATTGCTGATAAAACCTATTTGTTAGAAGATGGAAAGATTGTTTTAAGTGGAGATAAAAAGATTCTTAAAGATAAAAAGATAAAAGATGTTTATTTGGGAGGACGGTATTGATGTTCAAAGAAATTGGAGAAATATATTCAGGATTAAAAGGGATAGGTTCTTTTTTGGAAAAGCGTGAGAAGTATGCATTGTTTTTTGCAACACTTATTA